>NZ_LHPA01000037.1:0-217168 GCF_001297215.1 Pseudomonas sp. RIT-PI-o | reverse complement strand
GCGCAGAGCACCACCCCGCAAGACAGCCCTTACGGAAAAACTCTTGCCGTGGGGCCAAGCGCGTGTTGCCCAAAGAGCAACAGCAACTGCGTGTAGTCCAGCGTTAACCCACCATCAACTGTGGCGAGGGGGCTTGCCCCCCGTTGGGGCCCGCGGCCCACAAAGTTTGGGGGGGCTGCCGCGCACCCCGGCGGGGGCAAGCTCCCTCGCCACAGGCCGATTCCCCCCTTAGAAATTATCCGGTGTACGCGCTTTCTCGCGGGCATGCTCGCGGCTGATCAGGCCTTTGGTTACCAGATCTTTCAGGCACATATCGAGTGTCTGCATCCCCAACGACCCACCGGTCTGAATCGCTGAATACATCTGCGCCACCTTGTCCTCGCGGATCAGGTTACGGATCGCCGATGTCCCGAGCATGATTTCATGCGCCGCCACCCGCCCGCCGCCGATCTTCTTGATCAACGTCTGCGACACCACCGCCAGCAACGACTCCGACAGCATCGAACGCACCATCGACTTCTCGTCGCCGGGGAACACGTCCACCACGCGGTCGATGGTCTTCGCCGCCGAGGTCGTGTGCAGTGTGCCGAACACCAGATGCCCGGTCTCAGCGGCGGTCAGCGCCAGGCGAATGGTTTCCAGATCACGCATCTCACCCACCAGAATCACGTCCGGATCTTCACGCAGGGCCGAACGCAGCGCTGTGGCGAAGCTGCGGGTATCGCGATGGACTTCGCGCTGATTGATCAGGCATTTGCGCGATTCGTGGACAAACTCGATGGGGTCCTCAATGGTGAGAATGTGGTGATGGCGATGGGTGTTGAGGTAATCGATCATTGCCGCCAGCGTGGTGGATTTGCCTGAACCGGTCGGCCCGGTGACGAGCACCAGCCCGCGCGGCGCATCGGTGATCTTGCGGAAAACATCGCCCATGGCGAGGTCTTCCATGCTCAGCACTTTCGAGGGAATGGTGCGGAACACTGCGCCGGCGCCTCGGTTCTGGTTGAACGCGTTGACCCGAAACCGCGCCACGCCGGGCACATCAAAGGAAAAATCCGTTTCCAGATTTTTCTCGAATTCGATGCGCTGGGTGTCGTTCATGATGTCGTAGATCAGATCGTGCACTTGCTTGTGATCCAGCGCCGGCAGATTGATCCGTCGCACATCGCCATCGACGCGGATCATCGGCGGCAGGCCCGCCGACAGGTGCAGGTCGGATGCGCCCTGTTTGGCGCTGAAGGCCAGCAGTTCAGTGATATCCATAGCGTCCCTCAATTCCAGTAGAATGCCGCGAACCTACAGACCGCCGGCGCCTCTTGATGTCCACGATAGCAGACAACATCCTTCAGGTTGGTTCGCGCATCCAGGCAGCAGCCAAAGCTGCACACCGCGACGAAAACAGCATCCATTTGCTCGCCGTGAGCAAGACCAAACCCGCCCAGGCCCTGCGCGAAGCCTATGCCGCCGGCTTGCGCGACTTCGGCGAGAACTACCTGCAGGAAGCCTTGGGCAAACAGCTGGAGCTGGCCGATCTGCCCTTGATCTGGCACTTCATCGGCCCCATTCAATCGAACAAGACTCGCGCCATTGCCGAGCATTTCGACTGGGTGCACTCCGTGGATCGTCTGAAAATTGCCCAACGCCTGTCCGAACAACGCCCCGCCGAGCTGCCTCCACTGAATATCTGCATTCAGGTCAATGTCAGCGGCGAGGCGAGTAAATCCGGTTGCACCCCGGCCGATCTGCCGGCGCTGGCCGAGGCCATCAGCGCCCTGCCCCGGCTGAAACTGCGCGGGCTGATGGCGATTCCCGAGCCGACCGAGGCGCGCGCCGAACAGGACGCTGCTTTCGCCGCCGTGCAGACCTTGCAGGCGAGCCTCGAGCTGCCGCTCGACACCTTGTCCATGGGCATGAGCCACGACCTCGAGTCGGCCATCGCCCAGGGCGCCACCTGGGTGCGGATCGGTACCGCGCTGTTTGGCGCCAGAGATTATTCCCAGTCTTGAACGTTTCCAGATAAGGACCACACATGAGCAACACACGTATTGCGTTTATCGGTGCGGGCAACATGGCGGCCAGTCTGATTGGCGGCTTGCGCGCCAAGGGTCTGGAAGCGGCGCAGATCCGCGCCAGCGATCCGGGCGACGACACCCGCGCCAGGGTCAGCGCCGAGCACGGCATCGAAACCTTCGCCGACAACGCCCAGGCTATCGAAGGCGTCGATGTCGTCGTGCTGGCGGTCAAGCCACAGGCGATGAAAGCTGTGTGCGAGGCGATTCGCCCCAGCCTGAAGCCGAATCAACTGGTGGTGTCGATCGCCGCCGGGATCACCTGCGCGAGCATGACCGCGTGGCTCGGCGAACAGCCGATCGTGCGCTGCATGCCGAACACCCCGGCGCTGCTGCGTCAGGGTGTCAGCGGTTTGTACGCGACCAGCGAAGTGACCGCCGAGCAGCGTCAGCAAGCCGAAGAGCTGCTGTCCGCCGTCGGCATCGCCCTGTGGCTGGACGAAGAACAGCAACTGGACGCCGTGACTGCCGTGTCCGGCTCCGGCCCGGCGTACTTTTTCCTGTTGATCGAAGCGATGACCGCCGCTGGCGTCAAACTCGGCTTGCCAAAGGAAATCGCTGAACAACTGACCGTGCAGACCGCTCTGGGCGCCGCGCACATGGCGGTGTCCAGCGACGTCGACGCCGCCGAACTGCGTCGCCGTGTGACCTCGCCAAACGGCACCACGGAAGCAGCGATCAAATCATTCCAGGCTGGCGGCTTCGAAGCGCTGGTTGAAACCGCACTCGGCGCCGCCGCGCACCGCTCGGCCGAAATGGCCGAACAACTGGGCAAATAAAGGAGCCTTACATGATCGGATTGAACACCGCAGCGGTTTACGTGCTGCAAACCCTCGGCAGCCTGTACCTGCTGATCGTGCTGCTGCGCTTCGTCCTGCAACTGGTGCGGGCGAACTTCTACAACCCGCTGTGCCAGTTCGTGGTCAAGGCCACCCAGCCGCTGCTCAAGCCTTTGCGCCGGATCATCCCGAGCCTGTTCGGCCTCGACATGTCGTCGCTGGTACTGGCGATTCTGGTGCAGCTACTGCTGATGGCACTCACCCTGCTGTTGACCTACGGCACCACCGGCAACCCGCTGCAACTGTTTATCTGGTCGCTGATCGGCGTTACCGCGCTGTTTCTGAAGATCTTCTTCTTCGCCCTGATCATCAGCGTGATTCTCTCGTGGGTCGCACCGGGCAGCCACAATCCGGGCGCCGAACTGGTCAACCAGATCTGTGAACCGGCGCTGGCACCGTTCCGCCGCTTCCTGCCGAACCTCGGCGGCCTGGATCTGTCGCCGATCTTCGCCTTCCTTGCGCTGAAATTGATCGACATGCTGGTGATCAACAATCTGGCGGCGATGACGATGATGCCGGAGATTTTGCGTTTGCTGATGTGAGGTGAGAGGGAGCGGGCGCTCGACTTGATATGGGGTCGCCTGCTCCCCTCACCCCAGCCCTCTCCCGAGGGAGAGGGAGCCGATCGGGTTGTTTTCAAAGCCTGAGTTCGACTCGATACCTCAGGTCAGCATCACTCTGAAGATCGCCGCGGTCAGTCCCCTCTCCCTCCGGGAGAGGGCCAGGGTGAGGGCCGCTTGCCGCTACCCCCCACGGTCTTTAGACTTACGCCTCATTTCAACGAGAGCAGGGTCGATGCCAACTGCCTTTCCCGCCGATTCTGTTGGTCTGGTGACACCACAAACCGCGCACTTCAGCGAACCGCTGGCGCTGGCTTGTGGGCGTTCGCTGGCCGCCTATGATCTGATCTACGAAACCTACGGCACGCTGAACGCCCAGGCGAGCAACGCCGTGCTGATCTGCCACGCCTTGTCCGGCCACCACCACGCGGCCGGCTATCACAGCGTCGACGACCGCAAACCCGGTTGGTGGGACAGCTGCATCGGCCCCGGCAAGCCGATCGACACCAACAAGTTCTTCGTGGTCAGCCTGAACAACCTCGGCGGCTGCAACGGCTCCACCGGCCCGAGCAGCGTCAACCCGGAGACCGGCAAGCCGTTCGGTGCCGACTTCCCGGTGCTCACCGTCGAAGACTGGGTGCACAGCCAGGCGCGCCTCGCTGACTTGCTCGGCATCGGCCAGTGGGCGGCGGTGATCGGCGGCAGCCTCGGCGGCATGCAGGCGCTGCAATGGACCATCACCTACCCGGATCGCGTGCGTCACTGCCTGGCCATCGCCTCGGCGCCCAAACTGTCGGCGCAGAACATCGCGTTCAACGAAGTCGCACGTCAGGCGATCCTCACCGATCCGGAATTCCACGGCGGCTCGTTCCAGGAAGCGGGCGTGATCCCCAAGCGCGGGCTGATGCTCGCGCGCATGGTCGGCCACATCACTTACCTGTCCGACGATTCGATGGGCGAGAAATTCGGCCGCGGCCTGAAGAGCGAAAAACTCAACTACGACTTCCACAGTGTCGAGTTCCAGGTTGAAAGTTACCTGCGTTATCAGGGCGAAGAGTTCTCCGGGCGTTTCGATGCCAACACCTATCTGTTGATGACCAAGGCACTGGATTACTTCGATCCGGCGGCGAACTTCGACGATGATCTGGCAAAAACCTTCGAAAACGCCACGGCCAAGTTTTGCGTGATGTCATTCACCACCGACTGGCGCTTCTCTCCGGCGCGCTCGCGGGAACTGGTGGATGCGCTGATGGCCGCGCGCAAGGACGTCAGCTATCTGGAAATCGACGCACCGCAGGGCCACGACGCCTTCCTGATTCCGATCCCGCGTTACTTGCAGGCGTTCGGCAATTACATGAACCGCATTTCGTTGTGAGAAAGCCATGAGAGCTGATCTGGAAATCATCCAGGAATGGATCCCCGCCGGCAGCCGCGTCCTCGACCTCGGTTGCGGTGACGGCGAGCTGCTGACCTGGCTGCGCGACAACAAGAACGTCACCGGTTATGGCCTGGAAAACGACGCCGACAATATTGCCGAGTGCGTGGCCAAGGGCATCAACGTCATCGAGCAGGATCTGGACAAGGGCCTGGGCAACTTCGCCAGCAACAGTTTCGACATCGTCGTCATGACCCAGGCCCTGCAGGCGGTGCATTACCCGGACAAGATCCTCGACGAAATGCTCCGGGTCGGCCGCCAGTGCATCATCACCTTCCCGAATTTCGGCCACTGGCGCTGCCGCTGGTACCTGGCGAGCAAGGGCCGCATGCCGGTCTCCGAGTTCCTGCCCTACACCTGGTACAACACGCCGAACATCCACTTCTGCACCTTCGAGGATTTCGAAGAGCTGTGCCGCGAACGTGATGCCAAGGTCATTGATCGGCTTGCCGTGGATCAACAGCACCGTCACGGGTGGGCCAGTAAGCTATGGCCTAATCTGTTAGGTGAAATCGGTATCTACCGCGTCAGCAGCCCGCAGTTGGCGGACCACCGGGTCGCGGTCTGAGCCAGGCCATTTCGAGGAGCACGAACATGAGTCGTCCAGCGTTGCTGTTACTCACCGCCTGCCTGAGCGCTGGCGCCATGGCGGCAGACGTCATCAAAGGTGAACGCAAGGAAACCTTCGGCGATGTCACGGTGCACTACAACACTTTCAACTCGACGTTTCTGACGCCGGACATCGCCAAGGCCGCCGAGCTGATCCGCAGCAAGAACCAGGGCGTGATCAATGTCTCGGTGATCAAGGACGGCAAACCGCAGATCGCCAGCGTCACCGGCACGGTCAAGGACCTGGCCAGCAACAGCGTGGCGCTGAAGTTCCGCCAGGTCACCGAACAGGGCGCGATCTACTACATCGCCCAGTACCCGGTGCCGCAGCAGGAGACCCGCACCTTTGAAATCAAGGTGCAGAACGGCGACAAGATCAACACCATCAACTTCAACCAAGAACTTTTTCCCGGCGAATGATGAACATCAAGCAGCTCGTACTGGCCAGCCATAACGCCGGCAAACTCAAAGAACTCCAGGCCATGCTCGGCGACTCGGTGCAACTGCGCTCGATTGGCGAATGGAGCAAGGTCGAGCCGGAAGAAACCGGCCTGTCGTTCGTCGAGAACGCGATCCTCAAGGCACGCAACGCCGCGCGCATTTCCGGGCTGCCGGCACTGGCCGACGACTCCGGGCTGGCGGTGGATTTCCTCGGCGGTGCGCCGGGCATCTACTCGGCGCGTTATGCCGACGGCCAGGGCGATGCCGCGAACAACGCCAAACTGCTCGACGCGCTGAAAGATGTGCCGGAAGCCGAGCGCGGCGCACAGTTCGTCTGCGTCTTAGCACTGGTGCGCCACGCCGATGATCCGCTGCCGATTCTCTGCGAAGGTCTGTGGCACGGCCGCATCCTCACCGCAGCCAGCGGCGAACACGGCTTCGGTTACGACCCGCTGTTCTGGGTGCCGGAGCGCGACTGCTCCAGCGCCGAGCTGAGCCCGGCCGACAAGAACCAGATCAGCCACCGCGCCCGTGCAATGGATCTGCTGCGCCAGCGTCTGGGCTTGAAATGACCACTGATTCTTCCGCGTCGTCGCTGATCATCGGCGGCGCTGCTTCCTCGCCTCGGGCGCCGCTGGCAACCCTGCCGCCCCTGGCGCTGTACATCCACATCCCGTGGTGTGTGCGCAAATGCCCGTATTGCGATTTCAACTCGCACACCGCCAGCCCGGTGCTGCCGGAGCAGGAGTACGTCGACGCGCTGCTGGCCGATCTCGATCAGGATCTGCACGCGGTGTATGGCCGTGAGCTGACCTCGATTTTCTTCGGTGGTGGTACGCCGAGCCTGTTCAGCGCCGACGCCCTCGGACGTTTGTTGAAGGGCGTCGAGCAGCGCATCCCGTTCGCCGCCGACATTGAAATCACCCTGGAGGCCAATCCGGGCACCTTCGAACAAGAGAAGTTTGTCGCCTATCGCAAGCTGGGGATCAATCGCCTGTCAATCGGCATCCAGAGCTTTCAGCAGGAAAAACTTGAGGCCCTCGGCCGTATCCACAACGGTGACGAAGCCGTGCGTGCGGCGGGCATGGCGCGACAGGCCGGGTTCGATAATTTCAACCTCGACTTGATGCACGGTTTGCCCGATCAGTCGCTGGACGATGCCTTGAGCGACCTGCGTCAAGCCATCGCGCTGAAGCCGACGCATATCTCCTGGTATCAGCTGACGCTGGAGCCGAACACGGTGTTCTGGAATCAGCCGCCGGTGCTGCCGGAAGACGACACGCTGTGGGACATTCAGGAAGCCGGCCAGGCGCTGCTGGCCGAGCACGGTTACGCGCAATACGAAGTGTCGGCATATGCCCAGCCCGATCGCCCGGCGCGGCACAACCTCAATTACTGGAGCTTCGGCGACTTCATCGGCATCGGCGCCGGCGCCCATGGAAAATTGAGTCACCCGGACGGGCGCATCGTGCGCACATGGAAAACCCGCCTGCCGAAGGACTATCTGAATCCAGCGAAGAGCTTTCAGGCTGGCGAGAAACCGCTGAGCAATGACGAGATGCCGTTCGAGTTCCTGATGAACGCCCTGCGCCTGACTGCCGGGGTCGAATCGCGCCTGTATCCGGAACGCACCGGACTGTCGCTCGACAGCCTCGCCGAAGGCCGCCGCGAAGCCGAACAAAGCGGCCTGTTGCAGGTCGAACCGTCACGCCTGGCGGCCACCGAACGCGGCCAGCTGTTCCTCAACGACTTGCTGCAACAATTTCTGAACTGACTTCAGCTCAAAGGGAAAACGCATGGATTTGATACTCGACCTGCTGGCCACCGTCTCCCGCTGGAGCCGCAGCAATCTCTCGGAAATCGCTTTGGCGCTGGTCGGTTGCCTGCTGGTGCTGTTCGGCGCCGACTTCAAAGGCTGGGTCGAGCAACGCCTGGGCAGCATCGCCGGTGCCCTGCGCGTGCCCCTGATGGCCCTGCTCTGCCTGATCGGCAGCGGCGCCGCGCTGATCTACGCGACGCCGTGGGTGATCAAGGGCCTGAGCCAGTTCAACAACTACAGCCTGGCGCCGGTGCTTCTGGTTGTGCTGGTGCTGATCGGCGTGGTCGCTGACCGCCGCTGATCTTTCAGCACACCCAAAACAACCGCAATCGCGAGCAGGCTCACTCCTACATTTTTACCGCGTGATGCTCAGGACTGTTTTTCGAACTTCAGATCCCACACGCCATGGCCAAGGCGTTCGCCGCGGCGTTCGAACTTGGTGATCGGGCGTTCGGCCGGGCGTGGGACGCATTTGCCGTCTTCGGCGAGGTTGCGGTAGCCCGGGGCGACGTTCATCACTTCCAGCATGTACTCGGCGTACGGTTCCCAGTCGGTGGCCATGTGCAGAATGCCGCCGACCTTGAGCTTGCTGCGCACCAGTTCGGCGAACGAGGCCTGGACGATGCGGCGCTTGTGGTGACGGCTCTTGTGCCATGGATCCGGGAAGAACAGCATCAGGCGATCGAGGCTGTTGTCGGCGATGCAGCGGTTGAGCACTTCGATCGCGTCGCAATCGTAGACCCGCAGGTTGGTCAGCCCTTGGGTCAGTACGCCATTGAGCAGCGCACCGACACCCGGACGGTGCACTTCAACGCCGATGAAATCCTGCTCCGGCGCCGCCGCGGCCATTTCCAGCAGCGAGTGGCCCATGCCGAAACCGATTTCCAGCGAGCGCGGTGCCGAGCGGCCGAACACTTGGTCGTAATCGACCGGCGCATCGGCCAGCGGCAGCACGTACAGCGGCGCGCCCTGATCCAGACCGCGTTGCTGGCCTTCGGTCATGCGCCCGGCGCGCATCACGAAACTCTTGATGCGGCGGTGTTGGCGCTCGTCGCCTTCGTCCGGCTGGACAGGCGTGTCGTTCGATTCAGTCATCAATGGCTCTTACTTGATCAGACCATCCAGCGGCGAAGAGGCGCTGGCATAAAGTTTTTTCGGCATGCGGCCGGCGAGGTACGCCAGACGGCCGGCGACGATGGCGTGCTGCATGGCTTGCGCCATCATTACCGGTTGCTGGGCGTGAGCGATGGCCGAGTTCATCAGTACGGCGTCACACCCCAGCTCCATGGCGATGGTCGCGTCGGAAGCCGTACCGACACCGGCATCCACCAGCACCGGAATCTTCGCTTCTTCGAGGATGATCTGCAGGTTGTACGGATTGCAGATACCCAGACCGGAGCCAATCAGACCGGCCAGCGGCATCACCGCGATGCAGCCGATTTCCGCCAGTTGGCGGGCGATGATCGGGTCATCGCTGGTGTAGACCATCACGTCGAAGCCTTCCTTGACCAGGGTTTCGGCGGCCTTGAGGGTTTCGATCACGTTGGGGAACAGGGTCTTCTGGTCAGCCAGCACTTCCAGCTTCACCAGGTTGTGGCCGTCGAGCAATTCACGCGCGAGGCGGCAGGTGCGCACGGCTTCGATAGCGTCGTAGCAACCAGCGGTGTTCGGCAGGAAGGTGTAGCGATCCGGCGACAGCACTTCGAGCAGGTTCGGCTCGCCTTCGATCTGTCCCAGGTTGGTGCGGCGCACGGCGAAGGTGACGATCTCGGCACCCGAGGCTTCGATGGCCTGGCGGGTTTCTTCCATGTCACGGTACTTGCCGGTACCGACCAGCAAACGCGACTGGTAAGTACGACCGGCCAGCACAAAAGGCTTGTCGCTACGAACGATGCTCATGGGGAATCCTCTTGAGGGGTGAGGGTCTTGCAGAATTCTTTGCCCTTGCGGGCCGGGACAATCAGCCGCCGCCGATGGCGTGGACCACTTCGACGCTGTCGCCGTCATTGAGCGTGGTATCGGCATGCTGGCTGCGCGGAACGATGTCCAGATTGAGCTCGACCGCCACCCGGCGTCCGGTCAGCTCCAGACGGGTGATCAGGCCCGCAACGGTTTCACCGTCGGGCAATTCAAAGGACTCACCGTTCAACTGAATGCGCATGTACAACGCCGCCATCATTTTTAGGGGCTGGCATTCTAGCCCGATCATGACCTAAAGGTCAGTACCAAGCGTCAAGCGGTTAGCTGCAAGCGCCAGGCGGCGAGGCCGAGGCAAACCCAACCGATGAGAAACGCGAGGCCACCAAAAGGGGTAATGATGCCGAGCTTGCTGATGCCGGTGGTGGTCAGCAGATACAGACTGCCGGAGAACAACACAATGCCGGCGGTGAAGGACACGCCGGCCCAAGTGACCAGCCGCCCTGGAATCTGCGTGGCCAGCAGCGCAACGCCGAACAGTGCGAGTGTGTGCACCAATTGGTAGGTGACGCCAGTGTGGAAAATGGCCAGGTATTCCGGGGTCAGGCGGTTTTTCAGGCCATGGGCGGCGAACGCGCCCAGCGCAACACCGGTGAATCCGAAAAAAGCGGCCAGCATCAAAAAGCCACGCAGCATGGGGAACTCCAGTCAGACGCGATCGGCAGGGTCTGTATAATGGCCCGCTCCACGGGTTCGGCCAAGCCATCTCTATGCTGCGTTCAATTTTCCGTCGTCTCACGAAGGCCCTGCTCTGGTTCGCCGGCGGCAGTGTCTTGCTGGTGCTGGTGTTTCGCTTCGTGCCACCGCCGGTCACGGCGCTGATGGTCGAGCGCAAGGTCGAATCCTGGGTCGACGGCGAGCCGATCGACCTGCAGCGCACCTGGAAACCGTGGAATGAGATCTCCGATGACTTGAAGGTGGCGGTGATTGCCGGCGAGGATCAGAAATTCCCCGAGCACTGGGGCTTCGATCTGCGCGCGATCCAGGCTGCGCTGGCCCACAACGAGCTGGGCGGCTCGATTCGCGGCGCCAGCACCTTGAGCCAGCAAGTGTCGAAAAATCTGTTTTTGTGGTCCGGCCGCAGCTATCTGCGCAAGGGCCTGGAAGCGTGGTTTACCGCGTTGATCGAAGTGTTCTGGCCCAAGCAGCGGATCCTTGAGGTGTACCTTAACAGCGTCGAATGGGATGACGGCGTGTTTGGCGCCGAAGCGGCGGCCCGCCATCACTTTGGCGTGGGTGCGAAATCGTTGTCGCGCCAGCAGGCGAGTTATCTGGCTGCCGTCCTGCCCAATCCGCGGGTATGGAGCGCGAGTCACCCGACCGGTTATGTGTCGCGTCGGGCCGGGTGGATTCGGCAGCAGATGAGTCAGTTGGGCGGCGACAGTTATTTGCTCGGGCTGAATGATTCGCGGCGGGCGCCTTGGGCTGAATAACACCGAAATACCATTGTGGGAGCGAGCCTGCTCGCGAAAGCGGTGTGTCAGCCTGCATTGATGTCACTGATAAACCGCATTCGCGAGCAGGCTCGCTCCCACAGGGATTTGCGCTGAAACAGAAATGAAAACGCCCCGATCATCGCTGATCGGGGCGTTTTTTATTGCTGATGCGCCGGTTACGCGGCGATCGACAACTTGAGCTTGTTCATCGCGCTCTTCTCGAGCTGACGGATTCGCTCGGCCGACACGTTGTACTTCTGCGCCAGGTCGTGCAGCGTGGCCTTCTCTTCCGCCAGCCAGCGCTGGTAGAGGATGTCACGGCTGCGCTCGTCCAGCACTTCCAGTGCTTCGTGCAGGTTGGTGTTGGAGTTGTCGCTCCAGTCGGCATCTTCCAGCTGACGCGCCGGGTCGTACCGGTGGTCTTCCAGGTAGTTGGCCGGCGACTGGAAAGCGCTGTCATCGTCGGCTTCCGCAGCCGGGTCGAAGGCCATGTCATGGCCGGTCAGGCGACTTTCCATCTCGCGCACTTCACGTGGTTCGACGCCGAGGCTTTCCGCCACACGGTGGACTTCCTCGTTGTTCAGCCACGCCAGACGTTTCTTCTGGCTGCGCAGGTTGAAGAACAGCTTGCGCTGGGCCTTGGTGGTCGCGACTTTCACAATGCGCCAGTTGCGCAGGATGAATTCGTGAATTTCCGCCTTGATCCAGTGCACGGCGAACGATACCAGACGCACACCCATTTCCGGGTTGAAGCGCTTGACGGCCTTCATCAGGCCGACGTTACCTTCCTGGATCAGGTCAGCCTGAGCCAGACCGTAGCCGGAGTAGCTACGGGCAATGTGTACGACAAAACGCAGGTGGGCGAGCACCATCTGCCGAGCCGCCCCCAAATCCTGCTCATAGTAGAGACTCTCGGCCAGTTCACGCTCCTGCTCCGGCGTCAGCAATGGAATGCTGTTGACGGTGTGCACGTAGGCTTCCAGGTTCGCACCCGGAACCAACGCATACGCAGGTTGCAAAGAATTGGTCATACGAAAAAACCTCCCACTCACATACTCGTGCCTCTCGGCACTGCGAAAAATTGACCGGGAACTCAAGTACAAGTTCCCATAAAAACCGCAAGGTCAATCACGCGCAAAAAAGATTCTACTTCGGCGCCAGCTCCCTGAGATGACGTGCGACTGCAATCCATGCACCGATATAACCCAACAGCACCGCGCCAAGCAAGAGCGACAGACCGTCGGCCACTGGCACGCCGGCCAGGGCGAAATCACTGCCGTACAAGCCGGCCAGTCCAACCACCGCATCGTTCAGCCAGTTCAGGCCGAACGCCAATACGCCCCAGGACAACAGCCCTGCACCGAAGCCATACAACGCGCCCATATAAAGGAAAGGGCGGCGCACATAACTGTCAGTGCCGCCGACGAGTTTAATCACTTCTATCTCGGTGCGGCGGTTTTCAATATGAAGACGAATGGTATTGCCTATCACCAAAAGTAATGCAGACACCAACAACACCGTCAGACCGAAGACAAAGCGGTCGCCAAGCTTGAGGATGGCGGCCAGACGCTCGACCCAGACTAGATCAAGTTGTGCCTGTTGTACCTTGGGCAGCTCGGAAAGTTTTTGTCTTAATGCTTCGAGTGTCGGCTTGTCGACTTCGTTCGGTGTCACCAGCACCACACCCGGCAACGGGTTCTCCGGCAACTCACGCAGGGCTTCGCCCAGGCCGGACTGCTGCTGGAACTCCTCAAGCGCCTGATCGCGGCCGACATATTCGGCATCCGCGACGCCGGGCATGCCTTTGATCTGCTCGCGCAGCGCTTCGCCCTGTTCCGCGCTGGCATCGAGTTGCAGGTACAGGGAAATCTGCGCCGCGCGCTGCCAGGAACCGCCGAGACGCTCGACGTTGTTGAGCAACAGCGAAAGCCCCATCGGCAGACTCAGCGCAACGGCCATCACCATGCAGGTGAAGAAACTGCCGATCGGCTGCTTGCCAAGGCGGCGCAGGCTGTCGAGCAGGCTGGCGCGGTGGCTTTCGATCCAGGCGCGGAACAACGTGGCGAAGTCCGGGCCGTCGTCATCGTCGTGCTTTTTCTTCTTCTGCGGTTGCGGGTCAGCGGCTTTCGGGGCCACGCGCTCGGAAACCTTCGGACTGCGTGTCGCACTCATACCCCGGCCTCCCCGTCGCCGATCAAGCGGCCGCGTTGCAGGGTCAGCATGCGGTGACGCATGCGCGCGATCAGCGCCAGGTCGTGACTGGCGATCAGCACGCTGGTGCCCAGACGGTTGATGTCTTCGAACACGCCCATGATTTCCGCCGCCAGTCGCGGGTCGAGGTTACCGGTCGGTTCGTCCGCCAGCAGCAAGGCCGGGCGATGGACGATGGCGCGGGCAATGCCGACGCGCTGCTGTTGACCAGTGGACAGGTCGCCCGGGTACAGATCGGTTTTGTCCGACAGCGCCACGCGTTCCAGCGCCGAATCGACGCGCTTGGCGATCTCAGCCTTGGACAGGCCGAGAATCTGCAGCGGCAACGCGACGTTGTTGAACACCGTGCGATCGAACAGCAACTGGTGATTCTGGAACACCACGCCGATCTGCCGACGCAGGAACGGGATCTGCGCGTTGCTGATGGTGCTCAGGTCCTGCCCGGCGAGCAGCAGTTTGCCGCTGGTCGGCCGTTCCATTGCCAGCAACAGGCGCAACAGCGTGGATTTACCGGCACCGGAGTGACCGGTGACAAACAAGAACTCGCCACGACGGACTCGAAAGCTCAGCTCATGCAAGCCGACGTGACCGTTCGGGTAGCGTTTACCGACCTGTTCGAAACGAATCATGAACGCTCCCGCTCGGCAAACAGTGCCTGGACAAAGGGTTCGGCTTCAAAGGTGCGCAAATCGTCGATGCCTTCACCGACGCCGATATAGCGGATCGGCAGGCCGAACTGCTTGGCCAGGGCGAAAATCACCCCGCCCTTGGCGGTGCCATCGAGCTTGGTCAGCGCCAGACCGGTCAGTTCGACGGTCTGGTTGAACTGCTTGGCCTGGTTGATGGCGTTCTGGCCAGTGCCGGCGTCGAGGACCAGCAGCACTTCGTGCGGCGCGTCGGCGTCGAGCTTGCCGATCACCCGGCGAACCTTTTTCAGTTCTTCCATCAGGTTGTCTTTGGTGTGCAGACGACCGGCGGTGTCGGCGATCAGCACATCAATGCCACGGGCCTTGGCCGCTTGCACGGCATCGAAGATCACCGAAGCCGAGTCGGCGCCGGTGTGCTGGGCGATCACCGGGATCTTGTTGCGCTCGCCCCAGACCTGCAATTGCTCAACAGCTGCGGCACGGAAAGTATCGCCGGCCGCCAGCATGACTTTCTTGCCTTCGAGCTGCAGCTTCTTCGCCAGTTTGCCGATGGTGGTGGTCTTGCCGGCGCCGTTGACGCCAACCACCAGAATCACGAAAGGTTTGTTCTGCGAGGCGATTTTCAGCGGCTGTTCAACCGGCTTGAGCATCGCGGCCAGTTCGGCCTGCAAGGATTTGTACAGGGCGTCGGCGTCGGCCAGTTCCTTGCGCGCAACCTTCTGGGTCAGGCGCTGGATGATCTGCGTGGTCGCCTCGACGCCGACGTCGGCGGTGAGCAGACGGGTTTCGAGGTCGTCGAGCAGATCATCGTCGATGGTCTTGCGGCCGAGGGACAGGCTGGCCATGCCCTCGCCGATGCTGGCGCTGGTCTTCGACAGGCCTTGCTTGAGGCGGGCGAAGAAACCGGCTTTGGTTTCTTCGCTGTGCGACGCTTCGACCGGCGTTTCTACAGGGGCTTCGACCGGCACGATCGGAGCGACAACTGGTGCCGCGGCAAGCGGTGCAGGTGCAGGCGCAGGCGCAGGCTCGGACGGCTGGACAACCGGCGCCACTGGCTCGGCAACGACCGGCACTGGCTCGACAACCGGTTCAGGCACAGGCGGCGCAGCCACCTCGGCAACCGGCGCAGGAATCACTGGCGTCACATGCGGTGTCGCTTCTTCGACCAGGGCCACCGGCTCTTCTGCCACCGGCAGGGTCAACCACGGCTCAACGGCGGGCGACAGCGGCAACTCGGCAGCGGTCGGCGTTTCAGGCTCGGCTTCAGCTTCCGGTTGCAGCACCGGTTCGGCGATCGGCAGCACAATCGGCGCCGGCTCTTCTTCTATTGCAGGTGCTGGCGCGGGGGCCGGCTCAGGAATCGCGGGCGGCTGTTCGACGACGGGTTCCTGCGGTTTTTTCCGCAGCCATCCGAACAGGCTTTTCTTCTCGCCAGCCGCAGCTGGGCTCTTCTTGTCGTCGTTGGAACCAAACATGGAGGACGGCTATCTCACGGTAGCGACGCGCCAACAGGGCGCCCCGGCAAATAAATATTCGATGCAGAACAGACTGTGTTTCATCCAGCTTGTTCACGCGCAACATTTTGTCGAGGCGCCGCAGGCACCTCAAGGATCGTTTTTACGATGATCTAAACCGGCAAAAATCGGCGAAAACGCAGGGCCTGGTTGCCAAACCGCTGCCTTGTCCCGCAAACCCATTCAGCCTTATCAGGTTGCAGAACCTCATAGACGTGGTCGCCAGTAAAACGGATCAGTATCCTAGGGCGTGTCATTGATCATTACCAGTACCGCGTGGCCGCCTGAAAACGGGCCAGACAAGGCGCAGGCCGCAGGGAATGTGCTTTCCTTGCCAAGAACTGCAACGCAGTATGGCCCGTTTTCAGGCGCCACCCGGAGGGCCGGGCCTGATAGTGTGCAGGGCTGCGTTGCTCGGAGTTTATTTGGAACAACCAATCCACACTCCTCGCGCCTTGCCCTGCACGCTATCAGGCGCCGGCGCGGTACTGGTAATGATCAATGACACGCCCTACCTCTCGCCCGCCGACGCTAAGACCAAGCGGGCAGCCCAACAGGTTGAAAAACGAATGAATGCTCTAGCCCGCCGCGCTGCCGGCCTGCTGCTCAGCGCAGTCTGCCTGCCCCTTTCGGCCCTGGCGGCCGACCCGCAACCGACCCATGAATTCACCCTCGACAACGGCCTCAAGGTCGTCGTGCGCGAAGACCATCGTGCGCCTGTCGTCGTTTCGCAGATCTGGTACAAGGTCGGCTCCAGCTACGAAACCCCGGGCCAGACCGGTTTGTCCCACGCGCTCGAACACATGATGTTCAAGGGCAGCGAAAAAGTCGGCCCTGGCGAAGCCTCGCTGATCCTGCGCGACCTCGGCGCCGAAGAGAATGCCTTCACCAGCGACGACTTCACCGCTTACTACCAGGTGCTGGCCCGCGATCGCCTCGGCGTGGCCTTTGAGCTGGAAGCGGACCGCATGGCCAACCTGCGCCTGCCCGCCGACGAGTTCGCCAAGGAAATCGAAGTCATCAAGGAAGAGCGCCGCCTGCGCACCGATGACAAGCCGATGTCCAAAGCCTACGAGCGCTACAAGGCCATGGCCTACCCGGCCAGCGGTTACCACACGCCGACCATCGGCTGGATGGCGGATCTGGAACGCATGAAAGTCGAAGAACTGCGCCACTGGTACCAGTCCTGGTACGCGCCGAACAACGCCACGCTGGTGGTGGTCGGTGACGTTACTCCGGACGAGGTGAAAACCCTCGCCCAGCGCTACTTCGGCCCCGTCGCCAAACGCGAGGTACCACCGGCGAAAAAACCGCTGGAACTGGCCGAGCCCGGCGAACGCCAGATCACCCTGCGCGTGCAGACCCAGTTGCCCAGCCTGATGCTCGGCTTCAACGTGCCAAGCATTGCCACGGCTGAAGACAAACGTTCGGTCAACGCCCTGCGCCTGATCTCCGCACTGCTCGACGGCGGCTACAGCGGACGCATTCCGACGCAACTGGAACGCGGTGAAGAATTGGTCTCCGGCGGTTCGTCGGACTACGACGCCTACACCCGTGGCGACAGCCTGTTCACCCTGTCGGCGACGCCGAACACACAAAAGAAAAAGACCATCGCTCAGGCTGAAGCCGGTTTGTGGAAACTGCTCGAGCAGCTGAAGACCACCGCACCGTCTGCCGAAGAGCTGGAACGCGTGCGCGCACAGGTCATCGCCGGGCTGGTCTATGAGCGTGATTCGATCACCAGCCAGGCCACCGCCATCGGTCAACTGGAAACAGTCGGGCTGTCGTGGAAGCTGATGGACACCGAACTGGCCGATCTGGAAAGCGTGACTCCGCAAGACATCCAGAACGCCGCGAAAAAGTATTTCACCCGCGAACGTCTCAGCGTCGCCCACGTCCTGCCAATGGAGACGACTCATGAGTGAGCGCAAAACCCCACGCCTGATGCTGCTCGGCCTGATTGCTGTCGCGGTGATCGGTTCGGCGGCGGTCTATCTGTCACCTGGCGCCGACAGCCACGCCAGCGAAGCACTGGATAACGCCAAGTCCAGCCAGAAACTGCAATCGCTGGCCGAACTCGACGGCAAGGCCCCGGCCAGCCGCAAGCTCGATGTGCAGACCTGGAACACTGCCGAAGGCGCGAAAGTGCTGTTTGTCGAAGCCCATGAGCTGCCGATGTTCGACATGCGCCTGATCTTCGCCGCCGGCAGCAGTCAGGACGGCAACGTGCCCGGCCTCGCGGTGCTGACCAACGCCATGCTCAACGAAGGCATCGCTGGCAAAGACGTCGGCGCTATTGCCCAGGGTTTTGAGGGCCTTGGGGCCGACTTCGGCAACGGTGCGTTCAAGGACATGGCGCTGGCCTCGCTGCGCAGCCTGAGCGCACCCGAGCAGCGTGAGCCGGCGCTGAAGCTGTTCGCCGAAGTGGTCGGCAAACCGACCTTTCCCGCCGACTCCTTCGCGCGCATCAAGAATCAGTTGCTCGCCGGTTTCGAATACCAGAAACAGAACCCCGGCAAACTCGCCAGCCTCGAGCTGATGAAGCGTCTGTACGGCGAGCATCCATACGCGCATTCCAGCGATGGCAATCCGCAAAGCGTGCCGAAGATCACCGTCGCGCAATTGCGCGAGTTTCACGCCAAGGCCTATGCCGCCGGCAATGCGGTGATTGCGCTGGTCGGCGATCTGTCGCGAGCCGACGCCGAGGCAATCGCCACTCAGGTCTCCTCTGCCCTGCCCAAAGGCCCGGCACTGGCGAAGATCGCTGCGCCGCAGGAACCAAAGGCCAGCGTCAACCACATCGAGTTTCCGTCGAAACAGACCAACCTGATGCTCGCGCAACTGGGCATCGATCGCGACGATCCGGATTACGCCGCGCTGTCGCTGGGCAATCAGATCCTCGGCGGCGGTGGTTTCGGTACGCGCCTGATGAGCGAAGTGCGCGAGAAGCGTGGCCTGACCTACGGCGTGTATTCGGCGTTCAGCCCGATGCAGGCCCGTGGCCCGTTCATGATCAACCTGCAGACCCGCGCCGAGATGAGCGAAGGCACCCTGAAACTGGTGCAGGACGTACTCGCCGACTACCTGAAAACCGGGCCGACACAAAAAGAACTCGACGATGCCAAGCGCGAACTGGCCGGCAGCTTCCCGCTGTCCACCGCGAGCAACGCCGACATCGTTGGCCAACTGGGCGCCATGGGCTTCTATAATCTGCCGCTGAGCTATCTGGACGACTTCATGCGTCAATCGCAGAGCCTGACTGTGGAGCAGGTCCGTGATGCGCTGAACAAACACCTGAGCACGGAGAAAATGGTCATCGTCACCGCTGGCCCGACCGTGCCGCAAAAGCCGTTACCGGCCCCATCTGATAAACCTGCCGAGCAACCGCTCGGGGTCCCGGAGCATTAATGGCGACTCGATCACCGAAAAAACCTGTGCAAAACGTGCACAACGGCGTGAACCAACTGCGCATCATTGGTGGCCAGTGGCGTAGCCGCAAACTAAGCTTTCCTGACGCGCCGGGCCTGCGCCCGACCCCGGATCGTGTGCGCGAAACCCTGTTCAACTGGCTCGCGCCGTACGTCGAAGGGGCGAAAGTGCTCGACCCGTTCGCCGGCAGCGGCGCGTTGTTTCTGGAAGCGCTGTCCCGCGGCGCGGCCACGGCCCAGGCGCTGGACGCCAGCAACGTTGCGGTATCGAGCCTGAAAGAACACCTCGGCACCCTGCGCTGCAGCAACGGTCAGGTACAAACCGCCGATGCGCTGCGCTACCTGGAAACCCAGACCGCAACGCCGTTCGATCTGGTATTCCTCGACCCGCCGTTCAATCAAAACCTGCTGCCAGCGGTTTGTACTTTGCTGGAACAGCGCCAATGGCTGGCGGCCGATTCGTGGATCTACACTGAAAGCGAAACCGCGCCGTCGACGTTGGGCCTGCCGGGCAACTGGCGCCTGCATCGCGAACAGAAATCCGGTCGCGTGTACTACGCTTTATGGCAGCGCACGGCGGACATCGCCGGCTGACAAGGTCGCAAGCAACCTGCGGCGAGGGGGCGTGCTTCCTCGCCACAAGCCCATCGAGAATCATCGTGCCCCCTTCGCCAGAACGCTTCATCCCCGCCTTCGGCCTCGGCAATCCTCATCTGCAAACCTTGTGGGGTCCGCTGTGGCGCAAAACCGTGCATATCGAGCGCGAGCGCGAACGCTTGTGGCTCGAGGACGGCGACTTCCTCGATCTCGACTGGCACGGCTCGCACAGTGCCGAGGCGCCGCTGGTGCTGGTGCTGCACGGGCTGACCGGTTCTTCCAATTCACCCTATGTGGCGGGCATCCAAAAGGCTTTGGCCGACCAGGGCTGGGCCAGCGTCGCACTGAACTGGCGTGGTTGTTCCGGCGAGCCGAATCTGCTGCCGCGCAGCTACCACTCCGGCGCCAGCGAAGACCTTGCCGAAGCCATCCAGCACCTGCGCGCGAAACGTCCGTTGGCACCGTTGTATGCGGTCGGCTATTCCCTGGGCGGCAACGTGCTGCTCAAACACCTCGGCGAAACCGGCAGCCAGAGCGGCGTGCTCGGCGCAGTGGCAGTGTCGGTACCGTTCAGGCTGGATCAGTGCGCGGACCGCATCGGCCAGGGATTCTCGCGGGTATATCAGGCGCACTTCATGCGCGAGATGGTCGCCTACATCAAGAACAAGCAGCGCCAGTTCCAACATGACGGGCGCGAAGACGGCCTGGCGAAACTGGCCGCACTCGGCTCGCTGGAGAACATGCGCACGTTCTGGGATTTCGATGGCCGGGTCACCGCGCCACTGCATGGTTTCAATGATGCCGAGGATTACTACCGCCGCGCTTCGAGCCGCTACTACCTTGGCGAGATCCGCACGCCGACGCTGATCATTCAGGCAGCGGACGATCCGTTCGTATTTCCCCACAGCCTGCCGCAAGCCGATGAGTTGTCAGCCTGCACCCAGTTCGAATTGCAGACGCGGGGCGGTCATGTCGGCTTCGTCGACGGCTCGCTGCGCCGGCCCGGGTATTACCTGGAGCGGCGCATACCGCAATGGCTCGCTGCAACCAGTCAGTGAACGCCACATATCCCTTGTAGGAGCGAGCCTGCTCGCGATGGCGGTGTGTCAGTCGACGCGATGCTGAACGTGCCGACGCCATCGCGAGCAGGCTCACTCCTACAGGGGGACTCCGTGATTATTCGCCGGTGGCAATGCCGCGCGAAGGCTGATTGATCCATTCGCTCCACGATCCGGCATACAGCGCGCCCAGCGGATAGCCGGCCAGACACAGTGCAAACAGGTTGTGACACGCCGTCACGCCGGATCCGCAGTACGCGACCAGCTCCGACGGCGAGCGATCGCCCAGTTTCGCAGCGAAACGCTGCTTGAGCTGCTCCGCCGGCAGGAATCGTCCGTCACTGCCGAGGTTATCGGTGAACGCCGCACATTGCGCCCCGGGAATGTGCCCGGCGACCGGATCGATCGGTTCCACTTCGCCCTTGAAGCGCGGCAAGGCGCGGGCGTCGAGCAGGGTCAGCGTTGGCTGGGCGAGGCGTTGCTGCAATTGCTCGGCGCTGAGCAGCAGGCTCATGTCTGGCTGACCGCTGAAGTTACCCGGCGTCACGCTCGGCGGATCCAGGCTCAGGGGCAGACCGGCGGCGTGCCAGGCCTTGAGCCCGCCATCGAGAATGAATACGCCGTCGCGCTTGCCCAACCATGCAAGCAACCACCACGCCCGTGCCGCGTAGGCACCCGGGCCGTCATCGTACAAAACCACATCGCTGTCGTTGCTGATGCCCCAGGCTTGGAGGCGTTCGATCAGCGCCGCCGGCTCGGGCAACGGATGACGTCCGGTCACGCCCCTCTCGACCTTACCGCTCAGATCACGCTCCAGATCGGCGAAACTCGCCCCGGCAATGTGCCCTTCGGCATAGCTGCGCTGGCCATAGTCCGGATCTTCAAGGGCGAAACGACAATCGAGAATCACCAGCCCCGGCTGCTCTTTGCGAGCGTCCAAAGCTTGTGGGCTGATCAACTGCGCAATCGACATATCGGGCTCCTGTGGCATTCGGCTGAACGGTTTATTTCACGTCTTCAAGGGCCTGCGCCAGCGGCACATAGAACTCGTCGAACAAAGCATTGACCTCATCACGCGCCTGATCGGTGACAAACCCCGCTTCCAGCACCAGCACCTGATACACGCCGCGCTTCACGGCCTGTTCGCTGAGGTGGTTGGAGTTTTCCCGTGTGGTGCACAGAAAGCGTACCCACGAGGTCAGGATGATCCACGCGTTGAGGGTCAGCGATTCGATCTGTACGCGGTCCATTTTCAGGATGCCGGCGGCGACGAAGCCTTCGTAGATGGCTGCGCCCTGGATCACGCAACGCTGGGAGAAACGCCGATACCGCGCGGCCAGTTCCGCATCGCTGTCGAGCAGATGCTCGAGGTCGCGATGCAGAAACCGGTAGCGCCACATGGCCGAAAGCAGTTCCTTCAAATAGAAACGCTTGTCCTCGACCGTTGCGGGGCGGCCCTGGGGCGGACGCAGAAAGCTGTCTACCAGGGCTTCGTACTCACTGAACAACACGGCGATGATCGCCTGCTTGTTGGGGAAGTGGTAGTACAGGTTGCCCGGAGAAATCTCCATGTGCGCGGCGATGTGGTTGGTGCTGACGCTGCGCTCGCCCTGCTGATTGAACAGCTCCAGGCTGTTCTGAACGATGCGCTCGCTGGTTTTTATTCGTGGGGCCATGGCTTGAGCTTTAATTCAGAGTGCGTAGACGGCGCATCTTACGACCTAACCGGAAATGGATAAAACACTGACGTGCGCGGAAGTCGTTTGACTTTCTAGAGCATCGACTCTAAAAAGTGCTCATTACAACAAAATCCGGAGCCTGCGATGACTGCCGACATTGCCTACCTGCAAACCCTGCAACAGCCTGCTGAAACCCTCGACCGGCAGTTCCAGGCGCAACGGGCGGCGTATGCCGCCAACCCGATGCCGCCGGCCGCGCAACGTCAGCAGTGGCTCAAGGCTTTGCGCAATCTGCTCAACGCCGAGCGCCAGGCATTGATCGAGGCGATCAGCGCCGATTTCAGTCACCGCAGCGCCGACGAAACCCTGCTCGCCGAACTGATGCCGAGCCTGCACGGCATTCACTACGCCAGCCGTCATTTGAAGAAATGGATGAAGCCCTCGCGGCGCAAGGTCGGCATGGCGTTCCAGCCGGCTTCGGCGAAAGTGGTCTATCAGCCGCTGGGCGTGGTCGGTGTGATCGTGCCGTGGAACTACCCGCTGTATCTGGCCGTAGGGCCGATGGTCGGCGCGCTGGCGGCGGGCAATCGGGTGATGCTCAAGCTCAGCGAGTCGACCCCGGCGACCGGGCTGCTGCTCAAGCAATTGCTCGCGCGGATCTTCCCTGAAGACCTGGTCTGCGTGGTGCTGGGCGAAGCGGATGTCGGCATGGCGTTCTCGCGTCTGCCTTTCGATCATCTGCTGTTCACCGGTTCCACCAGCGTCGGCAAACACGTCATGCGTGCGGCGGCGGAGAACCTGACGCCAGTGACGCTGGAACTGGGCGGCAAGTCGCCGGCCATCGTCTCCAGAGACGTGCCATTGAAGGACGCCGCCGAACGCATCGCCTTCGGTAAAACCCTCAACGCCGGGCAGACCTGTGTCGCCCCCGACTATGTGCTGGTGCCGGAAGACCGCGTCGGCGCTTTCGTCGAGGCCTATCGTCAGGCCGTAAAAGGCTTTTACCCGACCCTGGCGGACAACGCCGACTACACGGCAATCATCAACGAACGCCAGTTGGCGAGGCTCAATGCTTACATCAGCGACGCGACCAGCAAGGGCGCGCTGCTGATCCCGTTGTTCGAACAAGGCCAGGGCCGGCGCATGCCGCACAGCGTCCTGCTGAATGTCAGCGACGAGATGAGCGTGATGCAGGACGAAATCTTCGGCCCGCTGCTGCCGATCGTGCCTTATCGCGATCTGGAGCAGGCATTCGCTTACATCAATCAGCGCCCTCGTCCTCTGGCTCTTTACTACTTTGGCTACGACAAGCGCGAACAGCATCGCGTGCTGCACGAGACCCACTCCGGCGGTGTGTGCCTGAACGACACCCTGCTGCACGTCGCTCAGGACGATATGCCCTTCGGTGGCATCGGTCCGTCAGGCATGGGCCATTACCACGGCCATGAAGGTTTCCTGACCTTCAGCAAGGCCAAAGGCGTGTTGATCAAACAGCGTTTCAACGCGGCCCGGCTGATCTACCCGCCATATGGCACATCGATTCAGAAACTGATTCAGAAACTGTTCATCCGCTAAACGCTGTCGACCCGGGTAATAACAACAATGCACCCAAGCCTGACTGAAACACCCGCCCTGTCGCGCCGTGGCCTGCTGAAATTCAGCCTCGGCGCCACGGCGTTTCTCGCCACCGCCGGCCTTGGCGCCAGCCTGACTGGCTGCTCGTCGAGCGTCAGCGCCAACGGCTTTGTCAGTTTGCGCGACGGCGATCTGCTGTTTCTGCGCGCGCTTATCCCGGTGATGCTCGACGGTGCTGTGGCGGCGGAGAAAATGCCCGCAGCGGTCGACGGCACACTGAAGTCGCTGGACTACAGCCTCGATCACCTGTCGCCGGAAATGCTCAAGCTCACTCGACAGCTGTTCGATGTGCTCGGCATGGCCGTGACCCGTGGGCCGCTGACCGGAATCTGGGGCAGCTGGGAAAACGCCAGTTCCGACGCGATGCGGCAGTTCCTTGAACGCTGGGAGAACAGTTCCCTGAGCCTGCTGCGCACGGGCCACAGCTCGTTGCAGCAGATGGTAATGATGGCCTGGTACACCCGCGCCGAATCCTGGGCGCATTGCGGTTATCCCGGGCCGCCCAAGGTCTGACAAGCGCGTCGCGCCCTTCGCGAGCAGGCTCGCTCCCACAGGAAAATGCATTTCAAATGTGGGAGCGAGCTTGCTCGCGAAGAGGTCGGCCGCCACACCGCCGCATCCAAAAATAATAAAGAGAACCTGATCGATGCCCGTACCCGACCCCTTCCGCGAAGGCCTTGCCCGAGGCTGGAAAACCTACAACGGCGCGCAACTGAGCGACGACCTCACCCTCCAAGCCGATGTGGCGATCATCGGCAGCGGCGCCGGCGGCGGCACCACAGCGGAAATCCTCAGCGCAGCCGGCTACAAAGTCCTGCTGATCGAAGAAGGCCCGCTGAAAACCAGTTCGGATTTCAAACTGCTCGAGGACGAGGCCTACAGCAGCCTCTATCAGGAAGGCATCGGGCGGATGAGCAAGGACGGCGCAATCACTATCCTGCAGGGCCGCGCAGTCGGCGGCACGACGCTGATCAACTGGACCTCAAGCTTTCGCACACCCGAACCGACCCTCGAACACTGGGCAAGGGAACACAACGTCAAAGGCCATAGCCCGGCAGAGATGGCGCCGTGGTTCGAAAAAATGGAGCAGCGCCTCGGCGTCGCCCCATGGATGGTGCCGCCTAACGCCAACAACGACGTGATCCGCAAAGGCTGCGAGCAACTCGGCTACAGCTGGCACGTGATCCCGCGCAACGTGCGTGGCTGCTGGAATCTCGGCTATTGCGGCATGGGCTGCCCGAGCAACGCCAAGCAATCGATGATGGTCACGACCATCCCGGCGACGCTGGAAAAGGGCGGCGAGCTGCTGTATCTGGCGCGGGTGGAGAAGCTGCTGATCAGCGGCGACAAGGTTACCGGGCTGCATTGCGTGGCAATGGACGAACGCTGCGTCGAGCCGACCGGGCGCAGCATCACGGTCAAGGCGCGGCATTACGTGCTGGCCGGCGGCGGCATCAACAGCCCGGCGTTGCTGCTGCGCTCGGACGCGCCGGATCCGCATGCGTGCCTGGGCAAGCGTACCTTCCTGCATCCGGTGAACATGTCCGCCGCGCGTTTCGCCGAGGTGGTCAATCCGTTTTACGGCGCGCCGCAGTCCATCTATTCCGACCATTTCCAGTGGAAGGACGGCACCACCGGTCCGATGGCTTTCAAGCTCGAAGTGCCACCGCTGCACCCGGCGCTGGCGGCCACGCTGCTCGGCGGTTTCGGCCGCGAGAACGCGCAACACATGGCCGACCTGCCGCACACCCACGCGATGCTGGCGCTGCTGCGCGACGGCTTTCACCCGGACAGCAGCGGTGGCTCGGTGGAACTGCGCGGCGACGGCTCGCCAGTGCTCGACTATCAGGTCTCGCAGTACGCCTGGGACGGTTTGCGCCGGGCCTTTCACGTTATGGCGGAAATCCAGTTCGCCGGCGGCGCGCAAGCGGTGATGCCGATGCATGCCGACGGTCGCTATGTGAAGACACTGTCTGAGGCGCGCTCGCTGATCGATGGATTGAGCCTGGAGTTGTACCGCACGCGACTGGGCAGTGCCCACGTCATGGGCGGTTGCGCCATGGGTGAAGATCCGAACAGTGCGGTCGCCGACAGCCTCGGTCGCCATCACCAGCTCAGTAATCTGTCGATCCACGACGGCTCGCTGTTCCCCACCAGCATCGGTGCCAACCCGCAGCTGTCGGTGTATGGCCTGACCGCGCAACTGGCAACGGCCCTGGCGGATCGACTGAAAAATCCATGAAAAAGCAGCCTGTTCCTATCGTCTATAGTGCTTTCTTACCGAACAGGCGACTTGGCCGACCGGGAAGGCTGCGATACCATCCGACTCCCCAACGGACTCCCGCCAGGACGACGCGATGAACCGAGTGTTGTACCCAGGTACCTTCGACCCTATTACCAAGGGCCATGGCGATCTGGTCGAACGCGCCTCGCGCCTGTTCGATCACGTGATCATTGCGGTCGCCGCCAGCCCGAAAAAGAACCCGCTGTTCCCGCTGGAACAACGGGTCGAACTGGCTCGCGAGGTCACCAGACACCTGCCCAACGTGGAAGTGGTCGGTTTCTCGACGCTGCTTGCGCATTTCGCCAAAGAGCAGAACGCCAATGTGTTCCTGCGTGGTCTGCGCGCGGTGTCGGACTTCGAATACGAATTCCAGCTGGCCAACATGAACCGTCAACTGGCGCCGGATGTGGAGAGCCTGTTTCTCACACCGTCCGAGCGTTATTCGTTCATTTCCTCGACGCTGGTGCGGGAGATTGCCGCGCTGGGCGGCGATATCAGCAAGTTCGTTCACCCGGCCGTGGCCGACGCACTGACCCTGCGCTTCAAAAAGTAGGAGCTGTCGAAGGCTGGAATCTTTGTTTGTAGGAGCTGCCGAAGGCTGCGATCTCTGTTTTGCAGCCCTTGATCGCCCCCGCGTGCACTGCGCTCGCCAATGCGGCACAATTGCGCGCATTGATTTATAGCGCCCGGGCCTGCTGCCCCGGCTGGAGTTAGCATGTCCCTGATCATCACCGACGATTGCATCAACTGCGACGTCTGCGAACCCGAGTGCCCGAACGCCGCCATTTCCCAAGGCGAAGAGATCTACGTGATCGACCCGAACCTGTGCACCCAGTGCGTCGGCCACTATGACGAACCGCAGTGCCAGCAGGTCTGCCCGGTGGATTGCATTCCACTGGACGAAGCCCATCCGGAGACTGAAGAGCAGTTGATGGAGAAATACCGCAAGATCACCGGCAAGGCCTGATCTCTTCGGTGCCCGTCTGGCCCTCTTCGCGAGCAGGCTCGCTCCCACATTTTGCAATGCATTCCCCTGTGGGAGCGAGCCTGCTCGCGAATGGGCCATCAGCCACACCGCTGAAATCCTATCAGCTCACTCGCGCTGTTCGAACCCCTCCCCCGTACACCCCAGACACCGCACAAACGCTGCTTTCGCCGGGTCGACCACCAGCGCCTGTCCGGCATCGCCAACACCGCCACCCAGCGCGGTAAACGGCAGCGACACCACAAACGCTCCCGCACCGATCACCGTCGCCACCACCAGCAAGGGTCGAGCAATCAGCAGGTCGCCGAGCATGGCGTACGCCGGGGGATTCTGGATGGTGTAACGGGGGTCACCGCTGCCGCTTTCCGAGGCCTGAACGAGCAGGCTGGAACACAGCAGCAGCGTGACGAAGAAGACTTGCAGGACTTTCATGGCACGATCCTTCGGGCTGAACAGTGAGACTTCTCACTATAGACCCAAGGATTTTTCAGGTCTGGCAGCGCGGGCAAAACACGCTGGCGCGCTGGCCAAGCTTCACTTCGCGCAGGCCGGTGCCGCAGACCTTGCAGTGCTGACCGCCGCGGCCGTAGACAAACAGTTCCTGCTGGAAATAGCCCGGCTGCCCGTCCCCGCCAATGAAGTCGCGCAACGTTGTGCCGCCCCGCTCGATGGCAGCGGCAAGGATGCGTTTGATTTCGATCGCCAGTTTCAGATAACGCCCGCGGGAAATGCCCCCCGCTTCCCGGCGCGGATCGATACCGGCGGCGAACAGCGCTTCGGTCGCGTAAATATTGCCGACTCCGACCACCACCGCGTTGTCCATGATGAACGGCTTGACCGCCATCGCGCGGCCGCGTGACAGCTGGAACAAGCGCTCGCCATCGAACAGATCGGTCAGCGGCTCCGGACCGAGGCGAATCAGCAGCTCGTGATTGAGCGGGTCGGTGCTCCACAGCATCGCGCCGAACCGTCGCGGATCGGTGTAACGCAGGGCCAGTCCCGATTCCAGTTCGATGTCGACGTGTTCGTGCTTCAACGCCGGCAACCCCGCCTCGACCAGGCGCAGATTGCCCGACATGCCCAAGTGACTGATCAGCGTGCCGATCTCCGCGTTGATCAACAGGTACTTGGCCCGCCGCTCGACCAGCACGATGCGCTGCCCGGACAGGCGCACATCGAGGTCTTCCGGGATCGGCCAGCGCAGGCGCCGGTCGCGGACGATGACCCGGCTGACCCGTTGGCCTTCAAGGTGCGGGGCAATTCCGCGACGGGTTGTTTCGACTTCCGGCAGTTCAGGCATGGTGTCCTCGGATCAATGCGCGCCGAGGTCGCGAATCGTTTGTTTGAGCGTTTCGAAGTCGTAGTCCGACAGACCGACGTAATCCAGCACCAGCGGGCCAACGGCATTCCACTCGAAATCTTCGCTCTGGTTGCCGAGCACCCGATACGAGGCGCAGATGTGCTCGGCCATTTTCAGGATCGCCAGGAGATTTTTCAGTTGGCTGTTCTTCGACGATTCGTCACTGAAAATCGCCAGCGCGTTGTGGTGGTTGGCGATGGCGGCGCTGACATGCTCCGGCAGGCGCCAGGACTTGGCGGTGTAGTAACCGACCACGGCGTGGTTGGTGTTGAACACGCGGTTTTCCGTATCCACCACACGGCAGTCCGGGCTGGCGCTGGCGTAAGCCTCTTCCAGCACGGTCATGTAATTGGGGAAGCGCTGCAGCATCAACGGCACGCCGCAATCGTGGAACAGGCCCAACGCATAGGCTTCATCACCGGCCTGGGTGCCGATGCGCTTGGCCAGGGTCAGGCAGGTCATCGCCACATCCTGCGCGGTGTCCCAGAAACGGTTGAGGGTGACGATGGTGTCGTCGTTCATCTCGCCCTTGATCGACTGCGCGTTGATCAGGTTGATGATCGAACGGCTGCCCAACAGGTTCACCGCCCGCTGGATCGAGGTGATCTTGTTGCTCAGGCCGTAATACGGCGAGTTGACGATTTTCAGCAGCGCGCCGGACAGGCCGGGATCCTGGGAGATCAGCTTGGCGATCACCTCCAGGTCCGGGTCGGGCATGTACTGCTCCATTTGCAGATCCACCATGATCTGCGGTTGCGCCGGCACACTGATGCCTTGCAGCGATTGTTGAATCTGTTCGGTGGTCAGCTCTTGGGACATAAGTACACACTCCGGGGCAGGCGGCGATTCTAACCGCTGAAACGGCAGGGCGACACACCGATGGGCACATCGCCGGAACTTTCATCCGCGCTCAGGCTTCGGACTCTGTAGGGCGCATCGGACCTCGACGGTTCGCTGCGAAGGCAAAATCTCCACAGACTCAGGAGCTTACCGATGGCAACTTCCCTCAATGGCAAACGCGTCGCTATTTTGGTTACCGATGGTTTTGAACAAGTCGAGTTGACCGGTCCCAAGGATGCCCTGGAACAGGCCGGCGTGCAGGTCGATATCCTTTCCGCCGAGGCCGGCACGGTCAAAGGCTGGAACCATGACAAACCGGCGGACGACTTCCCCGTCGCCAACACCTTCCAGGCGGTGAGCATCGATCAATACGATGCCGTGCTGCTGCCGGGCGGTGTGCAGAATTCCGACACCATCCGCATTGATCAGGATGCCCAGCATCTGGTCAAGACCGCCGCATCGGCGGGCAAGCCGATTGCCGTGATCTGTCATGGCAGCTGGCTGCTGATCTCGGCGGGGCTGGTCAATGGCAAGACCATGACCAGCTACAAGACCGTCAAGGACGATCTGGTCAATGCCGGCGTCAACTGGGTCGATCAGGAAGTGGTCAAGGACGGCAACCTGATCAGCAGTCGCCAGCCGGATGATGTGCCGGCGTTCAGCCAGGCCCTGATTGACGCACTGGCTGCGTAATCTTCGCGGTCCCGTTCGCGAGCAGGCTCGCTCCCACACTTGAAATGCATTCCCCTGTGGGAGCGAGCCTGCTCGCGAAGGCATCATCAGCGTTTCATCGCATCCTCAGCCCGGCGCAAACCGCAACACGCTATACTCCCGCTCTTTTTTCCGGAGCGACGTCATGTCCCTGCCTAGCCTGCGCCTCAAAGCCAACGCCGACCGTCGCCTGCGCAACGGCCACTTGTGGGTCTACAGCAACGAAATCGACGTGGCCGCCACGCCTCTGCACGGCTTCAAGGCCGGCGATCAGGCGGTGCTCGAAGCCGCCGGTGGCAAGCCGCTGGGCATCGTAGCGATGAGCCCGAACAACCTGATCTGCGCGCGTCTGCTCTCGCGCGACATCAAACTGGCACTGGACAAGTCGCTGCTGGTGCATCGCCTGAACGTCGCGCTGTCGTTGCGCGAGCGTCTGTTCGACAAGCCGTTCTACCGTCTGGTCTACGGCGATTCCGACCTGCTGCCGGGTCTGGTGGTCGATCGTTTCGGCGACATCCTCGTGGTGCAAATCGCCTCGGCGACCATGGAAGCGCACAAGGACGACGTGATCGCAGCGCTGACCCAAGTGCTCAAGCCAAGTGGCATTCTGTTCAAGAATGACTCCGCCGCCCGCGACGCCGAAGGTCTCAACCGCTACGTCGAAACCGTATTCGGTCTGGTACCGGAGTGGGTAGCGCTGGAAGAAAACGGCGTGAAGTTCGAGGCACCGGTCATTCAAGGTCAGAAAACCGGCTGGTTCTACGATCACCGTATGAACCGCGCGCGTCTGGCGCCCTACGCCAAAGGCAAACGCGTGCTGGACCTGTACAGCTACATCGGTGGCTGGGGCGTGCAGGCCGCGGCGTTCGGCGCCAGCGAAGTGTTCTGCGTCGACGCCTCCGCATTCGCCCTCGACGGTGTAGAGCGCAACGCTGCGCTGAACGGTTTCGCTGACAAGATGACCTGCATCGAAGGCGATGTCTTTGAAGCGCTGAAGGAACTGAAAGCCAGCGAAGAGCGTTTCGACGTGATCGTTGCCGATCCGCCAGCGTTCATCAAACGCAAGAAAGACATGAAGAATGGCGAAGGCGCCTACCGTCGTCTAAACGAGCAAGCCATGCGCCTGCTGACCAAGGACGGCATTCTGGTCAGTGCTTCGTGCTCCATGCACCTGCCGGAAGATGATCTGCAGAACATCCTGCTGACCAGCGCCCGTCACTTGGACCGCAATATCCAGATGCTCGAGCGTGGCGGCCAGGGCCCGGATCATCCGGTGCATCCGGCCATCGCCGAAACCCGCTACATCAAGAGCATCACCTGCCGTCTGCTGCCCAACAGCTGAATGCGGTTGAACACGGGGAGCCACTGAGCTCCCCGTTTTTTTGCGTCACCTTCCCGCCTTTCTTCACACTCGCCATGAGTGTCTTGTCGTCTTCCTACAATTATCTTCCAACTTTCTTGCAGGACGTTTCGCCACGCCTGTTAGTTATGGAAAATTAACCTACACGGTAGATATCCAACACTAGACCACTCCGACAGAATTACTGGAATATTCCTACTTAATAACCCCTTGCCAATATTCGATTACAAACTATTATGAAGTTGTCGCCATGAGGCGACTTCAACTACTTATGAACAAGGAGTTCACATCATGAAAACCATTTATCTGGAAACAAACAAACTCGCCAACCTGGCCTTCCTGGTTGCAGCCAAAACCCGCTAAGCAAGTCTGGACGCCGGAGAGTGCCGGCACTCCGGCGTCCTTCAGACTTCCCTTGAGTGAATTGAATAAATGTATATCAGTCCTTTTCTATTTATATTGCCGCGCCCACCCGGACAGGTTGTATGGAACTATAAGACACATACTCAACACGAGCTTGATCTTGACTACTCCACTCGCCTCGCCCAACTTATAAACAATCCGAATCTGTATGACCCGCAAAACATAATAGACATACAACTTCTGCACGCGGGCATTCTAACCATTGCAAAAATAGACAGTCCGAATTGGGGCTGGGATGAGCTATCGAAGATCTTTCACATCGGCACACAAAACATCCCTTGCGAACATGTGCCGCAAAACATTCATGAGTGGTCAAGACAATACCTGGCGCACTGCCGCGAAGTATTGGCAACCCCGGAACCCGCCAATCCCAGAACGCGGCAATCAGCAGCAGCGCTTATCGCCCTGCCTGCACCGTGTGATGTGAACACTGACAGCCTGACTCAGGCATTGCTGAAACGGAAGACCTGCCGATCCTATACCGGTGCTGCGGTGACCCTGGACGAGGTCGGCACGCTTCTGTATTTCACCCTCGGCTATCTCCCCGCGCGGGAAAACGCGCACGACGACCCCGTCGCGCCAGGCCTCGGCGAACGTCGGAGCAGTCCGTCAGGCGGCGGCCTGAACGCCTGTGAGGGCTTTCTTCTCGCACAGAATGTCTTCGGGCTCGAACCCGGCATCTATGCCTATCACCCTGCGGAGCACGCCTTGAGCCGGGTCAATCCGCTGCCCGACCCAGAGCTGGGGCAATTGCTCGGCGGCCAGCATTTCATCAATAACCTGCCGCTGGGCCTGTTCATCACCGCGCGATTCGATCGACTCTGGTGGAAGTACGAACATTCGCGCGCCTACCGCATGGCGTTCATTGATGCGGGTCATCTCTCGCAAACCTTTCAACTGGTGGCGACAACACTGGGGCTGAGTACCTGGCTGACGGGAGCGTTTGCCGACGCCCGGGTCGAAACCCTGCTCGGTCTCGAAGGCAGCGCCGAGCAGCCTTTGTTCTTCGTCGGGTGCGGAGAAAGCGATGGTCAGGCCATGTGCCAGGAAATGCGCGATCTGCTGTGCGGGGTACCGTCATGATTTCAACAGCGCTGGATGAGGGCGAAGCCCCGGTGTCATGGTCGCTTAAATTTACCCTTCCCGATTGGGAAAGCCGCGCGTCGGTTCGCAGCAGCACTCATGACTACCGGCTGCCGGCGAATGTCGAGCAGCAATTGCAAACGCGCTACTGGTTTCCCCCGGCCTTCCTGCCCTATCTGGCGCATCCCGCCATCCAGGCCAAGGGTCGCGAAACGCTGCATCGCCTGACCGCCAATCACCTTGTGTATTTCCTCGATTACACCACGCTGCTTGAACATCGCATCGTCAACCGTGCGGTGGAAGTCATCGTGCACCGGGAGCTGCCCATCTACATACCACTGCCGATGAAGCACGCGGCGCTGCAGCTATATACCGACGAGGGCTATCACGCACTGTTCTCAAACCAGATTGCCGAACAGATCGCCGCGCTCTACAACATCACCCGACGCCCTGTCATCCCCAGGCGCATCACCCGCATGAACGCCCTGATCGCGCGCGCACCGGAGAAGAACCGCGCACTGGCCTGGTTTCTTCTTGGATTCGTCTCGGAAACCATCATTGCCCGGGAGCTGCTGGAGGTGTGTCGCGACACGCTGGTTTCCAGCGTGAACGACATGCTGCGCGATCACCTCGCCGACGAGGCCCGGCACAGTCGTTATTTTGCTGAAGCCTTCCATTACTTCTGGATCGCCATGAACAGTCGGCAGCGACTGTTCGTCAGCAAGACGCTGGTGGAGATCATTTCGATTTTCTTCGAAGCCGACGAAAGCTGGCTGCAACAAAGCCTGCGTTCAGTCGGTATCGCTGACAGCGACGTGATGGAAATCGTCGGCGGCATGGCGACGGTGCCGGCCAACCGCGCCCGTGCCCGCGCTGGCTGCAAACCGACACTGGAGGCGTTGCACAAGGCCGGTTTCTTTGCACTGCCCCACAACCAGACACTGTTCGCCAAGGCAGGATTGATCGATGGATAAACACAGCCGGGTAGTTACCCGCCGCCAACAGCGCGGTGCCGTCAGCCTGTTGCTGGCAATGATCCTGCTCGGCGTGTTCCCGCTGGATGTGCTCTTGCCGTCCTTCCCGGCGCTGGCGGCACACTTTGATCGATCCCCGAGCGACATTGCACTCTCGATCAGTCTGTTCGCCGTGGGCATTGCGTTTGCCCAGCTGCTGATCGGTCCGCTGTCCGACGTGATCGGCCGCAAGGGTCTGCTGCTCGCCGGCATGACTGTGTCGCTGCTCGGCGCCCTCGGCTGTGTGCTGAGCAATGACTACACGCTGTTTCTGATTTTTCGGGTGATGCAGGCACTGGGATGCGGGTGCTTCGTGCTGTCCCAGGCTCTGGTGCAGGATCTGTTTGCAGGGAACGAGCGTGACCGCCTGCGAATCCTGATGGTCACCGCGACGGGGATCTTCATTTCGGTATCGCCGCTGGCGGGCACGTTTCTGCAAGTGACGTTCGGCTGGCGCGGCAGCTTCTGGGTGTTCATCGCCTTGGCCGCCGTGGTTCTGCTCAAGACCTGGCGACTGCTCGATAACAGCCGTCCTCCTCATGATGCCAACCGCCTGGGCTTCATCCAGTCCTACCAACGCGTCCTGGGCAATTTCGAATTTGTCAGCTGTTGGCTGATTTCCGCGTTCGCTTTCGCTTGCCACTTTTCCTTCATCGTCACTTCGCCGCTGATCTTCATGGAGCAGCTGCAAATGGCCCCCTACGATTTCGCCTTGATCCTGCTGATTTACGGCGCCTCCTATGTCTTCGGCGGCTTGCTCGCCAGCGTGTTGAACCGGCTTATCAATGCGCAACAGCAGATTTTCACCGGACAGAGTCTGATCCTGATTTCGGGTCTGGTGATGCTCTACCTGGCCGCCAACCATGAGCTGTCAGCTGCGACGGTGCTTGTTCCGATGCTGATCTGCACGGCGGGCACCACCATTTCCCGGCCACCGGCCACCTCCCGGGCCATGAGCCTGTTCACCGAAAACGCCGGCGCATCGGCGTCTGCCGGCAGCACCATCATCTTTATCTGTGGCGGGCTGGTCAGCGCCCTGATCAGCCTTGGCCCGACCAACCTGCAAGCGACGCTGGGCTACGGATTTGTGGCGCTGAGCGGCATATCCCTGCTGCTCAACAGCGTGATTGGCCGTCGCACCCTCAACCTGCGCAGTGATCCGGTAATGCCGGGTGGCGACCATTGACCGTGCCAGTCGTCACTGAGCGAGCGCCTTGGGCACGGGAACAATGCTTTGCGCCATTCCCTCAGAACGCCAGCGGTGTAGAATCGCCTCATTCATCGCCATTCATCCCCGGCGGGTTTATGAGCTCAGGCTGAGACCAGCGGCGATCCCGCAACGTCATCGGCAGCTTCCGGACACACGGCCATTTTTCGGGTGTTTCAGAGGTCAACAGAAGCTCACTCCCCTTTAGTACGTGATTAGCCGCCCGGAGTGCTCCATGCCAGATTACCGCTCGAAAACATCCACCCACGGCCGCAACATGGCCGGCGCCCGCGCACTGTGGCGCGCCACCGGGATGAAGGATGACGACTTCAAGAAGCCGATCATCGCCATCGCCAACTCGTTCACCCAGTTCGTCCCGGGCCACGTGCACCTGAAGGACCTGGGTCAACTGGTCGCCCGCGAGATCGAACGCGCCGATGGCGTGGCCAAGGAATTCAACACCATCGCCGTCGATGACGGCATCGCCATGGGCCACGATGGCATGCTGTATTCGTTGCCGAGCCGCGAGATCATCGCCGACTCCGTCGAGTACATGGTCAACGCCCACTGCGCTGACGCCATCGTGTGCATTTCCAACTGCGACAAGATCACCCCGGGCATGCTGATGGCCGCACTGCGCCTGAACATCCCGGTGATCTTCGTTTCCGGCGGTCCGATGGAAGCCGGCAAGACCAAACTCGCCTCCCACGGTCTCGACCTCGTCGACGCCATGGTGATCGCCGCCGACTCCAGCGCTTCTGACGAGAAAGTCGCCGAGTACGAGCGCAGCGCCTGCCCGACCTGCGGTTCGTGCTCCGGCATGTTCACCGCCAACTCGATGAACTGCCTGACCGAAGCACTGGGCCTGGCCTTGCCGGGCAACGGTTCCACCCTGGCCACCCACAGCGACCGCGAACAACTGTTCCTGCAGGCCGGGCGCACCATCGTCGAGCTGTGCAAGCGTTACTACGGCGAGAACGACGACTCTGTGCTGCCGCGCAACATCGCCAACTTCAAGGCGTTCGAGAACGCAATGATGCTCGACATCGCCATGGGCGGTTCGACCAACACCATCCTGCACTTGCTCGCTGCTGCCCAGGAGGCCGAGATCGATTTCGACCTGCGCGACATCGATCGTCTCTCGCGCAGCGTGCCGCAGCTGTGCAAAGTCGCGCCGAACATCCAGAAATACCACATGGAAGACGTGCACCGCGCCGGCGGCATTTTCAGCATCCTCGGTTCGCTGGCCCGTGGCGGGCTGCTGCACACCGACCTGCCGACCGTGCACAGTCGCAGCATGGAAGAAGCCATTGCCAAGTGGGACATCACCCAGACCAGCGACGAAGCCGTGCACCACTTCTTCAAGGCAGGTCCTGCGGGCATTCCGACCCAGACCGCATTCAGCCAGTCGACCCGCTGGGAAACCCTGGATGACGACCGTGAAAACGGCTGCATCCGCAGCTTCGAGCACGCCTATTCGAAAGAAGGCGGCCTCGCCGTGCTCTACGGCAACATCGCGCAGGATGGTTGCGTGGTGAAAACCGCCGGTGTCGATGAGTCGATCCACGTTTTCGAAGGCAACGCGAAGATCTTCGAAAGCCAGGACAGCGCCGTGCGTGGCATCCTCGCCGACGAAGTGAAGGAAGGCGACATCGTCATCATTCGCTACGAAGGCCCGAAAGGCGGCCCGGGCATGCAGGAAATGCTTTACCCGACCTCCTATCTGAAATCCAAAGGCCTGGGCAAAGCCTGTGCGCTGCTCACCGACGGCCGTTTCTCCGGCGGTACGTCCGGCCTGTCCATTGGTCACGCTTCGCCAGAAGCTGCGGCCGGTGGCGCGATCGGTCTGGTGCAGGATGGCGACAAAGTGCTGATCGACATTCCGAACCGCTCGATCAACCTGTTGGTCAGCGACGAAGAACTGGCGGCACGCCGCGCCGAGCAGGACAAGAAAGGCTGGAAACCGGTAGAGGTGCGTCCACGCAAAGTGACCACCGCCCTCAAGGCCTACGCCCTGCTGGCGACCAGTGCCGACAAGGGTGCTGTGCGTAACAAAGCGATGCTGGATGGGCTGTAAGCCTTAACCGTCGTACAAAAAAATGCCCCGCCAAGTGCGGGGCTGATCGTTCCCACGCTCTGCGTGGGAACGATCAAAAACAAGATCAAAAGATCGCAGCCTTCGGCAGCTCCTACATGTGATCGTGGCTTACTGAATTTCTTCAGGTTTGACGATCACCCAGTTCTTGTCCGCCGTCACCGGCAATCCTTCCTTGGCCTGCGCCGCTGCGTGTTTGGCCATCATGCCGTTGATCTGCGTCATGTACTTGTCCTTGCGGTTGATCCACAAGTGGATGCCGCCCTTGGCCACGTCGACATCATGGAACAGCATGTAACCGTCGCTGGTCGGGGTATCGCCGCCAACCAGTACCGGTTTTTTCCACTCGTCAATGTAGGTCAGGATCGCTGCGTGCTTGCCGGCCATCCAGGTTGCCGGAGTCCACAGGTACGGAGTCAGTTCGAGGCCGAGGTTGGCCTTCTCGTCATATTTGCCGGCGGTGATCTGCTTGCGCGCGGTGGTCAGCTCGCCAGTCTTCTGATCCTTGAGCAGCAGTGAAACGCCAATGACGTTCTGCGGTTTGACGTTGTAGCCGTACTTGGGATCCGCCGCGACCATGCGCACCAGTTCCTCGGAGGCGGCGGTCATCACGTAGACCTCGATGCCATTCTCCATCAGCTTGTTGTACAGCTCCTGCTGACCGGTGAAGATCTTCGGCGGATTGACATCCAGCTGCTTCACCGCATCGCCTTCGTAATACGTCGCCGGCATCGGTTTGCCCGAGGCCATCAACTCGTCGACATAGCCCTTGAGTTCCTTGAGGGTGAAGCCGGAAAACACCTGCGCCACCCACGGGTAGCAGACCATGTCGTCGACTTCACAGAGCCGGTAGTAATAACTGAACAGACTCTCCTTGTGCTCGGCGGTGTCCTTGAACGGCATCAGTTTCAGCGAGGGGTCGAGCTTGTCGCGGGTGATCAGGCCCTTGTTTTCCATGAACGGCAACAAAGACTCTTCGAGGTCGTAGCGGTAACTGGTGTTGTCCATGTCGAACACCGCGTAGTTACCCTTGTTGGCGTTGGCGGCGATCATCGCGTCGAGCACCTTGGCCTGATCTGCCGGCCAATGCTTGAGCTCCGTGGCGTAAGCCTGACCGGTCAGGCCCGCCGCCAATGCCACAGCCAACAACGTGCGTGCAATTCTCATAGCGCTACTCCCCGATCCAAAGAGTTCGACGCTAACAAATAAGTGTGACAACCCTGGCCTGTCAGCGACCGCGTACGTCCCCTGCGCGTCAGCTGCATTGCCGACAGCGACACGCGCTTATTCCAAAAACGACGGACACCCTGCCATTTCGGTATTAAATCATTGCAAATCAAGCTGTTAGGCTTGCCGGTTCGCAGCAGCCCCGGATGGCTGTTGGCACAGTCTTTTCTGGAGTCCTCATGAATCTACCGCTGATTCTCAACCTGCTGGTGTTCCTCGCCCTGCTCTTCGGTCTGGCGCAAACCCGCCACACGACCTGGAGCCTGGCGAAAAAAGTCCTGCTTGCACTGGTCCTCGGCGTGGCGTTCGGCGTCGCCCTGCACACGATCTACGGTGCCGGCAACCCGGTACTGAAAGCCTCGATCGGCTGGTTCGATCTGGTCGGCAACGGCTACGTGCAGCTGCTGCAGATGATCGTGATCCCGCTGGTGTTCGCTTCAATCCTCAGCGCCGTGGCCCGTCTGCACAACGCCTCGTCGCTGGGCAAGATCAGTTTCCTGACCATCGGCACGCTGCTGTTCACCACCGCCATCGCGGCGCTGATCGGCATCGGCCTGACCAACCTGTTCGGCCTCACCGCTGAAGGTCTGGTCGCCGGCACTCAGGAAATGGCGCGCCTGCAAACCATTCAGAACGACTACGCCGGCAAGGTTGCCGACCTGAATGTGCCGCAGTTGCTGCTGTCGTTCATCCCGCAGAACCCGTTCGCCGACCTGGCCCGGGCCAAGCCGACCTCGATCATCAGTGTGGTGATTTTTGCCGCGTTCCTCGGGGTGGCTGCGCTGCAACTGCTCAAGGACGACGTCGAGAAAGGTCAGAAAGTGATCAACGCCATCGACACCCTGCAAGCCTGGGTGATGCGTCTGGTGCGTCTGGTGATGAAGCTGACCCCGTACGGTGTGCTGGCGCTGATGACCAAAGTGGTCGCCGGTTCCAACCTGCAGGACATCATCAAACTCGGCAGTTTCGTGGTGGTCTCGTATATCGGCCTGGGTCTGATGTTCGTGGTGCACGGCGTGCTGGTTTCGGCCGCCGGGATCAACCCGTTGCGCTTCTTCCGCAAGATCTGGCCGGTGCTGACGTTCGCCTTCACCAGCCGCTCCAGCGCCGCGACCATTCCGCTGAGCATCGAAGCGCAGACCCGTCGTCTGGGCATTCCGTCGTCGGTCGCCAGTTTCGCCGCATCGTTCGGCGCAACCATCGGCCAGAACGGTTGCGCCGGCCTCTATCCGGCGATGCTGGCGGTGATGGTCGCGCCAACGGTTGGCATCAACCCGCTGGATCCGCTGTGGATCGCGACGCTGGTGGCGATTGTCACGTTGAGTTCGGCCGGTGTCGCTGGGGTTGGTGGCGGTGCGACGTTCGCCGCCCTGATCGTGCTGCCGGCGATGGGCTTGCCGGTGTCACTGGTGGCATTGCTGATTTCGGTCGAGCCGTTGATCGACATGGGTCGCACGGCGTTGAACGTGAGTGGTTCGATCACCGCTGGGGCGATTACCAGCCAAGTCATGCAGCAGACGGATAAAGCGCTGCTGGATGCGGATGAGGACGCAGAGTTGGCCCAGGCTTAAGTAGCGCCTGACAGACCGCTATCGCGAGCAGGCTCACTCCTACATTTGGAATGCGTTCCCCTGTAGGAGTGAGCCTGCTCGCGATGCTTTTTAGGCTTTCTCCCAGACTTCGAAGCTGTACGCGGGTTTATCACCCTCTGCCGGATTCGGCACATTCGACACCAGCTTCCACTCGTTCAGATCAAACTCCGGAAACCACGCATCCCCTTGCGGGCTCAGCGCCACGCGGGTCAGGTACAGACGATCGGCCTGCGCCAGCCCTTGCGCGTACAACTGCGCGCCGCCAATCAGCATCAGTTCATCAACGCCTTGGGCTTTCGCCCATTCCTCGGCGCGCGCCACGGCGGCTTCCAGCGACGGGTAGACCTCGGCGCCTTCGAGCTGCAGATCCGGCTGACGGCTGACCACGATATTCAAGCGACCAGGCAACGGCCGACCGAGCGAATCCCAGGTCTTGCGGCCCATGATGATCGGCTTGCCGAGCGTGGTCGCCTTGAAGTATTTGAAGTCCCCCGGCAGGTGCCAGGGCATGCTGTTGTCGACGCCGATCACGCGGTTTTCACCGAGGGCTGCGATCAGGCTGAGGGGGAGTGATTTAGTCATGGCGGCGAGGATACCAGAGCCGCGCTTACCCCGATAAGCGCCACAGCGGTTATGCTCAGCGCTCGATTTAGCGACGGGACGCCGCGTGACTGAACTGACTCCACTGCAAAACCTCTGGCTCACCGAAACCATCCGCCTGCGCGAAGAACACGCGGGGCCGCTGGATGATCTGGAAGCCAATCGTCTGGCCCGCGCCGCTGGCGGCGACCTGCCGAGCCGCATTCAGCGCCGGGCGTTATGGCTGGCCGAGCGTGACGGACTGACTGCCGCCCTCAAGCATTGGCTGCAAGGCGCGCGCCTGGCGCTAGTGCTGTTGATGATTTTCGCCGTGCTCAGCGGCGCCGGTCTGGCTTTCGCCGCGCTCGGGCAGACGCCAGTGAATGTGTTCTGGGCGCTGGGCAGTCTGCTCGGGATCAATCTGCTTCTGCTGTTGAGCTGGGCGCTGGGGTTGATCTTCGCTGGCGAACACGGCGCCAGCCTTGGGCACTTGTGGCTGTGGCTGAGTGAAAAATTCGCTCGCGACGCCAAAGCCGCGCAACTGGCGCCGGCCTTGCTGTTGCTGCTGCAACGCAAAAAACTCAATCGCTGGGCGCTGGGCGCTTTGGTCAATGGCTTGTGGCTGCTGGCGATGCTCAGCGCGCTGATTTTGCTGCTGACGCTGATGGCCACCCGGCGTTACGGCTTTGTCTGGGAAACCACGATCCTCGGCGCCGACACCTTTATCCACGTGACCCAAGCCCTCGGCTATCTGCCGTCGCTGCTGGGCTTCAACGTGCCCACGCAGGAGATGATTCGCGCCAGCGGCGATGGCGCCCTCGATCTTGAAAGCGCCCGGCAGGCCTGGGCCACCTGGCTGGTCGGCGTGCTGGTGGTCTACGGCGTGCTGCCACGCCTGCTGCTCGCGCTGTTCTGTTTTTGGCGCTGGAACAGCGGCAAAGCCGCGCTGCGCCTGGACCTGAACCTGCCCGGCTACGCGCAACTGCGCGAACGGTTGATGCCAACCAGCGAACGTCTCGGCGTCAACGACCCGGAGCCGGCGCAACTGCACCGCGTCGAAAGCAACGTCGGCGAGCTCGTCAGTGAAGGCGCGCTGCTGGTAGCGATCGAGTTGGACGAACAGCGCCCATGGCCACCGGCGCTGCCGACAAACGTCAGCAATGCCGGCGTCCTCGACAGTCGCGAATCGCGGCACAAACTGCTCGAGCAACTCAGTCGCTTCCCACCGGCGCGGCTGGCGATCGCCTGCGATCCGCGACGCTCGCCGGATCGCGGCAGCCTCGCGCTGATCGCCGAACTGGCACGCAATGCCGGCGCCACCCGCATCTGGCTGCTGCAAGCGCCGCCCGGCGAAGCGCTGGACGGGCAACGTCTGGGCGACTGGCACGCTGCGCTGCAACAGCTGGAACTGCCGTTCGCCGATTGCGCGCCGATGAACTGGCTGGAGAGCGGACATGACTGATGCACGCAAAGCCCCGTTGAAACTCGCGGTGGTCGGCCACACCAACGTCGGCAAGACCTCGCTGCTGCGCACACTGACCCGCGATGTCGGCTTCGGCGAAGTCTCGCACCGGCCGAGCACCACCCGGCACGTCGAAGGCGCGCGCTTGTCGGTGGACGGCGAGCCGTTGCTCGATCTGTACGATACGCCAGGGCTGGAAGATGCCATCGCCCTGCTGGATTTTCTCGAACGTCTGGAACGTCCCGGCGAACGCCTCGACGGCCCGGCGCGGCTGGCGCGGTTTCTCGACGGCAGCGAGGCGCGCCAGCGTTTTGAACAGGAAGCCAAGGTGCTGCGGCAATTGCTCGCCTCGGACGCCGGTCTGTATGTGATCGATGCCCGCGAACCGGTGCTGGCGAAATATCGCGACGAGCTGGAAGTGCTCGCCAGTTGCGGCAAACCGCTGCTGCCGGTGCTGAATTTCGTCAGCAGCGCCAACCATCGCGAGCCTGATTGGCGCGAAGCACTGGCGCGGCTGGGACTGCATGCGCTGGTACGGTTCGACAGCGTCGCACCGCCCGAGGATGGTGAACGCCGACTGTATGAAAGCCTCGCCCTGCTGCTGGAAAATGCGCGACCACAATTGGAGCGGTTGATCGCCGATCAACAGGCCCATCGCCGAGCCCGTCAACACAGTGCCGCGCGCTTGATTGCCGAATTGCTGATCGATTGCGCGGCGTGCCGGCGCAGTGTGGTCAGCGAGCCTGAACAGGAACAGCAGGCGGTCAGCGAATTGCGCAAAGCCGTGCGCCAGCGCGAACAAAAGTGTGTCGAGGCGCTGCTCAAGCTCTACGCGTTTCGCCCGCAGGATGCGGCGGCCAGTGACTTGCCGTTGCTCGACGGGCGCTGGGGTGATGACCTGTTCAACCCGGAAACCCTGAAGCAGCTTGGCGTGCGCGTCGGCGGCGGCATTGCTGCCGGTGCGGCGGCCGGGGCTGGCGTGGATTTGTTGGTCGGCGGCATTACCCTCGGCGCAGCAGCACTGGCCGGGGCGATTGCCGGTGGCGCACTGCAAACCGCGCGCAGTTACGGCAGTCGTTTGCTCGGCAGGCTCAAAGGCCAGCGGGAATTGACGGTGGATGACGCCGTGCTGCGCTTGTTGGCGTTGCGTCAGCGGCAGTTGGTGTTGGCGCTGGACCAGCGCGGACATGCGGCGATGGACAGCATTCAGGTGGCCACGCCTGTGGATAAGACCTGGCGCGAGGGCAAGCTGCCCGAAGCCTTGAGCAAGGCCCGTGCGCATCCGCAGTGGTCATCGTTGAATCCCCATGCGAAGTTGAATCAGGGGGAAAGGCAGGAGCAGGTTGAGGCGTTGGTTGATCGGGTGCTTGAGCTTTAGATCGCTACCCCCTCACCCCAGCCCTCTCCCGGAGGGAGAGGGGGCCGACTGTGTTGCTCTTGGGTCATACACCGACCTGAGATATCCAGTCGAACTCAGGTTTGAAAAGCATGGAGATCAGCTCCCTCTCCCTCCGGGAGAGGGTTGGGGTGAGGGCTGCAATCATTCAGCCGACAACAAAACCTCAGCCTTGCGCCTTAGCACACTCAGATCCATCACCGGCACCGCCCTCTCCTTCGCCAACTCATCCCAGCGCCGTATGCGCAGACTCAGCGCACACAACGGATCAGCCGCAAACGCATCTGCCTCAGCCTCGCTCATCACCCCGCCCTGATATTCAAGCGTCCTGCGACTCGCCTCACTCAACTGCGCGTAATACCCCGGCTCACGCAACGTCAGATAACGCTTGGCCTGCACGTGATACTCCACCAGCCGCGCCAGCCGCTCGCTGAAACCCGCCTCACGCAGATAATCCGCACCGAGCCGTTCATGGCTGACCACGCCATAACCGCCCATGTTGTCCGCGCCTTCGGCACATAGATGGCCGATGTCATGGAAAAACGCCGCGAACACCACTTCATCATCACAGCCCTCGGCCATCGCCAACTCGGCGGCCTGGGACATGTGCTCGAGCTGCGACACCGGCTCGCCGATGTAATCGCTGGCACCGAAGCGTTCATACAGGCCAAACACCCGCGCCACCACCTGCTGGTGATTCATGCCTCCTCCAGCAACTGCGCAATGTTGCGCTCGGCCAGCGCCGGGCCGACGCTCATGCCGACGCCGGTGTGCATCAGCGCCACGCTCAAACCCGGCGCCGGGCGCAGGAACGAGAACGGGCCGGGGCCGCGAGCGCCATAGACGCCCTGCCAGCGTTCGACCACTTGCACCCGGCAGCCCAGGGTCTGCTCGGCGAGTTCCAGCATCCAGTCGTCAATCTGCTCGGCACTGAACGGTGAAGCGTCGCTGCCGTAGTGATGTGAGTCGCCAATGATCAGTTCGCCATAGGGTGTCGGGCTGATCAGCAGGTGAATGCCGTTGGCGTGCAGGTGCGGTTGTTCACGGAGGATCTGTGCCTGCACCGCCGCGGCTTCCGGCAAATCGGCGAAGGCGCCGTAGTGCACGCAGCTCAGACCAGTGAGCACGGCGTGTTGCAGATTGAAATCGAACTGCGGTTTGGCCCGGAGCATTTGCAAGCGGCAGACTTGCGGCTCAAGCGCGGCAATCGGCTCGGCGAGCAGGGTCTGATAATCATGGCCGGAGCAGACGATGATCTGCTTCGCGGGAAAACTGCCGGCGGTGCTGTGCAGATGTCCCGGCTCGACATCGCGCACCAGGGGGGAAAAGTGAAACTCGACGCCGAGGTCGCGGCGCAGGTAGTCGATCAGTGCCGGGATGGCTTCGCGCGAGTACAGCTGTTGATCGTCAATGCCGTGCAGTGCGGCGCGGTGATGGCTGAACTGGCCGCCATACAGATCACGCAACGCCGCGCCGCGCAGCAGTTCGACGTTGTAGCCGTGCTCGATCGCGCGCCCGGCGGAGAACGCTTCGAGCAGGTGTTCTTCGGCTTCGCTGCGGGCGAACAGATAGGAGCCGTTGCGCTTGATCTGCAGTCCGGCGAGTTGCGCCCAGTCACCCCAGATTTCGCGGCTGGCCTTGGCCAGTGCGAGCATGGTGCCGGGTGGCTGACCGGTGACCAGTGCCTGGCCGAAATTGCGCACCGAAGCGCCGAGGGGCGTAGCGGTGCGTTCGAATACCGCGACCTTGAGACCGCGTTTGGCAGCGGCGTAGGCGTGGGACAGGCCGAGGATGCCGGCGCCGACGATGAGCAGGTCTTTGGGTTGTGTCATAGAGTCAATCCCGCTTTTGTGGCGAGGGAGCTTGCTCCCGCTCGGCTTCGCTGCAGTCGCAACTTCCGCAGATGTGGAGTGCCTGACACTACTCATTTGCAGAATTTGGCACCGCTTCGCGCTCCAGCGGGAGCAAGCTCCCTCGCCACAGGATGTGTGGGTCAGTTATTTCGCGACAACCTTCTCGGACTTGCCGTCATACCGCTTGCGCCATTCAGCCAGGATCTCGTCGCGATTCTTCGAGGCCCAGGCAAAGTCGTTCTTGATCAGGCGCTGCTCATAATCGGCTGGCAATTCGGTCTGCGGCTTGGCAAGCCCCGGCTGTGCAAGAACAGCGAAGTTCTCTTTGTACAAGTCCATCGCCTCGGCGCTGGCGGAGAAGTCGGCGAGTTTCTTCGCCGCTTCTTCATGCGGGGTGCCTTTGATCACCGCTGTCGCCTCGATCTCCCAGCCCAGGCCCTCCTTGGGCAGGATGATGTCCAGCGGCGCGCCCTGGCGTTTCAGCTGCACGGCAGGGTATTCAAAGGAAATCCCGATCGGAAACTCCCCCGCCGCTGCCAGTTTGCAAGGCTTGGAACCGGAGTGGACGTACTGGCCGATGTTCTGGTGCAAGCCATCCATGTAGGCCCAGCCCTGCTTTTCGCCGAAGGTTTGCAGCCAGGCGCTGACGTCGAGGAAACCGGTGCCGGACGACGCCGGATTGGGCATGACGATCTTGCCCTTGTACTCAGGCTTGGTCAGGTCCTGCCAACTCACGGGTTTGCTCAGCCCTTGCTTTTCGGCTTCGACGGTGTTGAAGCAAATGGTCGCCGCCCACACGTCCATGCCGACCCAGGCCGGCGGGTTGGCGGCGTCGCGGTAGTTCGCGCCGATCTTGCCGAGATCCTTCGGCGCGTAGCTTTGCAGCATGCCCTGCTGATCGAGGATCGCCCGACTCGAAGCCGCCAGGCCCCACACCGCATCCGCCTGCGGCCGGGGTTTTTCGGCGAGCAGTTTGGCGGTGATGATCCCGGTGGAATCGCGCACCCATTTGATCTCGACGTCCGGGTTAGCCTTTTCGAAGGCTTCCTTGTAGGACTTCAACTGTTCGGCTTCGAGGGCGGTGTACACCGTCAACTCGGTTTTCGCCGCGAAGGCATTCAGGCTGAAAGTCGCGAGCACAGCAGCGGCCAGGGCCATAGGCTTGAACATGAGCGTTTTCCTGTAGGTGAGTTGAATCAGTGACCGGGGGCGGTTTGCCGCCAGGCCTGGGAACGGCGCAACAGGCCGCGCGAAGCCCACGCCAGCAGCAAGGACACGCCCGCCGAGGTGAACAGAATCAGGGTCGACATCGCCGCCGCGCCGCCGACATTGCCGGCGTCGTCCATGTTCAGCACTGCGACCGCCGCGAGGATGGTGTCAGGGCTGTAGAGGAAGATCGCAGCGGAAACCGTGGTCATCGCCGAGACGAACAGGTAGCGCACGATGTCCAGCAGCGCCGGCAGGCAGATCGGCACGGTCACGCGCAGGTAATGCCGGTACAGCGGCGCCTTGAGCGACAGCGCCGCCGCTTCGAACTCGGCGTCGAGCTGGCGCAGCGCGGTGGTCGCGGTCATTTGTGCGGTGGTCAGATAGTGCGCAATGGTGCAGACGATCAGCAGCGTCATCGTCCCGTAGAGCACGTGCAGCGGATTGCCGCTGAGGTTGAAGAAAAAGACATAACCCAGGCCAAGCACCAGCCCAGGCACGGCCATCGGCACGAAACTGAGCAGGCGCAAGGTCAGGTTGAGGCCGCGCTGGGTGCGGGTTTTCTCCATCAGATAAGCGCCGGTGAAGATCAGCACGCTGCCGATCAGCGCCGTGCCCAACGCCATCGTCAAGCTGTTGCTGTAGGCGAGCCAGCCACCGCCGGCGGTCTCGTTGAACTGATAGTGGTTGAGCGACAGCGACAGGTTGTATGGCCAGAACTTCACCAGCGACGAAAACACCGCCATGCCGAACACCAGCAGCAGCGCGGCGCTGATCAGCAAAACGATTACCAGATAGCAGCCGTCGCGCAGCTTGGACGGCAGCGGTTTAAACACCTGCGCCCGTCCGCTCATCGAGTCGCCTTGGCGGCGACGCAGCCAGGCATCGACGCCGAAACTGAACAGCGCCGGCAGCAACAGCACCATGCCGATCAACGCGCCGCGACCAAATTGCTGCTGACCGACCACGGCTTTGTAGGCCTCCAGCGCCAGCACTTGATAGTCGCCACCGACCACCACCGGCACACCGAAATCGGTGATGGTCAGGGTGAACACCAGACAGAACGCTGCAAACACCGCCTGCCGGGTCGCCGGCCAGGTGATGCTGCGAAACGCCTTGGCCGGACTGGCGCCCATGCTCGATGCGGCATCGAACAGACGCGCATCGGCCAGCGACAATGCCGAGAGCAGAATCATCAGCGCATGGGGGAAGGTATAAATCACCTCACCCAGCACAATCCCCCAGAATCCATAAATATTGTCCGAGAGCAGCCCACGCAGCATGCCCTGGTTGCCGAACAGATAGACCAGCGCAATCCCCGGCAGCATCGACGGCGCCATCAGCGGCAGCAGGGAAATCCCGCGCCAGATGCCCTTCGCCGGAATCAGCGTGCGTTGCAGCGCATAGGCAAACAGGTAGGCCAGCGGTACGACAATGGCGGCGACGCTGAGGGAAACTTTCAGGCTGTTGCCGAGCAGCCAGTGGAAATTGGCGCTGGTCACCAACTCCTTAGCCGCGAGCCAGCCACCGCCCTGCCCGGCGTCATTGCTGAAACCGCGCCAGAAGATCGCCAGCAAGGGCAGCAGCACTGCGAGGCCGAGCAACACGAGCAGGAGGATTTTCCCGCCGACCACGAACAGGCGATCACCGATCTCGGCTTTCGAGGACTGTCGCACCTGCTTGTGCGGTAGCGGCAGCGCGAGGTTGCTGTTCATTAGGCAAACACCTGCAGGCTGCGCGGCGGCAAGGCGACCATGATTTGCTGGGCGCCGAGGCGCGGCATGGCTTCCGGCGCGAGTTCGGCGAGCAGTGGGTGGCCCGGAAGCTGATCAAGTTCAAAGCTCATCCGGCAGCGATTGCCGAGGAAAGTGATCTCGCGAACCTTGGCCGGGAACAGGTTTTCTTCATGCACCAGCGGATTGACATTGATCGCCTCCGGGCGGCAGAACAGCCGACCCGAGGCGCTGTGCACGCTGCCATCGGCCAAGCGCAGATTCATCCCCCCGACCTTGGCGTGGCTTGCGCTGCTGCGCTGGAACGGCAACCAGTTGCCCTGGCCGACAAACTCGGCCACGAACGGCGTGGCCGGGCGGTCGTAGATTTCCTGCGGGGTGGCGTACTGCTCGACGCGACCGTTGTTCATCACCGCGATGCGGTCGGCCATCAACATCGCTTCGTCCTGATTGTGCGTGACCATCAGGGTGGTAATGCCGAGGTTGCGTTGCAACTGGCGCAGCTCGGTGCACAGGTGCTCGCGAACCCGAGCGTCGAGGGCCGACATTGGTTCATCGAGCAATAATAGCGACGGGGCCGGCGCCAGGGCACGGGCGAGCGCCACGCGTTGTTGTTGGCCGCCGGACAATTGGCCGGGGTACTTTTTCTCACTGCCGGTGAGGCCGACCAGTTCCAGCATCTGACCGACGCGACGGCGCACTTCATCGCGCCCGCTGCCGGCGAGGCCGTAGGCAATGTTCGCCTCGACGGTCAGATTGGGGAACAGCGCGTAGGACTGGAACAGAATGCCGTAGTCGCGAGCTTGCGGGGCGAGGTGCGAGACGTCGCGCTCACCCAGATACAGCTCGCCGCTGTCCTGCTTCTCCAGCCCAGCGATGCAGCGCAGCAGCGTGGTCTTGCCACAGCCCGACGGGCCGAGCAGACACACCAGTTCACCGGCGGCGACGTCGAGCGAGACGTTATCCAGCGCGGTGAAAGCGCCGAAGCGTTTCTGCACGCCGCGCACTTTCATCGGCGCACCGGGGTGGGTCAGGGCAGTTGCGATGGCAGGATTCATGGACAGACCTCATCAAGCAGATGGGGTCAATCCTAGAGTTGTAATGCGTCCGTCATGTGGCAGCGAGGCCAAAATGGCTGATAGTGGTATTCGGGGATTTTGGTTGGAAGTCAAAAGATCGCAGCCTTCGGCAGCTCCTACATTGGAATGCGTCCACCTGTAGGAGCTGCCGAAGGCTGCGATCTTTTGATCTTCAGGCCGGGGACATTTCCTGTGCGAGTCCCAAAAAAGCCGCCGGCAACCGCGCGCCCTTCCTTTCCTTGAGGCAATACAGATATTCCGGAATCTGCGGTGCATTCTCGATGGTCAGCACGCGCAGCTGCGGATCATGCGGCACTTCCTGACGCGCAATGATGCTGATGCCGATGTTGCGCAGCACCGCTTCACGAATCGACTCGCGGCTGCCGATCTCCAGCAGCGGCCCGAAGCTGACCCCGGCGCTGGCGAGCAATTCTTCGGTCAAGCGCCGCGTGGTCGAGCCCGACTCACGCATCAACAGCGTATGCCCGGCCAGTGCACTCAACGTCACATGCTCTTGCGCCGCCAATGGATGATTGCGATGCACCGCCAGCACCAACGGATCGGTGCCGAGCACCCGGCGAATCAATCGCGCATCGTCGAGCAACTGTGACGACGCCGCGACATCCACGCGGTAATCCTCCAGCGCTTCGAGCACTTGCTGCGAGTTGCCGATTTCCACCGACACTTCCACCTGTGGCAAACGCTCGCGGAAGGTTTTCACCAGATCGAGGATGTAATACGGCGCGGTAGCGGCAATGCGCAACGTGCCCTGCACCTGGCCGCTGTTACGCAAAAAGAACTCGATGTCGGCCTCTTGCTGCAACAGGGTTTTGACCATTGGCAGCAAGCGCGCGCCTTCGTCGCTGACGCTGAGGCGTCGACCGCCGCGATAAAACAGCTCCACCGAATACTGACTTTCCAGGTTACGGATCTGCGTGGTCACGGTCGGTTGACTGAGGCCGAGTTTTTTCGCCGCCAGCGTGATACTGCCCAGGCGGGCGACCATGTAGAACGCTTTCAGCTCGGCACTCAGCACAACCATTCCTCATGGTTATTTACGCAACAGGCGCAACCCGTTGAACACCACCAGCAGGCTCACGCCCATATCGGCGAACACTGCCATCCACATGGTGGCAAGCCCGGCGAAGGTTACCGCAAGAAAGATCGCCTTGATCACCAGGGCCAGCGCGATGTTCTGTTTCAGGATGCTCGCGGTATTGCGAGACAGGTTGATGAACGCGGGGATCTTGCGCAGATCGTCGTCCATCAGGGCGACATCGGCGGTTTCGATCGCGGTGTCGGTGCCTGCGGCAGCCATGGCGAAACCGATCTCGGCGCGGGCCAGTGCCGGCGCGTCATTGATGCCGTCGCCGACCATGCCGACGCGATGGCCCTGCTTGTACAGGTCTTCGATGGCCTGCAGTTTGTCGGTCGGCAGCAAGTCGCCGCGCGCCTCGTCGATACCGACCTGAGCGGCAATCGCTTGCGCGGTGTGGACGTTGTCGCCAGTGAGCATCAGGGTTTTCACACCGAGTTCATGCAACTGACGAATCGCTTCGCGGCTGCTTTCCTTGACCGTGTCGGCCACGGCAAACAACGCCAGCGGGCCAGAACTGTCGAGCAGCAGCACCACGGATTTGCCCTGTTTCTCCAGCGCGAAGAGTTTTTCCTCCAATTGCGGCGAGCACAGACCCAGTTCCTCGACCAGACGATGGTTGCCCAGGTGATAGGTCTGGCCATTGATATCGCCTTTGACGCCACGCCCACCCAGCGCTTCGAAGTTATCCACAGCGGGCGCCGCGGAATCTTTACCCACAGCAGCGTTGGCAATGGCCAGCGATACCGGGTGATCGGAGCGTCCGGCCAACGCTGCGGCGATGGCGGGTGCAGTTTGCTCGGCGGTTGCCTCCAGGCACAAGTAATCGGTCTGCACCGGTTTGCCATGGGTGATCGTGCCGGTCTTGTCCAGCGCCAGATAATCGAGCTTGAAGCCGCCCTCCAGATACACGCCGCCCTTGACCAGAATGCCTTTGCGCGCCGCCGCTGCGAGGCCGCTGACGATGGTCACCGGAGTGGAAATCACCAGTGCACACGGGCAGGCCACCACCAGCAGCACCAGCGCGCGGTAGATCCAGTCGAACCACGCCGCACCCATGAACAGCGGCGGAATCACCGCCACGGCTAAAGCGAAGACGAACACCGCCGGGGTGTAGATTTTCGAGAATTGATCAACGAAACGCTGGGTCGGCGCCCGTGCGCCTTGCGCCTGTTCGACAGCGTGGATGATCCGTGCGAGTGTCGAGTTGTTCGCCGCAGCGGTCACCGTATATTCCAGCGAACCGGCCTGATTGATGGTGCCAGCGAAGACTTTGTCACCGACGGTTTTCTCCACGGGCAGGCTTTCCCCGGTGATCGGCGCCTGGTCGATGGTCGAGCTGCCGCTGACCACCGCGCCGTCCAGGGCGATACGCTCGCCGGGTTTCACCCGCACGCGGGCGCCGAGTTCAACGCTTTTCACCTCTTGTTCGCGCCAATTGCCGTCGGCCTGCAATACCGTGGCTTGCTCAGGGGTCATCTGCATCAAGCCGCTGATCGCGTTGCGCGCGCGGTCCAGCGAGCGTGCTTCAATCAGCTCGGCGACGGTGAAGAGGAACATCACCATCGCCGCTTCCGGCCACTGGCCGATGAGGATGGCACCGGTTACGGCGATGCTCATCAGCGCATTGATGTTGAGGTTGAGGTTCTTCAGGGCGATCCAGCCCTTTTTGTAAGTGCCGAGGCCACCACTGAGAATCGACACCAGCGCAACGATCGCCACCACCCAATCGGGTGCGGCGCTGGTGAAGTGAATGACTTCGGCGCCCAGTGCGGTAAGGCCGGACAGCGCCAGCGGCCACCAGTGCTTTTTCACGGGTGCCGGGGCCTGTGCGTCGACGCCCGCGTCCAGCGGCTCGGCGTGCATGCCGAGGGATTTAATCGCGTCAGTGATGGGCTCGGTGCCCGGCAGATTGTGGGTCACGCCAAGAACGCGGTTGATCAGGTTGAATTGCAGCTGCTGCACCCCAGCCAGTTTGCCCAGCTTGTTTTGAATCAGCGTCTGCTCGGTCGGGCAATCCATCGCCTCGATGCGGAAACTGCTCAGGCGCGCATCGGCGCTGGTCATTTCGCTCAGTTGCACCAACGCAGGCGCTGCGGCTTTCGACCCGCAGCAGGATTCGCCACCGTGGTCATGTTTGTGCACGGGCTGCAATTTATGACCGTGATCGTGGCCGTCGCCGGGCTTGTGGGTGTGCAGGGAATCGCTCATTGGTCGCGTCCATGAAGGTGCCTGTTGCCAAGTAAAGACCCTGTAGCCACTATAGGGTCAAGCACCCATTTGGAGATGGCCGTCATGAAGATCGGCGAACTGGCGAAACTCACCGACTGCGCCGTGGAAACCATCCGCTACTACGAGCGCGAAAATCTCCTGCCGGAACCGGCGCGCAGCGACGGCAATTACCGTGTCTACACCCAGGCCCACGCCGAGCGCCTGACGTTCATCCGCAACTGCCGCACCCTCGACATGACTCTCGAAGAAATCCGCAGCCTGCTCGCCCTGCGCGACAGCCCGCAGGATCAGTGCGAGAGCGTCAATGCGCTGATCGACGAACACATCCAGCATGTGAAGGCGCGGATTGACGGATTGCTGGCCTTGCAGGCACAACTGCTCGACCTGCGCCAACGCTGTGGCGAAGGCCCGGAGGCAGATCAATGCGGGATCTTGCAGCGGCTGGAAGTGAGTGGCGGGGTTGTTGCAACGGAGGTTGAGCATTCCCACGTAGGCCGTAGCCACGGCCATTGAGCACACCACAAAAGCAAATGTAGGAGCTGCCGCAGGCTGCGATCTTTTGATCTTGTAAACAGCAAGATCAAAAGATCGCAGCCTTCGGCAGCTCCTACAGAGGGGGCCTGCGTAGTGGTTCAGACCGCCATCGGCGCAGTCATTGGCGGATGGTGCTCGTAGCCTTCCAGCGAGAAGTCGCTCGGCTCGACCAGTTCCAGCCACTCCGGTTGATACACACCGGTCTTGGCAAACTCCGGCACGCGATCGGAGATCTTCAGTTTCGGCATGGCAAACGGCTCGCGCTTGAGCTGTTCGTTGAGCATGTCCAAGTGGTTTTCGTAGACGTGGGCATCACCGATGAAATAGGTGAACCAGCGCGGCGTGTAACCGGTCAGGCGGCCGATCAGGCTCAGCAGTGCGGCGCCTTCGGTGAGGTTGAACGGCGTACCCAGACCCAGATCGTTGGAGCGGATGTACAGGGTCAGCGAGATCTCTTTGGTCTCGACGTTCGGGTGGAACTGGTACAGCAGATGGCACGGCGGCAGGGCCATTTCATCGAGCTGGGCGACGTTCCAGCCGTGGAACAGGATGCGCCGGCTGCCCGGATCCTTGATGATCGTGTCGACGCACTGGCGCACCTGATCGATCGCCTTGTACAGCACGACGTAAGCCTGGCCGTCTTCTTCGCCCTGAGCGATCTGCTTGTAGCCGTTGCTCAAGGTTTGCTCGATGGCGGCGGTGTTGCTCAGCGGGATCTGCTTGTAAGCCGGCCACTTGCGCCATTGCACGCCATAGATTTCGCCGAGGTCGTCGTCGCCCTGACGGAACGGGTTGGCCAGCCACTGCGCGTTTTCGTTGGCGTTCTGGTCCCAGACCTTGCAGCCCAGCGCGCGGAATTCAGCGGCGTTGTTCACGCCACGCAGAAAACCGCACATCTCGCCGATGGCCGATTTGAAGGCCATTTTGCGCGTGGTGATCGCCGGAAAACCTTCCTGCAGATCGAAACGCAGCATCGCCCCCGGGAAACTGATGGTGTTGATGCCGGTGCGGTTGGCCTGTTTACTGCCGTTCTGGATGACGTGCGAGACCAGTTCGAGATATTGCTTCATGAGTTACCTGTGTCCTTTGAGCCCCGGCGTCGCGCGCCGGGGTTCGTAGTTTAAGCCGTCGGCGCGAGCGGCGCTGCCGGGGCGCGACGATAGGCCAGCCAGATCAGCAACAGCCCGCCGACAATCATCGGCACGCACAGCACCTGACCCATGGTCAGCCAGTTCCACGCCAGATAGCCCAACTGTGCGTCCGGCACGCGGACGAATTCGACGATGAAACGGAAGATGCCATAGAACAGCGCGAACATGCCGGAGACGGCCATGGTCGGGCGCGGTTTGCGCGAGAAAATCCACAGGATCAGGAACAGCGCCACGCCTTCGAGGGCGAACTGATACAGCTGCGATGGATGGCGCGGCAACTGCGCCGGATCGCTGAACGGCGGGAACACCATGGACCATGGTACGTCGGTGGCCTTGCCCCACAGCTCGGCGTTGATGAAGTTGCCGATGCGCCCGGCGCCCAGACCGATCGGCACCATCGGCGCGACGAAGTCCATCAACTGGAAGAACGACTTGCCATTGCGCTTGCCGAACCACAAGGCCGCGAGCATCACGCCGATGAATCCGCCGTGGAACGACATGCCGCCCTTCCACACTTCGAAAATCAGCGTCGGGTTGGCCAGGTACGCGCTCAGGTCGTAGAACAGCACATAACCCAGACGGCCGCCGACGATCACGCCCATCGATAGCCAGAACACCAGATCGGAGAGCTTCTCCTTGGTCCAGGTCGGGTCGAAGCGGTTGAGCCGGCGCGACGCCAACAGCCACGCGCCGCCGATGCCGATCAGGTACATCAGACCGTACCAGTGGATTTTCAGCGGACCGATGGCCAGGGCCACCGGGTCGATCTGCGGGTAAGGCAGCATTGCGACTCCTTGTTAGAGTTGAAAGCGAAATTCCCGGGTGACGCTGCCACCTCAGGATTAAGCCAGGATTGCCACGCGGTCAGAGCAGAAAGCTCAAACCCACGCAGAACAGCAAAGCGGCGAACAGCCTTTTCAGCAAGCGCGGCGACAACCTGTGCGCCAGACGCGCGCCGAGCCGGGCGAATACCATGCTGGTCAGGGCGATGCCCAACAATGCCGGCAAATACACAAAACCGAGACTATGGGCCGGCAGCAACGGATCGTGCCACCCCAGAATCATGAAACTTGACGCACTCGCCAAAGCGATCGGCAGGCCACAGGCCGACGAGGTCGCCACGGCCTGCTGCATCGGCACGCTGCGCCAGGTCAGAAACGGCACGGTCAGCGAGCCGCCGCCAATACCGAAAATCGCCGAGGCCCAGCCAATCACCGTACCGGCCGCAGTCAGACCGAGCTTGCCCGGCACCGTTCGGCTGGCCTTGGGTTTGACGTCCAGCGCCAATTGCACGGCGATCACCAGAGCAAACACGCCGATGATCTTTTGCAGGTTCGGCCCCGAGATCGCTTCCGCGGTCAGCGCACCGAAACCGGCACCGAGCAGAATGCCCACGGTCATCCAGCGGAAAATCGCCCAACGTACCGCGCCACGGCGGTGATGTTCACGCACGGCGTTGATCGAGGTGAAGATGATCGTCGCCAGCGACGTACCCACCGCCAGATGCGTGAGAATCGACTGATCGAAGCCTTGCAGGGTAAAGCTGAACACCAGCACCGGGACGATGATGATCCCGCCGCCGACGCCAAACAGCCCGGCGAGCACGCCCGCGCAGGCGCCGAGCGCCAGGTAGAGCAGAAATTCCATGACCGTCTCCAGCACGCGTCGGCAAAACAGGACCGGCATGGTAACGGATGCGCAGCCTTCTGCTCCACTGGCGATGGATGCACGGACGCCGGATGCGTAGAGTGGGCAAAAAACACACAAGGACCACCTTATGTGCCTGATTGTTTTCGCCTGGCGCCCGGGCCATGCCCAGCCGCTGATCGTCGCGGCCAACCGCGACGAGTTCTACGCCCGCCCCAGCCTGCCATTGGCGCCGTGGCCGGAGGCGCCGCAGGTGCATGCCGGGCGCGATCTTGAGGCCGGCGGCACCTGGCTGGGGATCGGCGCCAACGGACGCTTCGCTGCACTGACCAATATTCGCGACCCGCAGCAGCCGCCCGCGACCAAATCCCGGGGCGAGCTGGTGGCACGCTTTCTCACGGGTGATCTTTCTATTGATGATTATTTGAGCGATGTAGTGGACCGTGCGGCGGAGTACGCCGGGTTCAACCTGCTGCTGGGCAATACCCATGAGCTTTGGCATTTCAATGCACGGGCGTCCGAGCCGGTGATGCTCCAGCCCGGGGTTTATGGGCTATCCAATGCCGGGCTGGACACGCCGTGGCCAAAACTGCTCAAGGCCAGGGCGGCGTTGAGCGCAGTGCTGGACGATCCGCAGCCTGAACGATTGCTGGCGTTGTTGAGCGATGCGCAGCCCGCACCAGAGGCCGAGTTGCCGGATACCGGGGTGGGCATGGCGACGGAGTCATTGTTGTCGAGCGTGTTTATTGCCAGCCAGAGTTACGGCACGCGGGCGAGTACGGCGTTGGTTGTGCAGGCGGACGGGACGCGGCGAATGGTGGAGCGCAGTTTTGGGCCGTATGGCGGTCATCTAGGGGAAGTTGAGGTTTGTGTCTAACAGCAGCCCCTCACCCCAGCCCTCTCCCGGAGGGAGAGGGGGCCGACCGAGGTGTCTTGGGCCTTACATCGACCTGAAAGAACAAGTCGATTATGGATTCAGCAAAGCTCTTTCAGGTCGACGGAGTTCTGCAGCATCCCCCGATCAGTCCCCTCTCCCTCCGGGAGAGGGCTAGGGTGAGGGGCCTTTGATCTTTAGAGAGCCTTGTTCACCACAGGCGAATTCATCTTAGCCAACCCAAGATTCTTCAGCGCCAACTGCAGCGAGCTATGGATAACCTGCGGGTTATCGATCTTCATCAGCTCCGCCAGCATCTCCTGTGCCTTGCTCAGGTTCACCTGGCGCAACATCCACTTCACCTTCGGCAGGTTGGTGGCGTTCATCGACAGGCTGTCGAAGCCCATCGCCATCAACAGCACTGCTGCCGCCGGATCACCGGCCATCTCGCCGCAGATGCTCACCGGTTTGCCTTCGGCGTGCGCATCGGTGACCACGGTTTGCAGCGCTTGCAGCACTGCCGGGTGCAGGTAGTCGTAGAGGTCGGCGACGCGCGGGTTGTTGCGATCGACCGCCAGCAGATACTGGGTCAAATCGTTGGAGCCGACCGAGAGGAAGTCGACCATCCGCGCCAGTTCCTTGGTCTGGTACACCGCTGCCGGGATTTCGATCATCACGCCGATCGGCGGCATCGGCACGTCGGTGCCTTCGTCGCGCACCTCGCCCCAGGCACGGTGGATCAGGTGCAGGGCTTCTTCGAGTTCATGGGTGCCGGAGATCATCGGCAGCAGAATCCGCAGGTTGTTCAGGCCTTCGCTGGCCTTGAGCATCGCGCGGGTCTGCACCAGGAAGATTTCCGGGTGGTCAAGGGTGACGCGAATACCGCGCCAGCCGAGGAACGGGTTGTCTTCCTTGATCGGGAAGTACGACAGCGACTTGTCACCGCCGATGTCGAGGCTGCGCATGGTCACCGGTTGCGGGTGGAACGCGGCGAGCTGTTCGCGGTAGATCGCCAGCTGTTCCTTCTCGCTCGGGAAGCGCTGGTTGATCATGAACGGCACTTCGGTGCGGTACAGACCGACTCCCTCGGCGCCGCGCTTCTGCGCCCGCGCCACATCGGCGAGCAGGCCGGTGTTGACCCACAGCGGCATGCGGTGACCATCGAGGGTCACGCACGGCAGGTCGCGCAGGGTGTCGAGGCCCAGCGCCAGTTGTTTCTCTTCTTCGACGACTTCGGCGAACTGCTTGCGCAGCACTTCGCTGGGGTTGGTGTAGACCTCGCCACGGGTGCCGTCGACGATCATTTCGATGCCGTCGACCTTGGCGTACGGCAGGTCGACCAGACCCATGACGGTCGGAATGCCCATGGCCCGGGCCAGAATCGCAACGTGTGAGTTACCCGAACCGAGTACCGACACCAGGCCGACCAGCGTGCCTTCCGGCACCTCGCCGAGCATCGCCGGCGTCAGTTCTTCGCTGACCAGGATGGTTTTTTCCGGGTAGACCAGGTTCTGCTGGCGCTCTTCCTGCAGATAGGCGAGCAGACGGCGACCAAGGTCTTTGACGTCCGACGCACGCTCACGCAGGTAAGCGTCGTCCATCAATTCGAAGCGGTTGACGTGTTCCGTGACCACCTGACGCAGCGCGCCCTGGGCCCATTGGCCAGTCTTGATCACGGTGGTGATTTCGCTGCCCAGCGAGGCATCGTCGAGCATCATCAGGTAGACGTCGAACAGCGCGCGCTCTTCCGGGCGCAGCTGGGTCGCCAGTTTGGCGGACAACGCGCGCATGTCGGCGCGCACGCCTTCGATGGCGGTCTTGAACAGCGCCAGCTCAGCGTTGATGTCGGTAATGGTCTTGTCCGGCACCACGTCCAGGTCGGCCGGCGGCAGCATGACCACTGCGGTACCGACAGCAGCACCCGGCGAGCCCGGCACGCCGACGAACTTGGCTTCCTGAATGCCCTTGCCCTGCCGGCCCAGGCCACGGATCGAACCGGTGGCCTCGGCATGGGCGATAACGCCGGCGAGCTGCGCGCTCATGGTCACGAGGAAGGCTTCTTCACCTTCGTCGAACTGGCGGCGCTCTTTCTGCTGGATGACCAACACGCCGACGACGCGGCGGTGGTGAATGATCGGAGCACCGAGGAACGAAGCGTAACGCTCTTCACCGGTCTCGGCGAAGTAGCGATAGCGCGGGTGAACCGATGCGTTTTCGAGGTTCAGGGGTTCTTCACGCGTGCCGACCAGACCGACCAGACCCTCGTTGGGGGCCATGCTGACCTTGCCGATCGAGCGCTTGTTCAAGCCCTCGGTGGCCATCAGGACGAAGCGATTGGTTTCCGGGTCAAGCAGGTAGACCGAGCAGACCTGGCTGCCCATGGCCTCTTTGACGCGCAACACAATAATCCCCAACGCCGCCTTGAGATCCTTGGCGGAGTTAACTTCCTGGACGATCTTGCGCAGCGTATTGAGCATGGCTCGGGGTCGAACTCCGTCGTCAGTCGCGCGCTAAAAGGCGCGGGGCAAGCTCTTTGAGAGCGCGTCGATACACCTCGCGCTTGAATGTCACCACCTGGCCCAACGGATACCAATAGCTGACCCAGCGCCAGCCATCGAACTCCGGTTTACCGGTCAGATCCATCCGCACCCGCTGCTCGTTGGAGATCAGGCGCAGGAGGAACCATTTCTGTTTCTGGCCGATGCACAACGGTTGGCTGTGGGTACGCACCAGGCGTTGCGGCAAACGATAGCGCAACCAGCCTCGGGTACAGGCCAGTATTTCAACATCTTCACGTTCCAGGCCAACTTCTTCGTTCAGCTCGCGGTACAAGGCGTCTTCCGGCGTCTCCTCGGGGTTGATCCCCCCTTGCGGAAACTGCCAGGCGTCCTGATTGATACGGCGAGCCCATAGCACCTGGCCGGCGTCATTCGTCAGAATGATCCCGACATTGGGGCGGAAACCATCGGGGTCGATCACGGCAACAACCTCGCAAACGCATGTCGCCGCATTGTTCCACAAAGCTTGATCAGGCGGCAACGAAGGTTCCTACCTTATGTGCACTCTTGTGAAAAGACCGTATTCTTGTCGCCTTTTTACTGACTTTTCAGCGGGTAACTGCAATGCGCCTGGCTCTATTCGATTTGGACAACACCCTTCTGGGCGGCGACAGCGATCACGCCTGGGGCGATTATCTGTGCGAGCGCGGCTTCCTCGACCCGATCGCCTACAAGGCGCGCAACGACGAGTTCTATCAGGATTACCTGGCCGGCAAGCTGGACAACGCCGCGTACCTGAACTTCTGCCTGGAGATTCTTGGCCGCACGGAAATGTCTGTGCTTGACGCCTGGCACAGTGATTACATGCGCGACTGCATCGAGCCGATCGTCCTGCCCAAGGCTCTGGATCTGCTGAAAAAGCACCGCGATGCCGGCGACAAACTGGTGATCATCACCGCCACCAACCGTTTCGTCACGGCGCCGATCGCCGTGCGTCTGGGCGTGGAAACCCTGATCGCCACCGAATGCGAGATGGTTGATGGCCGCTACAGCGGGCGCAGCACCGATATCCCGTGCTTCCGTGAAGGCAAGGTCACGCGCCTGAATCGGTGGCTGGAGGAGACTGGTTATTCGCTGGAGGGCAGCTATTTCTATAGCGACTCGATGAATGATCTGCCGCTGCTGGAGCAGGTGGCGAATCCGGTGGCGGTGGATCCGGATCCGAATTTGCGTGCTGAAGCCGAAAAACGCGGCTGGCCGGTGATTTCGTTGCGCGACTGATATCGCTATCGCGAGCAGGCTCCCTCCCACATTGGATCTGTGTCATTGACAAATCCCCTGTGGGAGCGAGCCTGCTCGCGAATGGCCGCAACTCGGTCGCAAACCTTAAACCGGCTTGGCCCCCATCAACGCCGCGATGGCGACAAACCCGACGCCGCTGACAATCGCCAGCGCCAGATTGAATGTGCGGTTACCCAGCCCGGTTGTCCAGAGCCGATCCAGCCGAACCAGCAGCCAGACCGCACTGAACGTGGCCACGGCGTAGATCACGCTCGATCCCAGAATCCACAATTGTCCCAAGGGCCAGCCAATCAGGTGCACCAGCCACCAGCCGGTGAACGGCATGCTGAGCATGCCGATCAGCATCAGGCACCAGATAAACAGCCACGGCCGGCGCATCGTGCTGGCCGGACCTTCGCTGCGATTGCGCCAGGTCAGGAAGGCCAGCCCCAGCCCACTCGCGAGGATGACCACGGTCGCTGCGACGTGAAGGACTTTCAGGGTGGTCAGGGTTTCCATGTCGTTCTCTTCCGTAGGTCCATGCCCATCAGCGTAGCCGTTCAGCCGAGAAACAGCTGATAGGCCGGATTGTCGCTTTCGTCCCAGTACGGGTAGCCGATTTCCGCCAGCGCCGCGGGCACCAGATGACGCTCGTCATGGGGCACTTGCAGGCCCGCGACCACACGGCCGTCCGCCGCGCCGTGGTTGCGATAGTGGAACATCGAGATGTTCCAGCGCCCGCCGAGCTTGTTGAGGAAGTTGAACAGCGCCCCCGGCCGTTCCGGGAATTCGAAGCGCAGCACCACTTCATCGACCACCTGCGCGGCGCGGCCACCGACCATGTGGCGGATGTGCAGCTTGGCCAGCTCATTGTCGGTCAGGTCGATAACCGGGAAACCCTGCTCGGTCAGGCTCGCCAGCAAGGCGCTGCGCGGGTCGTTGTCAGGATGGGTCTGCACGCCGACGAAGATGTGCGCTTCGCTGCCGGTGTTGTAGCGGTAGTTGAACTCGGTGATCTGGCGCTTGCCGATGGCTTCACAGAACGCCTTGAAGCTGCCGGCCTGCTCGGGAATGGTCACGGCGATGATCGCCTCGCGACCTTCGCCCAGCTCGGCGCGCTCGGCGACGTGGCGCAAGCGGTCGAAGTTGACGTTGGCGCCAGAGTCGATGGCGACGAATGTCTGACCGCTGACGCCGCGCTGCTCGACGTATTTCTTGATCCCGGCCACGCCCAGCGCGCCGGCAGGTTCGGTGATCGAACGGGTATCGTCGTAGATATCCTTGATTGCCGCGCAGATCTCGTCGGTGCTGACAGTGATCACTTCATCGACGTAATCCTTGCAGATCTCAAAGGTATGCTGGCCGATCTGTGCCACCGCCACACCGTCGGCGAAGATCCCCACGGTCGGCAGGACCACGCGCTCGCCCGCTGCCATCGCGGCCTGCAGACAATTGGAGTCGTCCGGCTCGACGCCAATCACCTTGATGTCGGGCCGCAGGTATTTCACGTACGCCGCGATACCGGCGATCAGCCCGCCGCCGCCAACCGGGACGAAAATCGCGTCCAGCGGCTGCGGGTGCTGACGGAGAATTTCCATGGCCACGGTGCCCTGCCCGGCAATGGTGTGGGGATCGTCGTACGGATGGATGTAGACGTAGCCTTTTTCATCAACCAGTTTCAGCGAATAGGCCAGCGCTTTCGGGAACGAATCGCCGTGCAGCACCACTTTGCCGCCGCGCGAACGCACGCCTTCGACTTTGATTTCCGGGGTGGTCTTGGGCATGACGATGGTGGCTTTGACGCCCAGCACTTTCGCCGCCAGGGCCAGACCCTGCGCATGGTTGCCCGCCGAGGCGGTGACCACGCCACGGGCGCGTTCTTCATCGCTCAGTTGGGTCAACTTGTTGTAGGCGCCGCGAATCTTGAACGAGAACACTGGCTGCAAGTCTTCGCGCTTGAGCCAGATGTCGTTGCCCAGTCGCTCGGAGAGCTGGCGAGCGTTCTGCAGCGGGGTTTCTACGGCAACGTCATAAACGCGCGAGGTGAGGATCTTTTTGACGTACTGTTCGAGCATCGGAAAGCATCACTGAGCGGGTTGGGCAGGGCCAAGGAGTCTAACCCGGCTTTCGGGCGCACGACCACACGAATCCAGAGGTTTTAGCCACGCTTGCGGCTATAATGCCGGCCTTTCTGCCCACCCCTTGCCCGCTTCGGAGCCCGCATGACCCAGGATCAACTCAAACAGGCCGTGGCCCAGGCCGCCGTCGACTTCATCCTGCCGAAACTCGACGACAAGAGCATCGTCGGCGTCGGCACCGGCTCCACCGCCAACTGCTTCATCGATGCCCTGGCCCAGCACAAGGGCGCGTTCGATGGCGCGGTCGCCAGCTCCGAAGCCACCGCCGCGCGCCTCAAGGGCCACGGGATTCCGGTGTATGAGCTGAACACTGTCAGCGATCTGGAGTTCTACGTCGACGGCGCCGACGAAAGCGATGCGCACCTGAACCTGATCAAGGGCGGCGGCGCGGCCCTGACCCGCGAGAAGATCGTTGCCGCCGTGGCCAAGACCTTCATCTGCATCGCCGACGCCAGCAAACTGGTGCCGGTGCTCGGTGAGTTCCCGCTGCCGGTGGAAGTGATCCCGATGGCCCGCAGCCACGTTGCCCGCCAACTGGTCAAGCTCGGTGGCGACCCGGTGTACCGCGAAGGCGTGCTGACCGACAACGGCAATATCATCCTCGACGTATTCAACCTGCAGATCACCAACCCGGTGGAACTGGAAGCGCAGATCAACGCCATCGTCGGCGTGGTCACCAACGGCCTGTTCGCCGCACGCCCGGCGGATATGTTGTTGCTGGGTACTAGCGAAGGTGTGAAAACCCTCAAGGCTGAGTAAGCCAACGCTGCCCACACTTGATGGGCAGACGAATAAACCTGTGGGAGCGAGCCTGCTCGCGAAAGCGCCAGTTCAGCCAACATTTTCATTGGCTGACACGACGCCTTCGCGAGCAGGCTCGCTCCCACAGTGTTTTGTGGTGTGAGTCAAGGCTGTGCAGGTTTTTTGAAGACGTAGAAAAGATTCGGCTCACTCACCAGGTATAACGTGCCGTCATCGTCCATCGCAATCCCCTCGGCCTGCGGCACGGTTTTCTGCAAACCCTGGCGTCCGCCGCTGATCGACATGGTGCTCAACGGCCGGCCGTCGACATCCAGTTCGATAATCAAGCGCGACTCGTCCGACAGCGCCAGCAAGTGCCCGCTGCGTTCGTCGTACTGCAGACTCGACAGGTCACGCACGAACATCCCGGCATCGCGCCTGGGGTTGTTGATCACGTGTACGGCGTAGGTCTTGTCCGGTTTGAAATGCGGAAAACCGTGGACCTCATAGATCAGCATGGGGTCGCGTTCTTTCGCCACGAACAGGCGTTTGCCCACCGAGTCGTAAGCCAGCCCCTCGAAACCCTTGTTGCTGGCCATGTGCACGCCCAAGGTCATCTGCTCGGCATCTTCGGCGTCAAGGAACGTGGTGTCGGCGTCGAGGTGGATCTTGATCAGGCGCTGCTGGCGCTCGTCGGTGATGACGTAGGTGTCGGCACTGATGTATTCGACCGCTTCAGGATCGCCGAACCCGACCAAAGCAATGCGCCGCAGGATCTTGCCTTCCAGCGACAGTTCGATCAGTTCGGAATTCTTGTTGGTCACGGTGAACAGGCTTTTGCGCACCGGATCGTAGGTCAGCGCCGAAACGTCATCGTCGAGCCCGTCGATTGGCCGCGCTTCGATCGTCACCCGATATTGATCCAGACCGATCGCCTCGCTGCTCAACGGCTGCCACAGGGTGTGCAGGTTGAACCAGGCGCGCTCGAACAGGCGCAGGTACTGGCCGATCGCGAGCAACGCGATCAGAGCAATCATCAACAGGACAAGAATCAACGGTTTGGGACGGGCAAGTCGACGCATTCAGGCAGGCTCGGGTTCAAGACAGGCCGATGAAATATCACGCCCGTCTGAATTGAAGCTTAATGGCCAGTTGCCTGCCAGGACAACCACACGATTCCGCGTTTGTCGTAGGGAAAATTACCTGTGCTTCTCGAAGCGATAAAACAGGTTCGGCTCGCTGACCATGTACAGCGTGCCGTCTTCGTCCATGGTCAGGCCTTCGGCGCGGGGAATGGTGTCTTTCAGACCGTTGAAATTGCCGAGCAAGGTCATGAAGCTGACTTGCTCGCCACGCTCGTCCAGTTCCAGCAACAGGTGCGAATCGGCCGACAACACCAGTAGATGGCCAGTGCGCGGATCGACCGCCAGCGCCGAGAGATTGCGAATGTCGAGCTCGTCACTGGCCAGCTTCTGCTTGTCGCCGATCAGCGTCTGACTGCCATCGCTCTTCCAGGTGAACAACGCCGGCGGGTGTTCTTCACCCAGCACAAGCTGATGATTGCGCGGATCCCAGGTGATGGCTTCAAAAGCCTTGTTCTGGTCTTTCGACGGCCCGAGGTCGTATTTCGGAAAGTCGGCAATGTTCAGCTCGCGGGTACCGGCGTCGACCTTGACGATCGACAACGTGTGCTGGCGCTCATCGACAATCGCCATCAGGCCGTTTTCCATGACCGTCAGACCTTCGGGATTGCTCCAGCCCACCAGCGGCATCTTGCGCAGCACCTCGCCCTGCAGTGTCAGCTCAGCGAGGAACGGATTTTTGCCCATCACCGAAAACAGGGTTTTGGTCTGCGGGTTGTAAGCCAGGTCGGAAGCTTCGTCCTTCTCCATGCCCGGCAACGGTTTGGCGTCGATCACCACCTGATAGTCCGGCAGCCACACGCTCTCCTTTTGCTCGGCCTTGCTCTCGAAGCGCTCCAGCACCCACAGCACACCACGATCATCCCAGTGCATGGCAAACGCCAGCCCATAAGCCGCCACGATGGCCAGCAACAGCCAGACATACCAGCGCAGAGCGAAGCGGGAACGGAGGGTGGGTTTCTGCTGAGTTCGAGATGCCATCAAGGGACGCGTTCCGTAAATTCAGGCCAAGGGTAATAGCACAAAGAGGCCGGCTGAGACGCCGCAATCGCGGAAATTATCCAGAGAGGATGTGAAAAAAACGGGAAATGGCGGGATTGGCGTGTGCGATATCAGCAGCAACGCAAAACGAATGTAGGAGTGAGCCTGCTCGCGATAGCGGTTTATCAGTCGAGATATGCATTGACTGGTAGACCGCTATCGCGAGCAGGCTCACTCCTACAAGGGGTTCTGCGGTGTGGCGGTTAGCGCACGCTGCTGCTGAAGCTGCTCGCCCCCGGCAGTTCAAGGACGATCTCGTCGCCGACGTTCAGCGGGCCGACACCCACCGGCGTACCGGTAAGGATCACGTCGCCGGCCTGCAGCGAGAAGCAGCCGGCCATGTGCTGGATCATCGGCACGATCGGATTGAGCATCGCACTGCTGTTGCCGTCCTGGCGCACTTCGCCGTCGATGGTCAGGCGGATGCCGATGTCGGTCAGGTCAGCGAAAGTGCTGCCGACCACGAACGGCGCGATCACCGCCGCGCCGTCGAACGACTTGGCGATTTCCCACGGCAGACCCTTGGCTTTCAGCTCGGCCTGCTTGTCGCGCAGGGTCAGGTCCAGCGCCGGGGCGAAACCGGAGATCGCATCGAGGACTTCTTCGCGGCTTGGTTTGGTCGACAGCGGCTTGCCGATCAACACAGCGATTTCCGCTTCGTAGTGCACCGAACCGCGCTCGGTCGGAATGCTGAAACCGCCTTCCAGCGGCACCACGCAACTGCCCGGCTTGATGAACAGCAGCGGCTCGGTCGGCACCGGGTTGTCCAGTTCCTTGGCGTGTTCGGCGTAATTGCGGCCAATGCACACGACTTTCCCGATCGGGAAGTGGATGCGCGTGCCGTCGACGTACTGGTGCTGATAGCTCATTTACCGACTCCTGCCTTCATTGATTCAACAGAGATTACCGATCACACCGGGAAAATCTTCCCCGGGTTCATGATGCCGTTCGGGTCGAACACTGCCTTGACCGCTTTCATGTACTCGATCTCGGCCGGCGAGCGGCTGTAGGTCAGGTAATCACGCTTGGTCATGCCCACGCCATGTTCGGCCGAGATCGAGCCGTTGTACTTCTCGACGGTTTCGAACACCCACTTGTTGACGGTGGCGCACTTGGCAAAGAACTCGTCCTTGCTCAGGTTTTCCGGCTTGAGGATGTTCAGGTGCAGATTGCCGTCGCCGATGTGGCCGAACCAGACGATTTCGAAATCCGGATAGTGCTCACCGACGATCGCGTCGATTTCGCGCAGGAACGCCGGCACCCTGGAAACGGTCACCGAGATGTCGTTCTTGTACGGCGTCCAGTGGGAGATGGTTTCGGAGATGTACTCGCGCAGCTTCCACAGATTATGCAGTTGAGTTTCGCTCTGGCTCATCACGCCGTCGAGTACCCAGCCCTGTTCGACACAGTGTTCGAAGGTTTCCAGCGCGCTGTTGGCCACTTCTTCAGTGGTCGCTTCGAATTCCAGCAGGGCGTAGAACGGGCAGTCGGTGTCAAACGGCGCCGGCACGTCGCCGCGGCCCATGACCTTGGCCAGGGCCTTGTCGGAGAAGAATTCGAACGCGGTCAGGTCGAGCTTGCCCTGGAAGGCGTGCAGCACCGGCATGATCGAATCGAAATCGGCGGTGCCGAGGACCATGGCGGTGAGGTTTTTCGGTGCGCGATCAAGGCGCATGGTCGCTTCGACGACGAAGCCGAGGGTGCCTTCGGCGCCAATGAACAGCTGACGCAGGTCATAACCGGTGGCGTTCTTGATCAGGTCCTTGTTCAGCTCGAGCACGTCGCCCTTGCCGGTGACGACCTTCATGCCGGCCACCCAATTGCGCGTCATGCCGTAGCGAATCACTTTGATCCCGCCGGCATTGGTGCCGATGTTGCCGCCAATCTGGCTGGAACCCGCCGAGGCGAAGTCGACCGGGTAGTACAGGCCGTTTTCTTCAGCAACGTTCTGCAGATGCTCAGTGACCACGCCCGGCTGGCATACAGCGGTGCGGTCGGTGAGGTTGACGTCGAGAATCTGGTTCATGTAATCGAACGACACCACCACTTCGCCATTGGCCGCCACCGCAGCGGCGGACAACCCGGTGCGCCCGCCGGACGGCACCAGCGCGACCTTGTGGGTGTTGGCCCAACGCACCACGGCCTGCACTTGCTCGATGGTCTTGGGAAACACGATAGCGCTCGGCGCCGGGGCGAAGTGCTTGGTCCAATCCTTGCCGTAAGCATTCAGGGAGTCGGCGTCGGTGAGGACTTTGCCGGGCTCAACCAGGGTCTTCAGTTCATCAATCAGCGCAGGATTGGTCATCGACAGAACTCTCGAACAATTCATGGTCATCCTGAGAACGCTTCACGTCGCAGGAATGAGTGTTTAGCGGGGTGGCTATGCTAGCATACCGACCCCGCAGGACAGTGCCCAAGGCCAGATCCGCGGTGACGGCTTTCCTGCCGTTTGGGTCAGCTCCAGGCTGCGCCCCTCCCTGCCATTTTTCTCCGGGATACAGGTTTACGCAGATGAGCAAGACTTCTCTCGATAAGAGCAAGATCAAGTTCCTTCTTCTCGAAGGCGTCCACCAATCGGCTGTCGACGTCCTCAAGGCGGCGGGCTACACCAGCATCGAATACCTGACTGGCTCCTTGCCGGAAGCCCAGCTCAAGGAAAAGATCGCTGACGCTCACTTCATCGGCATTCGCTCGCGCACGCAACTGACCGAAGAGATCTTCGATCACGCGAAGAAACTGGTCGCGGTCGGCTGTTTCTGCATCGGCACCAACCAGGTTGACCTCAGTGCGGCCCGCGAGCGCGGTATCGCCGTGTTCAACGCGCCGTACTCCAACACCCGTTCCGTAGCGGAACTGGTACTGGCCGAAGCGATCCTGCTGCTGCGCGGCATCCCTGAGAAAAACGCTTCCTGCCACCGTGGCGGCTGGATCAAATCCGCGGCCAACTCGTTCGAGATCCGTGGCAAGAAGCTCGGCATCGTCGGCTACGGCTCGATCGGTACGCAGTTGTCGGTTCTCGCGGAAGGCCTGGGCATGCAGGTGTTCTTCTATGACACCGTGACCAAGTTGCCACTGGGCAACGCTACCCAAGTCGGCAATCTGCATGAGCTGCTGGGCATGTCCGACATCGTCACCCTGCACGTCCCGGAAACCGCGGCGACCCAGTGGATGATCGGCGAGAAGGAAATCCGCGCCATCAAGAAGGGCGGCATCCTGATCAACGCTGCACGCGGCACCGTGGTCGAGCTCGACGCCCTGGCGGACGCGATCAAGGACAAGCACCTGATCGGCGCAGCCATCGACGTGTTCCCGGTGGAGCCACGCTCCAACGACGAAGAGTTCGAAAGCCCGCTGCGTGGCCTCGACAACGTGATCCTGACCCCGCACATCGGTGGCTCGACCGCCGAAGCGCAAGCCAACATCGGTCTGGAAGTGGCGGAAAAACTGGTCAAGTACAGCGACAACGGTACTTCGGTGTCGTCGGTCAACTTCCCGGAAGTGGCCCTGCCGGCTCACCCTGGCAAGCACCGCCTGCTGCACATCCACGAGAACATCCCGGGTGTGATGAGCGAGATCAACAAGGTCTTCGCCGAAAACGGCATCAACATCTCCGGTCAGTTCCTGCAGACCAACGAGAAGGTCGGCTACGTGGTGATCGACGTCGACGCCGAGTACTCGGAGCTGGCGCAAGAGAAGCTGCAACACGTCAACGGTACTATCCGTAGTCGCGTCCTGTTCTAGAAAAGCAGCGGCAAGCTTCAAGCTACTAGCGGCAAGTGAACAGCGCTCTTGTTTTAACTTGCCGCTTGCAGCCAGCCACTTGTAGCTGAATAAAAAAGGGAGCCCCGAAGGGCTCCCTTTTTTTATTTCACGTTAACCGTGATTTTTTCCGAAACGATCGATGGGTCGAACGGCATGTGGCCGCTGTCGCCGAGGATCAATTGCAAGGTGTGCTTGCCGGGGGCCAGTTTGATCGTGGCTTCGGTCTGCGCCTTGCCGAAATGCATGTGGTGCGCGTCGGTCGGGATCGGCGCGCCTTCGGCCGGCAGGTCGTCGACGTCGATCAACAGATGATGGTGGCCGGTGTTCTTGGTGGTATCACCCGCCGGGGCCAGCGCAATGTTCTTGACGCCGAACTTGACTTTGAATTCCTGGGAGACCGTAGCGCCGTCCTCGGGAGAAACGATGAACACTTCAGCATCCTTGGGAGCCGGCGTTGCCGCACTGGCCAGCACCGAAACCCCCATCAGCACACCGGCCAACGCTGCACGTGACATAAAGCTTTTCATTTTCTTCTCCAGTTTTTCCGTAAAATCCGCACGGTCATGACAACTTCATGACCATTCGTTGTCGAAGGCACTCGACAACCATAGCAAAGCGAGCCTGAATCAGAGCGTCGCGATAATGATTTCAAAGGAGTGACCATGCGCTTGCTGCCTGGCCTGATCTGCCTGCTACCCCTTCTGAGCCCGCTGGCTCACGCCGAACTGATTGATGACGTCAACGACCGTGGCGAGTTGCGCATAGCCATTGAGGCTAATACACCGCCCTTCAATTACAAGGAAGGCGACACACTCACGGGGTTCGAGGTCGAGCTTGGGCAACTTCTTGCCAAGGAGCTGGATGTACGCGCCGATTTCATCGTCACCGACGAGGGCGATCTGCTCCAGGGCGTTGAAAGCGGCAAGTACGACGTCGCGCTCAACCACATAGCACTGACACCCGAACTCAAGGATCGTTTCGACTTCAGCGAGCCCTACGGCGAGGTCGATGGGCAACTGCTCGCGAAGAAGGACGAGACGCCACGGCCGATGGTGCTGGTGCAGGCGTTGACCGAAGAGAAGCCGAAAGCGGCGGCGCCGGTGGAACTGGCGATTCCGTTTCAAAAGGGCAATCCGGCGTTTCAGGCCAGCCTCAAGAGCGCGCTGGAACGGATCAAGGCGGATGGGCGGTTGGCGGCGTTGTCGCAGAAGTGGTTGAAACCGTAAGAGCCCCCTCACCCTAACCCTCTCCCGGAGGGAGAGGGAACTGATTGGGGGGATGCTTTAGTGATACGCCGACTTGGGATTGCTATACCGAATCCGAAATCGACTGATCATGGCTTTGCCGAACCCATAATCGCCAAGGTCTTTCAGGTCGATGGACAGCGCCAGACACCTCGGTCGGCCCCCTCTCCCCCCGGGAGAGGGCTGGGGTGAGGGCAACTATTGCGGATCAGTCCAAAGCTGCCAAAGCCACCGCCGCCTCATCCAGCTCTAGCTCATTGAACACCCGAACACCATGACGCCTGAGCAACGCCGCCGTCACCCCTTCGCCACTGACCTTGACCCCACTGAACGTCCCGTCATACGTCAGCAGATTCCCGCACGAAGGGCTGTTGGCCTTGAGCACCGCCACCCTGATGCCGTGCCGTTGCACCAGTTCCAGCGCTTGGCGCGCACCTTCGAGAAACTGCGCACTGACATCCTCGCCTTCGGCAGTGATGACTGCAGCATTGCCATCCAGCACCTCACCGCCCTGCCCGCCGGGAATCTCCGCCGCCGCCCTCGGCGTCGGCAAACCACCGGCCACCTCAGGACACAACGGCACTACACGGCCCTCGGCAATCCACTGCTCAAGCAGATCAAACGGACCACTCGCGCCACCGTCATAACGCACGCGATGGCCCAACAGGCAGCGGCTGACCAGAATCTTTTCCATGCTCAGAACGGCTCGTTGCCACGGCGACGGAACCACCCGGTCAGCGACAGCCGCTCGCGATGAGCCGGCAATACTTCGTGGGGGACTTCGCCGGAGAGAAACACCACCAGACAACCGCCGGTAGGTTGCACATCGTGCACACGCTCATCGTTCAAGTACATGCGCAACTGGCCGCCGTCCTCCGGCAGCCAGGCGTCGTTGAGGTAGATGACCGCCGACACCATGCGTCGGTCGTCATCGCGAAAGCGGTCGACGTGCTTGCGATAAAACGCGCCGGGCGGGTACAGGGCGAAATGGCATTCGAAATCTTCGAGGCCCAGAAACAGTCCGCGATTGAGCGCCTCGCGCAGACTGTCCATCAGGCTCAGATAGCGGTCGGTAGCGTCGGCCTGGCCGGGGTCGATCCACTGAATGTGATCGCCACGAATACCCTCGCGAATCTCCGAAAACGGCCCGCGCCCGACCGCCGCCGGCGCCAGTTCACCTTCGGCCTCACGTTTACGGCACTCGGCCGCCAGCGCCCGGGTCAGATCGGCGGGCAGGAAGATGTTCTGCTGCGACCAGCCGTGTTCGGCCAGGTCATCGACAATGCGTAACAGCAGTGGGTGTTCAGAGGATATCGGCATGGCGCGCATAGTATGCCGACGGCAATAAATCCGACAGAGCCACGCAGCGGCTTGCTACGAATTCTCGACAAGTACCGGCACCGCACGGACAATAGTCCGCTGCTGACAGGAGTCCCTATGCGCCGTTTGCTTTTTTCACTGTTGATGTTCTGCGTATTGCCCGCCTGGGCGGACGGCCACGATCAGTTGTACAAGGTCGCCGGCTGGCCAGAACAACGCGCGCATTTCAACGATGCCCTGAGCGCCGCCCAGCAGCGCTATCAGAACAGCCTGCCGCCTGCGGTGTTTCAAGCACTGGTCAACAACAGCAACCAGCGGTTCGCCGCGCAGGCCATGGATCAACGCGCCGAAGCGCAACTGCGACAGAAACTCGCTGATCCGAAACCGGCGCTGACCTTTTTCCAGTCACCGCTGGGCAAGAAAATCGTCGCCGCCGAACTGCTCGCGACCCGCCGCGATCAACTGGCGAAAAATGCCCAGGGCCTGCCAAAAATGCAGGCCAGCGACAGTCGTTTGCTGATCATCGGCCACCTGGCGCAAGCCTTGCCGGCCCGCGAGGCTGGCGCCGAGGTCAGTCTGGCGATTGCCGGCGTGGCGGCGGACAGTTTGAGTTCGATGATCCCGGGATTGCTCGGCGGTGGTCAGGCGCAGGGCATGTTGAATGGTCAGCGCCAGCGACTGATGGATCAGATCGGCGCCGATCTGAACAACACCCTGCTCTACGTTTATCGCGATTTGTCGGATGAAGAGCTGGAAGAGTTTGCGACGTTTGCCGAGTCGACCGAGGGCAAGGCTTACTATCAGGCGGCGCTGGCGGCGATTCGGGCGGGGTTGGCGGTCGGCCAGTGATCTTCGTTGCCTGAAAGATCGCATTCGCGAGCAGGCTCGCTCCCACAGTTGTAACGCATTCCCCTGTGGGAGCGAGCCTGCTCGCGAAGAGGCCCGCACAGCCGCTACAGATTCCGCCCCCTGATCCGCTTGCTCAAGAACTCGAAATACTCCTCACGCATCTCTACCGTCTCATTGGCCAGGTGATGCCGTGCCTCGGCCAGCAGCAGAATCTGCGGGCGGTCGAACTTCCATTTCAATACCTGCAGATTGTGCTGCCAATCGACCGTCATGTCCGCCTGCCCCTGAATGATCAGCGGCCGTCGCGGACTTTTTTTCGCGTGCTCGACGCGGATGATCCAGCGCGACAACGCGCCCACCCATTTCGTTGGCAGACGTCTTGGCTGTAACGGATCGGCCTGCAGAAACGGTAGAAAATCCGGGTCGTTGGAATTCTCGCTGAAGCGCCGCGCGACGCCGCGAACAAATGGCCGCAGCAGGTAATAACTCAACTGCGACCAGCCCCAGGCCCGTGGTCGCACCAGCGGCGCCAGCAGAATCACCTGGCCCTGCGCCGGGCTGTTCTCGCCATGGTTGAGCAGGTGATCGACGACAATCGCGCCCCCGGTGCTCTGCCCGCACAAATGCCACGGCTGCGGCAGCGCGATCGAAGTCGCTTCAGCGAACAACGCTTGCAGCATGTGCTGATATTCAGCGAAATCGCGGATGCTCGCCCGCGGCCCGCTCGACAGTCCATGCCCCGGCAAGTCGCAGGCAATCACCGCGAAATCCTGATCCAGCGCCCACTCGATCACATGCCGGTACAGGCCGATGTGATCGTAGTAACCGTGCAGCAGAAACAGCGTCGCCTTGACCTTCTCCGGCCACCAGCAATGACTGACCAGTTCGTAGCCATCGACTTCGAAACGCCCCATGCCGCGCCACACATCGCGCTCGGCGAAGTCGGTCTTGTAGAAGCGCTGATAAGCCTTCGCCTCATCCGATAACGGCTGCCACTCGGCCAACGGCTTGAGGCTCGCGCGTAAATGATCGGGGTCGAAAGTATCGGGCATGCGCACATTCCAAAGCGGTTAACGGACTTTATCGGCCTGCGATATTCATCTGTCGGAGCAAGCATGGCAAGCTACCCAACCTTTTCAGATTCCGAAACCATGCGTTCGCCCTACCGCACCGCACTGTTCGCCAGCCTGCTCGCGCTGATCTGCGCCGGGGTGCTGTGGGCGGCATATGACTGGTTTCAGGGCCGCTATCTGCGTGCGTTCAGTGAACACACGGCGGTGTTTTCCGGCGATCCGCTGCGCCTGCCGGACGACCTCGCCGGGCCGGGCAATATCCGTCTCGTGCACTTCTGGGACCCGGCCTGTCCGTGCAACGTCGGCAATCAACAGCACCTGAGCGAGATGGTCGAACAGTTCGGCGCGCGCGGCGTGGAGTTCTTCGCCGTGCAAAAACCCGGCAGCCACGGTCAGTTGCCCGCCACCCTCGCCGGCCTGAAAACCATCATCATCCTGCCCGGCTCCGAACAGATTCCCGCCAGCCCCGCCGTGGCGATCTGGGATCGCAGCGGCAAACTGGCCTACTTCGGCCCGTACAGCGAAGGCCTGACCTGCAACTCCAGCAACAGCTTTATCGAACCGATCCTGCATGCCCTGACGGAAGACCGCCCGGTGAACGCTACGCACACCTTGGCGGTGGGTTGTTATTGCCCGTGGCCGGCGGATGCGCGGTAAGGCATTCCGGACTTTTCAAGGACAGCGCTGCACCGCACAGATGCTCTGTGCTAAATGTTTGCAGCCCGACGGGCGGCCCTCCCGCCTGCACAAGGAGTCACCATGAAGCGTGCGTTGATCGTCGTTGCCTTGCTCATCGTTGTCCTGCTCTGCGCCGCTGGCGGCTATATCTACAGCAAGCAGCCGACGCGCCAGGGTCAGGTCGAGCTGCGCAACCTGCAAGGCTCGGTGACCGTGCGCTATGACGAGCGCGGTGTGCCGCATATCCGCGCCGAGAACGAAACCGACCTCTATCGCGCCCTCGGTTATGTGCACGCGCAGGATCGCCTGTTCCAGATGGAAGCCCTGCGTCGCCTCGCCCGCGGTGAGCTGGCCGAAGTGCTCGGGCCGAAACTGCTCGACACCGACAAGCTGTTTCGCAGCCTGCGCATCCGCGAGCGCGCCGCCAGTTACGTCGCCAGCCTGGACAAGCAGTCGCCGGCGTGGAGGGGCCTGCAAGCCTATCTGGATGGCATCAACCAGTATCAGGACAGCCACGCCGCGCCGATCGAGTTTGACGTGCTGGGCATCCCCAAGCGGCCGTTCACCGCCGAAGACAGCATCAGCGTCGCCGGTTACATGGCCTACAGCTTTGCCGCCGCGTTTCGCACCGAGCCGCTGCTGACCTACGTGCGCGATCAGCTCGGCGCCGATTACCTCAATGTGTTCGATCTTGACTGGCAGGCCAAAGGCGTACTTGCCACGGATCACACCAGGCATCCGCCAGCCCTCGCCGCCGGCGACTGGCAGGACCTCACCGCCCTCGCCCGCCTCAGCGAACAGGCACTGATCGACAACGGTCTGCCGCAGTTCGAGGGCAGCAACGCTTGGGTCATCGCCGGCAGCCGCAGCCAGAGTGGCAAGCCGTTGCTGGCCGGCGATCCGCATATCCGCTTTTCGGTGCCGTCGGTGTGGTACGAGGCGCAGCTGTCGGCGCCGGGCTTCGAGTTGTACGGCCATCATCAGGCGCTGGTGCCGTTCGCGTTCCTTGGGCACAACCTCGATTTCGGCTGGAGCCTGACCATGTTCCAGAACGATGACCTCGATCTGATCGCCGAGAAGGTCAACCCTGACAATCCCGATCAGGTCTGGTATCGCGGCCAATGGACCGACCTGCTCGTCAGCGAGCAACAGATCAATGTGAAGGGTCAGGCGCCGGTGACGATCACCTTGCGCCAGTCGCCGCATGGGCCGATCGTCAACGATGCCCTCGGCAGCGCTGCCGGCAAGACCCCGATTGCGATGTGGTGGGCATTCCTCGAAACACCCAACCCGATCCTCGACGGCTTTTACCAGCTCAACCGCGCTGACACGTTGGCCAAGGCCCGCGCGGCGGCGGCCAAGGTGCAGGCGCCGGGTCTGAATCTGGTTTACGCCAACGCCAAGGGCGATATCGCCTGGTGGGCCTCGGCCTTGCTGCCGAAACGCCCGGCCGGGGTGAAACCGGGCTTCATTCTCGACGGCAGCACGCCTGAGGCGGACAAGGACGGCTACTACCCGTTCAGCGCCAACCCGCAGGAAGAGAACCCGGCACGCGGCTATATCGTCTCGGCCAACTTCCAGCCGGTATCGCCGACCGGCATGGAGATTCCCGGTTACTACAACCTCGCCGATCGCGGCCAGCAGCTTGATCGTCAGCTCAGCGACAACCGGGTTAAGTGGAGCAACGAGGCCAACCAGAAACTGCAGCTGGGCACGACGACCGGCTACGGCCCGCGTCTGTTGGCGCCGCTGTTGCCCGTGTTGCGTGAAGTGGTGAGCGATCCGGCGCAACGCAAACTGGTCGAGCAATTGGCGCAATGGCCCGGCGACTATCCGCTGAATTCGGTCAGCGCGACGGTGTTCAACCAGTTCCTCTACGACCTTGCCGACGCAGCGATGCGCGATGAGTTGGGCAATGACTTTTTCGAAACGATGCTGTCGACGCGGGTCATCGATTCCGCCTTGCCGCGACTGGCGGCGAGAGCTGATTCACCTTGGTGGGACAATCGCAGCACGCCGGTCAGAGAAACCCGCGCCGACGTCGTGCGCACGGCATGGGCGGCGAGCATGCAGCATCTGCAACTGACCCTCGGCGACGGTGTGGCGGGTTGGCAGTGGGGCGCGGCGCACACCCTGACCCATGGCCATCCGCTGGGCCAGCAGAAGCCACTGGATCGGCTGTTCAATGTCGGCCCGTTCGCGGCGCCAGGCAGCCACGAAGTGCCGAACAACCTCTCGGCGAAAATCGGCCCGGCGCCATGGCCGGTGACCTATGGACCGTCGACCCGGCGTCTGGTGGATTTTGCCGATGCGGTGCATGCCCTGACGATCAATCCGGTCGGCCAGAGCGGCGTGCCGTTGGACAATCACTATGACGATCAGGCCGAGGCGTATGTGGAGGGGATTTATGTGCAGGCGCATTTCAGCGAGGAAGAGGTGCTGGCGAATACGCGGAGTACGTTGAAGCTGTTGCCTGCGCGCAAGCCCTGAAGAGCCCCTCACCCTAGCCCTCTCCCAGAGGGAGAGGGGACCGATTGGGGATATTGGGGAGAAACGCCGACGTGCAAGATTGGCACCGAATCCATAATCGATAAGGTCTTTCAGGTCGATGTAACACGCCAGACACCGCGGTCGGCCCCCTCTCCCTCTGGGAGAGGGCTGGGGTGAGGGCTTTCGAGCTCAAGCCCGGATCAAACATCCAGCGCAAAATTCAGCCGAAACTGCTGGGGCGTCACGCCCAAGCGCCGGTTGAACACACTGCGCATATGCTGCGCATCCCGAAACCCGCACTGATACGCCACGGTTTTCAACGGCGCCGTGGTGCTTTCCAGCATGACCCGCGCTGCGTCCACCCGCGCCCGTTCGACGAATTCCGCCGGGGTCACTTTGGCTTCTCGCGCGAACACCCGCGAGAAATTGCGCGCACTCATGTTCGCTGCATTGGCCAGATCGGCAATCGTCAGGTCGCCGGTGAGATTGGCCAACACATACAGCTGCACCAGCGCCACCGCTGATGTCGGTTCGGCATGCGGCGTGAGGAACGGGCTGAACTGCGATTGTCCGCCCGAGCGCTGGGTGAACACCACCAGCCGTTTCGCCACACTCAGCGCCACCTCGGCACCGTGATCGCGCGCCAACAGGTACAGCGACAGATCAATGCCCGCCGTGACCCCGGCCGAGGTGTAGAGCGTGCCGTCCTCGACATACAGGCGATCCGCCTCGACCCGCGTGGTGGGGCACAACTGCGCAAGCGCCTCGGCATCGTTCCAGTGCGTGGTGACGGTGCGCCCCTCGAGCAAACCGGCGCGGGCGAGCATGAACGCGCCGTTGCAGATCGAGCCGCAACGCCGGGCGCGACCACAGGCGTCACGCAGCCAGGCGTCGAACGTCGGGCCGAAATCCATGAACGGCAATTGCGGGCCGCCAGCGACCAGCAACAGGTCGGGGCTATCGGTTGCTTCGCTGAAGTGGCAGTGGGCGTTCAGGCTCATGCCGTTGGAACAGGCCATCGGCCCGTGCTCGAGGCCGATCACTTGCAAGCGATAGTGATCCTGCGGCGCGAGGAAGCGGTTGGCTTCGGCGAACACGTCCATGGGGCCGCTGACATCCAGTGACTGCACGCCGGGGAATACCACGATGGCGACGGATTTGTTCATGGCTCAAACGTCCTCAATACCTGTGACAAACACACCAACCTGTGGGAGCGAGCCTGCTCGCGAAGAGGTCATCACACGCAACATAGCGGCCGAATGACACACCGCCTTCGCGAGCAGGCTCGCTCCCACATGGACCGGGCCTGGTCTGTTGATCGAGCCAACCTGGCCAATCCACACCCGACAAGCGAGCTTGGCACGATTTGCAGGTGCAATGGCAAGGATCGCAGCCATGACTCGATTGCTCGCCTGGCGCGCCGGGAACAGACTTTCTCCAGCAGCGCCACGACGGCGTTTTCGACGAGGAAACCGTTATGACCAGCACCATCGCCGGCATCAAGATCCCTGACAGCGCCCTCGCCCGGGCCACCACCGAATACATCCGCGACATCGAATCCGACCTGCTCTATCACCACTCGCGTCGAGTGTTTCTGTTCGGTGCCTTGAGCGGCGAGCGCCAGCAACTCGCCTACAACCCGGAGCTGCTGTACGTCGGCGCGATGTTCCATGACCTTGGTCTGGTCGCAGGCCATCGCAGCGATGACGAACGTTTCGAGGTGGACGGCGCGAATGCCGCGGCAGCGTTTCTCAAGCCGTACGGGCTGAGCGACGACGACATCGAGCAGGTGTGGCTGTCGATTGCATTGCACACCACGCCGGGCGTGCCCAAGCATCTGCGCCCGACCGTGGCACTGGTGACGGCCGGGGTGGAGATGGACGTGCTGGGCATGGACTACGCGGCCTTCAGCAGCGTGCAGCGCGAAGCCGTGGTGCATGCGCATCCACGCGGGGAGGGTTTCAAGGAGTGCATCATCTGCGCGTTCGCCGATGGCTTGCGCCATCGTCCGCAGACCACGTTCGGCAATGTGAAGACCGATGTGCTGGTGGATCAGGAGCCGGGATTCAAGCCGATGAATTTCGTCCAAGTCATCCGCCAATCTCCCTGGACTGCCTAAACCCCCTGTAGGAGTGAGCCTGCTCGCGATAGCGGAGTGTCAGCCGAATAATGCCTGGCTGACACACCGCTATCGCGAGCAGGCTCACTCCTACAGTCTGGATTTGGGTTGGCCTCGGAAATGAGACCAACCCTTCGGCTCACACAGCCTGTGGCGCAGGCGCGCGACGCGCGTCCGGTTGCTTCCACGAATCGGCAGCGCTTTCTTCGATGGCTTGCTGGATGGCTTTCTTGCGTGCTTCTTCGGCGCGGCGGCTGAAGAACCAGACGAGGAAGGTCACCAGCGACACCGCCAGCAGAATCAGGCTGGCCACCGCGTTGATCTCCGGCTTCACACCGAGCCGCACCGCCGAGAACACTTCCATCGGCAGGGTCGTCGAACCCGGGCCGGAGACGAAGCTCGCCAGCACCAGGTCATCCAGCGACAGCGCGAACGACATCATCCCGCCCGCCGCCAGCGATGGCGCGATCATCGGGATGGTGATCAGGAAGAACACCTTCCACGGCCGCGCCCCCAGGTCCATCGCCGCCTCTTCGATCGACAGGTCCAGCTCACGCAGACGCGCCGACACCACCACTGCCACATACGCCGCGCAGAACGTGGTGTGCGCAATCCAGATGGTGACGATGCCGCGTTCCTGCGGCCAGCCGATCATCTGCGCCATCGCCACAAACAGCAGCAACAGCGACAGACCGGTGATCACTTCCGGCATCACCAGTGGCGCAGTCACCAGGCCGCCGAACAGCGTGCGACCCTTGAAGTGAGTGATGCGCGTCAGCACGAACGCCGCCAGTGTACCCAGCGCCACCGCAGCAACCGCCGTGTAGCAGGCGATTTCCAGCGAGCGCAGCACCGAGCCCATCAATTGCGAGTTGTCCAGCAGGCCGACGTACCACTTGATCGACCAGCCGCCCCACACCGTTACCAGTTTCGAGGCGTTGAACGAGTAGATCACCAGGATCAGCATCGGCAGATAGATGAAGATCAGACCCAGTACCAGCATCAGGCTGGAGAAACGCAAGCGCTTCATTCTTTACCCTCCATTTCCTTCGCCTGACTGCGGTTGAACAGGATGATCGGCACAATCAGGATCGCCAGCATCACCACCGCCAGCGCGGACGCCACCGGCCAGTCGCGGTTGTTGAAGAATTCTTGCCACAGCACCTTGCCGATCATCAGGGTTTCCGGGCCGCCGAGCAGTTCTGGAATGACGAACTCGCCGACCACCGGAATGAACACCAGCATGCAGCCGGCGATGATGCCGTTCTTGGACAGCGGAATGGTGATCTTCCAGAAGCTGTTGAAGGTGCTCGAACCCAGGTCAGACGCGGCTTCCAGCAGGCTCTGGTCATGCTTCACCAGGTTGGCGTACAGCGGCAGGATCATGAATGGCAGATAGGAATAGACCACACCGATGTACACGGCGAGGTTGGTGTTGAGGATCTGCAGCGGCTCGTCGATCAGGCCCATGCTCATCAGGAAACCGTTGAGCAGGCCGTTGTTGCTCAGAATACCCATCCACGCGTAGACGCGGATCAGGATCGCGGTCCAGGTCGGCATCATGATCAGCAGCACCAGCACCGTTTGCAGCTCTTTGCGCGCGCTGGCGATGGCGTAGGCCATCGGATAACCGATCAGCAGGCAGAGCACGGTGCTGATAAAGGCCATTTTCAGCGAGCCGAGGTAGGCGGCGATGTACAGCTCGTCGTCGCCGAGCATCGCGTAGTTGCCCAGGTTCAGCAGCAGTTGCAGCTTCTGCTCGGCGTAGGTGTAGATCTCGGTGTACGGCGGAATCGCCACGTCGGCTTCGGCGAAGCTGATCTTCAGAACGATGAAGAACGGCAGCATGAAGAACAGGAACAGCCAGATGAACGGCACCCCGATGACCAGCTGCCGGCCATTGGGGATGACTCGGTTGATGCGGCGTTTGAATTTGCGCATGTTCATGAGCGAAGTACCACGCCACTGTCGTCTTCCCACCACACGTAGACCTGATCGCCCCAGGTCGGACGCGCGCCGCGACGTTCGGCGTTGGCGACAAACGACTGCACCAGTTTGCCGCTCGGCAATTCGACGTAGAACACCGAATGCCCGCCCAGATAGGCGATGTCGTGGACCTTGCCGCTCGACCAGTTGTACTCGCAGGTCGGTTGATCGGCGGTGACCAGCAGCTTCTCCGGGCGGATCGCGTAGGTGACCGACTTGTCCTGCACCGAGGTGCTGATACCGTGGCCGACGTAGATCTGCCGGTCGAGGTCCTTGCAAGTGATGGTCGCGTGGCCTTCGGCGTCGTCGATGACTTCACCTTCGAAGATGTTGACGTTACCGATGAATTCACAGACCAGACGGCTGGTCGGGGTTTCGTAGATGTCGATCGGGCTGCCGATCTGCGCGATCCAGCCCAGGTGCATGATCGCGATGCGCTCGGCCATGGTCATGGCCTCTTCCTGGTCGTGGGTCACCATCACGCAGGTCACGCCGACGCGCTCGATGATTTCCACTAGTTCCAGCTGCATCTGCGAGCGCAGTTTCTTGTCCAGCGCGCCCATCGGCTCGTCGAGCAGCAGCAGCTTCGGCCGCTTGGCCAGCGAACGGGCCAGGGCCACGCGCTGACGCTGACCGCCGGACAGTTGATGCGGCTTGCGCTTGGCGTACTGGCTCATCTGCACCAGCTTGAGCATCTCGGCCACACGTGCGTCGATCTCGGCCTTGGGAATCTTGTCCTGCTGCAGGCCGAAGGCGATGTTCTGCGCCACGGTCATGTGCGGGAACAGGGCGTAGGACTGGAACATCATGTTGATCGGACGGTCGTACGGCGGCATGTCGGTGATGTCGACGCCGTCGAGGAAAATCCGCCCTTCCGTGGGCCGTTCGAAGCCTGCCAGCATCCTCAGCAAGGTGGATTTGCCCGATCCCGAACCGCCGAGCAGGGCGAAGATCTCACCCTTCTTGATTTCCAGGGACACGTCGTCCACGGCAATCGTCTCGTCGAACTTCTTCGTGACCCGGTCGATTTTGACCAGCACCTGTTTCGGTGTCTGGTCGCCCTCGAGGGCTTTCTTGTAGGCGCCGGAGGCAACTGCCATTTACGAAACTCCCAACAGAAGCAGCAGTTCGCCACGCAAGACGAACCCTGGATAGTTTGTGCGTTATTTGCCCGACTTGACCTTGGTCCAGCTGCGGGTCATCAAACGCTGAATATTGGCTGGCAACTCGGTCGACACGTAGGTCTTGTCGAGGACGGCTTGCGGTGGGTAAACCGCTTCATCGGTGCGAATGGATTGTTCCATCAGCTTGTCCGAACCCGGATTGGGGTTGGCGTAACCGACGTAATCACTGACCTGGGCAATCACCTCAGGTTTCAGCAAATAATTGATGAAGGCGTGGGCTTCCTTGACGTTGGACGAATCCTTGGGGATCGCCAGCATGTCGAACCATAGCGCGCCGCCCTCTTTCGGAATCGAGTAGGCGATGTTGACGCCCTTCTTGGCTTCCTCGGCACGGTTCTTCGCCTGGAAGATGTCGCCGGAGAAACCGATCGCCACGCAGATGTCGCCGTTGGCCAGGTCGCCGATGTACTTCGAGGAGTGGAAATAGGTCACATAAGGACGCACCGCGAGCAGCTTGGCGGTGGCTTTTTCGTAGTCCTTGGTATTGGTGCTGTTGGCGTTCAGGCCCAGGTAATTAAGCATGGTCGGCATCATTTCATCTGCCGAATCGAGGAACGCGACGCCACAGCTGTGCAGTTTCTTGATGTTTTCCGGTTCGAACAGCACGGCCCAGGAGTCGATCCTGTCGATGCCGAGCACGGCTTTGACCTTGTCGACGTTGTAGCCAATGCCGTTGGTGCCCCACAGATACGGCACGGCGTAGAGGTTGCCCGGATCGTTCTGCTCCAGACGCTTGAGCAGCGCCGGGTCGAGGTTGGAATAATTCGGCAACTGGGTCTTGTCGAGCTTCTGGAACGCGCCCGCCTTGATCTGCTTGCCGAGGAAGTGGTTCGACGGCACGACCACGTCGTAACCGGTGCGCCCGGCGAGCAGCTTGCCTTCCAGGGTTTCGTTGGAATCGAAAACGTCGTAGACCGGTTTGATTCCGGTCTCTTTCTCGAAGTCGGCCAGGGTCGATTCGCCGATGTAATCGGACCAGTTATAAATATGCACCGTACCGGCGGCGTGGGCTCCGACAGCGATGGTCAGGCCGGCAGCGGCCAGCAGGGCTTTGCGCAAAGAAGAAAATACAGGCAAGTGGAGGTCCTCTAGATTGATTGGGCCCAAGTTGCCCCCGCGCTGCATGACAGCCATGGCTGCCCGACAACAAAACCGGCGCGCAACTTACCTTCGAAAAACCGATCCAGCAAAACTTTCTGTCATTTAATTATCCGCTGGCCGCCGTCGCGGCGACGACGGCCAGTGGTTGTGGCGACAAACCGGCTTATTTGCCCGATTTGATCTTGGTCCAGCTGCGAGTGATCAGACGCAGTGTCGCGGCGTCCAGATCGCTGATCGCATAGAGCTGCTTCTTCACTTCAGCCGACGGATAGATGCTCGGGTCGCTGGTGATGTCCTTGTCCACCAGAGGCGTCGCGGCCTTGTTGCCGTTCGGGAAACGCACGGCGTTGGTGATGCCGGCCATCACTTGCGGCTCCAGCAGGTAGTTCATGAACTTGTAGGCGGCTTCGACGTTTTCGGCATCCTTGGGAATGGCGACCATGTCGTAGAAAGTACCAGCGCCTTCTTTCGGAATGGTGTAGGCCAGTTTGACCTTGTCACCGGCTTCCTGAGCGCGGGTCTTGGATTGCTCCAGGTCACCCGAGTAACCGACGGCGACGCAGATGTTGCCGTTGGCCAGGTCCGAGATGTACTTGGACGAGTGGAAGTAGGCAACCGAAGGACGGATCTTCAGGAACAGGTCTTCGGCGGCTTTGAGGTCAGCCTTGTCCTTGCTGTTGGTCGGCTTGCCCAGGTAGTGCAATGCCGCCGGAATCATTTCGGTCGGTGCATCGAGGAAGCTCACGCCGCAGCTTTTGAGTTTCTCGATGTTTTCCGGCTTGAATACCACGTCCCACGAATCGATCTTGTCGATGCCCAGCGCAGCCTTGACCTTGGCCGGGTTGTAGCCGATGCCGATCGAGCCCCACATATACGGGAAGGCGTGCTTGTTGCCCTGGTCGCTGGCGTCGCCAACAGCCTTGAGCAGGTCTTCGTCGAGGTTTTTCCAGTTCGGCAGTCTGGACTTGTCCAGCTCCTGGTAGACGCCGGCCTTGATCTGCTTGGCGAGGAAGTTGTTGGAAGGCACCACGATGTCGTAACCGGATTTGCCGGCCAGCAGCTTGGCTTCCAGGGTTTCGTTACTGTCGAAGACGTCGTAGACGACTTTGATCCCGGTGGCTTTCTCGAAGTTGGCCACGGTGTCCGGCGCGATGTAGTCGGACCAGTTGTAGACGTGCAGTACCTTGTCGTCCGCGTGCACCGCACCCGCCATCATGCCCGCCATGGACAGCGCGAGCAGAGTCTTGCCAGCTAGCTTTTTACCTAATGCCTTCATGCGTCATGCTCCAAATTTTTCTTTTTTGAACCACTTTGTTCAGCGGCCGAACCCGGACAACCGGAACCGCGGCTAGTCTGGCAAGATCCGAGGCGGTCTTTCAACAAAAGACCAGCCTTTCTGACAGCTTTGAGCGAGTGCGCCGCAGCTCCCCCGCTCAAAGCCTAGCACCTAGGCCTGCAGCGCATTGAGGGTCAGGTCAAGACACTTGCGTGCTTTTGTAACCAGCTCATCGATCTCGGCTTTGCTGATCACCAGCGGCGGCGCGATGATCATGGTGTCGCCGACTGCGCGCATGATCAGGCCGTTGTCGAAGCAGAACTGCCGGCAGATCATGCCGACGCCCTTGCCTTCATAACGCTTGCGCGTGGCCTTGTCCTGCACGAGCTCGATCGCCCCCAGCAGACCGACGCCACGAACTTCACCCACCAATGGGTGATCGTTCAGCTCGCGCAGACGTTTCTGCAAATACGGTGCCGTTTCGTTGTGGGCGTTCTCGATAATTTTTTCTTCGCGCAGGATGCGGATGTTTTCCAGGCCCACCGCTGCTGCCACCGGGTGCCCGGAGTAAGTGAAACCGTGGTTGAAATCACCGCCTTCATTGAGCACGGCCACCACCGAATCACGCACGATCAGCCCGCCCATCGGGATGTAGCCGGAAGTCAGGCCCTTGGCGATGGTCATCATGTCAGGCGCAAGGTCGTAGAAATCGCTACCGAACCACTCACCGGTACGGCCGAAACCGCAGATCACTTCATCGGCGACGAAAAGGATGTCGTACTTGGCAAGGATTTCCTTGATGCGCGGCCAGTAGGTATCGGGCGGAATGATCACGCCACCGGCACCCTGGATCGGCTCGGCAATAAAGGCACCGACATTGTCGACGCCGACTTCGAGAATCTTCTCTTCCAGCTGATTGGCCGCCCAGATGCCGAACTCTTCCGGCGACATGTCGCCGCCTTCAGCGAACCAGTACGGCTGCGCGATGTGGACGATGCCCGGAATCGGCAGGTCGCCCTGCTCGTGCATGTAGGTCATGCCGCCGAGGCTCGCGCCGGCCACGGTGGAACCGTGATAACCGTTTTTGCGGCTGATGATGACTTTCTTGTTCGGCTGGCCCTTGATCGCCCAGTAGTGGCGAACCATACGCAGCATGGTGTCGTTGCCTTCGGAGCCGGAACCGGTGAAGAACACATGGTTCATGCCTTCAGGCGCGACGTCGGCGATCGACTTGGCGAGTTCCAGCGCTGGCGGGTGGGCGGTCTGGAAGAACAGGTTGTAGTACGGCAGTTCGCGCATCTGTTTGGCGGCGGCATCGGCCAGTTCATCGCGGCCGTAACCGATCGCCACGCACCACAGGCCGGCCATGCCGTCGAGGATCTTGTTGCCTTCGCTGTCCCACAGGTAAACGCCCTTGGCGTTGGTGATGATCCGCGGGCCCTTCTCTTTCAGCTGCTTGAAATCACTGAACGGGGCCAGGTGGTGATCGCTGCTCAGCGCTTGCCACTCACGGGTTTGCGGGTTGTTGCTGGTCATGCCAATTCTCCTTGTTATCGGTGAAGGCGCGACGGCTGGCCGCCGCGCCCGGCGTATCAGACGGCGAAGAGCAGGTACTCACGCTCCCAGGAACTGATCACGCGCTTGAAGTTTTCATGCTCGGCCCGCTTGACCGCGACGTAGCCGGTGATGAAGGTCTTGCCGAGGTATTTCTCGACGGTCTTGCTGTTCTCCATGCGCTCCAGCGCATCTTCGATGGTCAGCGGCAGGCGCAGGTTGCGGCGCTCGTAACCACGACCGACCACCGGCGCGCTCGGGTTGAGGCCCTCAACCATGCCGATGTAGCCGCAGAGCAGGCTCGCGGCGATCGCCAGATACGGGTTGGCATCGGCGCCCGGCAGACGGTTTTCCACGCGGCGGTTCTGCGGGCCGGCATCCGGTACGCGCAGGCCGACGGTGCGGTTCTCCTCGCCCCACTCGACGTTCACCGGTGCCGAGGTGTCCGGGAGGAAGCGGCGGAACGAGTTGACGTTCGGCGCGAACAGCGGCAACAGCTCGGGGATCAGTTTCTGCAGGCCACCGATGTGATGCAGGAACAGTTGGCTCATGGTCCCGTCTTCGTTGGAGAAGACGTTCTTGCCGGTCTGAATGTCGATGATGCTCTGATGCAGGTGCATGGCGCTGCCCGGCTCGCCGGTCATCGGCTTGGCCATGAATGTCGCGGCCACGTCGTGCTTGAGCGCGGCTTCACGCATGGTGCGCTTGAACACCAGAATCTGGTCGGCCAGCGACAGGGCGTCGCCGTGACGGAAGTTGATTTCCATCTGCGCCGTGCCGTCCTCGTGGATCAGCGTGTCGAGGTCCAGCTCCTGCAGTTCGCACCAGTCGTAGACGTCTTCGAACAGCGGGTCGAATTCGTTGGCCGCCTCAATGGAGAACGACTGCCGACCGATTTCCGGACGGCCCGAGCGGCCGATCGGCGGCTGCAACGGATAGTCGGGGTCGTCGCTGCGCTTGGTCAGGTAGAACTCCATTTCCGGCGCCACGATCGGCTGCCAGCCCTTGTCGGCATACAGCTTCAGGACTTTCTTGAGGACGTTGCGCGGCGACAGCTCGATCGGGTTGCCTTGCTTGTCGTAGGTGTCGTGGATCACCTGCGCGGTCGGCTCGATGGCCCACGGCACCAGGTACACCGCGTTCTGGTCGGGGCGGCAGATCATGTCGATGTCGGCCGGGTCGAGCAGTTCGTAATAGATGTCGTCTTCGACGTAGTCGCCGGTCACGGTCTGCAACAGCACGCTCTCCGGCAGCCGCATGCCTTTTTCGGCGATGAACTTGTTGGTCGGCGAAATCTTGCCCCGGGTGATCCCGGTCAAGTCAGCGATCATGCATTCGACTTCTGTGATCTTGCGGTCTTTCAACCAATCGGTGAGCTGGTCGAGGTTGTTACTCATAAATGCCTCTGGGCTGAGTCTCCTGACGCTATGTCAGGCAATTTTGACGCTTGGGGCGTCGCGTTAAGGGGGGCTTGCTCGCGCAGTGCCGGCTTACGCCTGGCACCGCGCATAGACAATGAAAGAGGAGCTTACCTGCCCTTTACGCTGGTGTTGCATTTCCCGTGCACTTTGCAAGCGTGCAGAATCACCAGCACGACGCTGAGCGCGGCATGGGCTTTGAGAGGGAAAGAGTTCTATAGTGGAAGGGGACGCCATAAAGCGGATGCTGTGTCCGACGTCCAGAATATCGGACGCTGCCGTTTTGCCGACTGTTGACGAGAGTATCGTCGACAGGCTGCGCGCCTTGCTGGCTGCGCTACGGACGGATTGATCGCCACTGATGTGATGAGCATGCAGACCGGACTGTTGCAAGCAGTCGGTGATGCCGATTAACGGCAGGCGAGACATGAAGCACCCCGGTATTATTGCTGTTATGGGTTTGACCGGAGCTTAGCCTTGTTCATTTTTTTACACAACACCCCCGTAAAAAATACAACACGGCCTGCTCAAGCCCGCAGTTGAGCAACGTTCAAGGTTTGAAAAAACGCCCCAAAGTGCCCCATAAATGCCCTTCAAGCGCTTTTTCGGGGCAAAAAAGGCCTCGCTTGACTTCGGCAGGCCGTTCGGGTTGACTGAAACCAGAAAAGATCAATGATTGATATTTTTAACAACAAAGGTGTTGCATCATGTCGGTACCCCCGCGTGCCGTTCAGCTTAACGAAGCGAACGCGTTCCTTAAGGAACATCCTGAGGTTCTGTACGTTGACCTTCTGATTGCGGATATGAATGGTGTGGTGCGCGGCAAGCGCATCGAACGCACCAGCCTCCACAAGGTTTACGAGAAAGGCATCAACCTGCCGGCCTCTCTATTTGCTCTGGATATCAACGGCTCCACGGTGGAAAGCACCGGTCTGGGCCTGGACATCGGCGACGCCGATCGCATCTGCTATCCGATCCCCGATACCCTGTGCAACGAGCCATGGCAGAAGCGCCCTACCGCGCAACTGTTGATGACCATGCACGAACTCGAAGGCGACCCGTTCTTCGCCGATCCCCGTGAAGTGTTGCGTCAGGTGGTGACCAAGTTCGACGAGCTCGGCCTGACCATCTGCGCCGCCTTCGAACTCGAGTTCTACCTGATCGATCAGGAAAACGTGAACGGCCGTCCGCAGCCGCCACGCTCGCCGATCTCCGGCAAACGTCCGCACTCGACTCAGGTCTACCTGATCGACGACCTCGACGAATACGTCGACTGCCTCCAGGACATTCTCGAAGGCGCCAAAGAGCAAGGCATCCCGGCCGATGCGATCGTCAAGGAAAGTGCCCCGGCGCAGTTCGAAGTGAACCTGCACCACGTCGCCGACCCGATCAAGGCCTGCGACTACGCAGTGCTGCTCAAGCGTCTGATCAAGAACATCGCCTACGACCATGAAATGGACACCACTTTCATGGCCAAGCCGTATCCGGGCCAGGCGGGCAACGGTCTGCACGTACATATTTCGATTCTGGACAAAGCCGGCAAAAACATTTTTGCCAGCGAGGATCCCGAGCAGAACGCCGCGCTGCGTCACGCGATCGGCGGTGTGCTCGAGACCCTGCCGGCGCAGATGGCTTTCCTCTGCCCGAACGTCAACTCGTATCGTCGCTTCGGCGCGCAGTTCTACGTACCGAACTCGCCGTGCTGGGGCCTGGACAACCGCACTGTGGCGATTCGCGTACCGACCGGCTCGGCCGATGCCGTGCGTATCGAACACCGCGTGGCCGGCGCCGACGCCAACCCGTACCTGCTGATGGCTTCGGTACTGGCCGGCGTGCACCACGGTCTGGTCAACCAGATCGAGCCGGGCGCACCTGTCGAAGGCAACAGCTACGAGCAGAACGAACAGAGCCTGCCGAACAACTTGCGCGATGCCCTGCGCGAGCTGGACGACAGTGAGGTGATGGCCAAGTACATCGATCCGAAGTACATCGATATCTTCGTCGCCTGCAAGGAGAGCGAGCTGGAGGAATTCGAACACTCCATCTCCGACCTTGAGTACAACTGGTATCTGCATACCGTTTAAACGGTTTGCGGTAATAAAAAGCGCTGCCGGCTATTTCAGCCGGCAGCGCTTTTTTATGCCTGATTGCTTTCCCTTTGTGGCGAGGGAGCTCGCCACAGGGATCGTATTGCATTCGGGATGGGCGCTCCGCGTACAATGCCCGCTGCCCCGCAGGAGACTTCCATGACGCGTCCCGCCACCGTTCGCAAACCCCGTGCCCGCAGTCAGGCGCGGATCGATTCGATACTCGACGCCGCGCGCACGCTGCTCGCCGCCGAGGGCGTGGCCAGCCTGTCGATCTACAGCGTCGCCGAGCGCGCGCAGATTCCGCCCTCTTCCGTGTATCACTTTTTCGCCAGCGTCCCGGCGCTGCTCGAAGCGCTGACCGCCGATGTCCACGCGGCCTTCCGCGCCTGCCTGCAAGCGCCGATCGATCATGATGCTTTGCGCGACTGGCGAGATCTGTCGCGACTGGTCGAACAGCGCATGCTCGAGATCTACGATCAGGATGCCGCCGCACGGCAATTGATTCTGGCGCAACATGGCCTGACCGAAGTGACCCAGGCTGACCGCCAGCACGATCTGGAACTGGGCGACCTGATGCACAAATTGTTCGACCAGCATTTCGAGTTGCCGAGACTGCCGGACGATGTCGATGTGTTTGCCCTGGCCATGGAACTGGGCGACCGGGTGTATGCCCGCTCGGTGCAGCAGCACGGGCAGATCACCCCGCGCATGGCCGAGGAAGGGATGCGCGTGTTTGATGCCTATATCGGCCTGTATCTACCGACGTACCTGCCGAAGAGGCATCCCTAGCGCATGCACCGACCCCTTCGCGAGCAGGCTCGCTCCCACATTTGAAATGCGCTCCCCTGTGGGAGCGAGCCTGCTCGCGAAAGTCGCGCCGCCGATTTCAAGCCAGGCACAAAAAACCCCGAAGGGCTCACACCCTCCGGGGTTGTTTTTTGTTCACCGGCTTACAACTTGGCGATCGACACCTCGGTGGATTTCACAAAGGCGATCACCTCGCTGCCGACCACCAGTTCCAGCTCCTTGACCGAACGGGTGGTGATCACCGAAGTGACGATGCCCGAAGCGGTCTGCACGTCGATTTCCGACAGCACGTCGCCGAGGACGATTTCCTTGATCGAGCCTTTGAACTGGTTGCGCACGTTGATGGCTTTGATAGTCATGGCATTGATTCCTGTCGTTTGCTTGAGTTATTGCGCCCAACGCAGTTGCGTAGGCAGGGGTGAAACGGGTTCCGGCGCCGGCGGTTCACCGGGCAGGGACAGAACACGGTTAAGCACTTCGGTTTCCAGCGCGGCGAGGCGATGCGAGCCACGCACCCGAGGGCGCGGCAGCTCGACGTGCAGGTCGAGGCCGACTTCGCCGTCCTCGATCAGGATCACCCGGTCGGCAATCGCCACCGCTTCGCTGACGTCGTGGGTCACCAGCAGCACGGTGAAGCCGTGTTGCTGCCAGAGACGCTCGATCAATTGCTGCATCTCAATGCGGGTCAGCGCATCCAGTGCACCGAGCGGTTCGTCGAGCAGCAGCAGACGCGGCTGATGGATCAGTGCGCGGGCCAGTGCAACCCGCTGCTTCTGCCCACCCGACAACGCCGCCGGCCATTCATTGGCGCGATCTGCCAGGCCAACCGCGTCCAATGCTTCAAGAGCCTTCGGACGCCAGTTGCCTTTAAGCCCGAGTCCGACGTTGTCGATGATCCTTTTCCACGGCAGCAGTCGCGCTTCCTGGAACATCAATCGCGTGTCGTCGCGCGCCTGGCTGAGTGGCGCGGAGCCGGCGAGCAGCTCGCCGCCAGTCGGCTGGTCGAGGCCGGCGAGCAAGCGCAAAAACGTGCTCTTGCCACAACCGCTACGCCCGACCACGGCGACGAATTGCCCCGCCGGAATGTGCAGATCGATGTCGCGCAGCACCTGACGCGCGCCGAAGGTTTTTTGCAGGTTGCGCACCGCCAGTGGAATCCCGCGCAGCAGGCGTGGAGGTTGTTGAGCAGTCATGCCGCACCTCCCTTGGCAACCTGATAGGCCGGGTGCCAGCGCAGCCACACGCGTTCAAGTCCACGAGCGGCAAGGTCGGCAAGTTTGCCGAGCACCGCGTAAAGCAGGATCGCCAGCACCACCACGTCGGTCTGCAAAAACTCACGGGCATTCATCGCCAGGTAGCCAATACCGGAGCTGGCCGAGATGGTTTCGGCGACAATCAGCGTCAGCCACATAAAGCCCAGGGCGAAGCGCACGCCGACCAGAATCGACGGCAGCGCCCCCGGCAGAATCCCCTGCCAGAACAGACTGAAACCGCTCAGACCATAACTGCGCGCCATCTCCACCAGCGCCGGGTCGACGTTACGGATGCCGTGATACGTGTTGAGGTAGATCGGGAACAACGTGCCCAGCGCCACCAGAAAAATCTTCGCCGACTCATCGATGCCGAACCACAGGATCACCAGCGGAATCAGCGCCAGATGCGGCACGTTGCGGATCATCTGCACCGAGGAGTCGAGCAGGCGTTCGCCCCACTTCGACAGACCGGTGATGAAACCCAATACCAGGCCAATGCTGCCGCCAATGGTGAAACCGAGTGCCGCGCGCCAGCCGCTGATCGCCAGGTGCGTCCAGATCTCGCCGCTGCGTACCAGACTGACGCCGGCCTCGATCACCGCCACCGGCGCCGGCAGAATCCGCGTCGACAACCAGCCCGCCGACACCGACAACTGCCACACCGCCAGCAGCAACACCGGCAACGCCCAAGGCGCGAGGCTGTGGATAAATTTCTTCATGGCCGCGCCTCAGCTCTGCGACGCGGCTTTGGGCAGGATGTCGTTGGCGACCATCTCACCGAACGGGCTGACATAACCGGCGCTTTTCGGCAGTTCCGGGCGCTCGACGTCGAGGTGTGGGAACAGCAGCTCGGCCACCCGATACGATTCTTCGAGGTGTGGATAACCGGAGAAGATGAAGGTGTCGATGCCCAGATCCGCGTATTCCTTGACCCGCGCCGCCACGGTCGGGCCGTCACCGACCAGCGCGGTTCCGGCACCGCCGCGCACCAGACCGACGCCGGCCCAGAGGTTCGGGCTGACTTCGAGGTTGTCGCGGCTGCCACCGTGCAGCGCGGCCATGCGTTGCTGGCCGACCGAATCGAAGCGCGCCAGCGAGGCCTGAGCACGCTGGATGGTGTCGTCGTCCAGATGCGAGATCAGGCGATCCGCCGCTTGCCAGGCTTCGGCGTTGGTTTCACGGACGATCACGTGCAGACGAATGCCGAAGCGCACGGTGCGCCCGAGCTTGGCGGCCTTGGCGCGAACCTGGGCAATCTTCTCGGCCACCGCTGCTGGCGGCTCGCCCCAGGTCAGAACCATCTCCACTTGCTCGGCGGCCAGATCCCGCGCCGCTTCCGAGGAACCGCCGAAATACAGCGGCGGACGCGGTTGCTGGATCGGCGGATAGAGCAGCTTGGCGCCCTTCACGCTGATGTGCTCGCCGTCATAATCGACGGTTTCGCCTTCCAGCACGCGGCGCCAGATGCGGGTGAATTCCACCGAGGCCTGATAGCGTTCTTCATGGTTGAGGAACAGCCCGTCACCGGCCAGTTCTTCCGGATCGCCACCGGTGACCAGATTGAACAGCGCACGCCCGCCGGACAGACGATCAAGCGTGGCGGCTTGGCGCGCCGCGACCGTCGGGGAAATGATCCCGGGGCGTAGGGCGACGAGGAATTTCAGACGCTGGGTCACCGGAATCAGTGAGGCCGCGACCAGCCATGAGTCTTCGCAGGAACGCCCGGTGGGAATCAGCACCCCGCCAAAGCCCAGACGATCCGCCGCTTGCGCGACCTGTTGCAGATAACCGTGATCAACCGCGCGGGCGCCTTCGGCGGTGCCAAGGTAATGGCCGTCGCCGTGAGTAGGCAGGAACCAGAAGATATTGAGGCTCATGGAGTGGTCTCCTTGTAGATTCGAATTACTCGGCTTGTGAGCTTTGGGCCACAGCGGCCGGCGGGGTCCAGATCACATCCTTGATGCTCAACGGCTTGGGAATCAGCTTGAGCTGGAAGAACGTGTCGGCGATTTTCTGTTGCGCGGCGACCACGTCCGGGGTCAGGAACAGCGCGCCATAGCCCTGGCGTTTCACCGAGGTCAGGGTGATGTCCGCCGGCAGGCCGAGCAGCGGCGCGACCTGCCGGGTCACGTCTTCAGGATTGGCTTTGGACCATTCACCAACCGCGCGCACTTCTTCGACGAGGGTCTTGATCACCTCGGGATTTTTCTGCGCGTAGGGTTTGGTCGCCAGATAGAACTGGTGGTTGTCGACGATGCCTTTGCCGTCGCGCAGGGTGTGCGCTTGCAGTTGTTGCTCGGCAGCGGCCTGGTACGGGTCCCAGATGACCCAGGCGTCGACACTGCCACGCTCGAACGCAGCGCGGGCATCGGCCGGTGGCAGGAACACCGTTTGAATGTCGCTGTACTTGAGGCCGGCGTCTTCCAGCGCACGCACCAGCAGGTAGTGGACGTTCGAGCCTTTGTTCAGGGCGACTTTCTTGCCCTTGAGATCGGCCACGGATTTGATCGGCGAGTCCTTCGGCACGAGGATCGCTTCGCTGTTCGGCGCTGGCGGTTCGTAGGCGACGTAGAGCAGATCAGCGCCAGCGGCCTGGGCGAAAACCGGTGGGGTTTCGCCGGTCACGCCGAAATCGATCGAGCCGACGTTGAGGCCTTCCAGCAGTTGTGGGCCGCCGGGGAATTCGGTCCATTGCACGTCGACGCCTTGCGCCGCCAGACGTTTTTCCAGGGTGCCTTTGGCTTTGAGCAGCACCAGCGTGCCGTACTTCTGATAACCGATCCGCAATGTCTCGGCTTGAGCTTGAGTGATGGCGCCGAAGGACACAGCCGCAGCAAACAGAGCGACCAGACCACGACGCAAAAATACAGTGCGCATAGCGCTCTCCTTTTTGCTGTTGGGTTTTGGCTGCACCTGCTTGCCCGTTGGCGGGCGAGTAAGGCCAGTACTTCAAATTCCGGTGAGGCTTAAATGCTCCAGCGAGCACTCAACAAACGTTCGTTCAACAGGCCCGGCTCCAGCGGTTTCGGCCGACGCGCCATGGCGCCGATGAACTGGTCCAGCGCCTCGTGCAAGCGTTGCTCCAGGGCCGGCGCCAGTTGCGCGGCGGCACTGCCTTCGCCGTAAGCGATCTGGCTGTCCTCGGCGAAAATACCCTGGAGCATTTCCTGGGCTTTGAGTGCCGACAGCACAGGCTTGAGGGCGTAATCGACCACCAGCATGTGGGCGATGCTGCCGCCGGTGGCCATCGGCAAGACAATCTTGTGGTTCAGGGCACGCTCGGGGAGCAGATCCAGCAGAGTCTTCAGCGCTCCGGAAAACGAGGCCTTGTACACCGGGGTGGCGATCAGCAGGCCATCGGCGTTTTCAATCTGTTGCAGCAGGTCGAGGACCTTCGGGCTGTCGAAGCGGGCGTGGAGAAGATCCTCGGCCGGGAAGTCCCGTACCTGATAACTCACCACTTCCACCCCTTGCTGTTGCAACCAGCGTTGCGAACGCTCCAGCAGCACTCCGGAACGGGAGCGCAGGCTGGGGCTGCCACCGAGTGAGACGACCAGCATTGCAGATTCCTTTAAGCGTTACAGGCGATTCGCAGGCTGCGATCTCGCTTCAATGGCAGTGACCTTACCAGCTGATTTATATATCCATAAATCATATTTATTCATTTGGTTATGCGTTTAAGAGATATGCCGCTGAGCAGAATCCAGGCGAAAAAAAAGGCCGTCGAAACGGCCGGAAATCCCCTGCTTTGTGGTTCCGGATTTTCGGTTGCCTGGGCTGGCGCCTTCGCGAGCAGGCTCACTCCTACAGGGAAACGCATTCCAAATGTAGGAGTGAGCCTGCTCGCGATGGCGCCAGCGGCTACTCCGCAGAAATCACTTGTTGGGTTGCGGCGTCAGGCGCAGGTAAGGCTTCACCGCGCGATAGCCTTTCGGGAAGCGCTGCTTGATCTCGTCTTCGTCCTTGAGCGACGGCACAATCACCACTTCTTCACCGTCCTGCCAGTTGGCCGGGGTGGCCACCTTGTAGTTGTCGGTGAGCTGCAGCGAGTCGATCACCCGCAGGATCTCGTGGAAGTTGCGCCCGGTGCTTGCCGGATAGGTGATGGTCAGGCGGATCTTCTTGTTCGGGTCGATCACGAACAGTGAACGCACGGTCAGGGTGTCGTTGGCATTCGGGTGGATCAGATCGTAGAGATCGGAGACCTTGCGATCGGCATCGGCGAGGATCGGGAAATTGACGATAGTGTTCTGGGTTTCGTTGATGTCTTCGATCCACTTGTGGTGCGAGTCCACCGGGTCGACCGACAGCGCGATGGCTTTTACGCCGCGCTGGCTGAATTCATCCTTGAGCTTGGCGGTGAAACCCAGCTCCGTGGTGCACACCGGGGTGAAATCCGCCGGATGGGAAAACAGCACGCCCCAGCTGTCGCCCAGCCATTCGTGGAAACGAATCTTGCCGGCGCTGGAATCCTGTTCGAAATCGGGGGCGATGTCGCCGAGTCTGAGGCTCATGGTGCTGCTCCTGATGAGGGATGGGAGACAACAACTGTAGCTCGGGATCGATCAGTGTGAAAAAGAATAAATAACTAGATATCTAGATCATTAATGAATATTAAACATCTGTTCATTGGACACTGGCCCGCATCGCGACGAACATCGCACGCAAGGTTCGAGAAGGCCTTGAGTTGCAGCAAAGAGGGAATCGAGAAGGGCTTACGGGGGTGAGCCTGACTCGAAACGCAAAAGCCCCGTCCGGCGCGATGCCGGACGGGGCTTTTTTTGTCTGCGAATCGAGCCGCGTGATTACAGCAGCGGGATCGAGTAGCTGACGATCAGGCGGTTTTCGTCCTGCGAACGGGTGTTCGGCAGGTCGGTGCGCCATACAGCGTTTTTCCACATCAGGCCGACGTTCTTGAACGGGCCTTCCGGTACTACGTAACCGATGGTGAAGTCGCGTTCCCACTCGGAGCGGTTCGAAGCGTTTTCACGGCCGTTGGTACCAACGGTGTCGATGCTGTCGCCTTTGAGGTAGACCACACCCGCCGTCAGGCCAGGTACGCCGACCTTGGCGAAGTCATAGGAGTAGCGAGCCTGCCAGGTTTTCTCACCGGCGCGGCCGAACTTCTGAATCTGCATGTCGGTGATGGTGTAGTTCGACGAACCGTCACCCTGGTTCAGCCAAGGGAAGTCGCTGCTGCCGTTGGAAACCTGGTAACCGCCACCGAAGGTGTGACCGGCAACGGTGTACAGGAACAGGCCGCTGTACAGGTTGTTGTCGACTTCACCGCGGCCGTTACGGAAACCGGTGTAGTTACCCGAACTGTAGTAAGCCGAGTCAGTACCGTTCTTGCCGTCATCGGAACTGTTGAAGTAACGCAGATCGGATTTCAACACGCCCGGGCCGATCGACCAGTTGTGCACCAGACCGAGGAAGTGCTGCTTGTAGAAATCTTCCAGGTTGCCGTAGTAGTACTGGGCAGTCAGGTCTTTGGTGATCTTGTAGTCACCACCGGCGTAGATGAACTTGTTGCTGTCACGGAAAGCCGTGCCACGGGAGTTGGCACCACCGATCGAGAGGTTTTCGTTGTTGCTGGAGTTACGACCTTTTACCGCTTCGATCTGACCGCCGACCAGGGTCAGGTCCTTGATCTCGCCGGAAGTGATCTGGCCACCCTGCCAGGTTTGTGGCAGCAGACGACCGTCGTTGGTCACGATCACCGGCAGTTTTGGCTGCAGGGTACCGAGCTTCAGTTCAGTCTGGGAGATCTTGGCTTTGGCAGTCAGGCCCAGGCTGGAGAAGTTGTCCACGGCCTTGCCGTTGGACTCGCTCGGGAACACGGTGCCGCCGTAAGCGGTACCGCTGTTGCCGTTGGTGCCGCCGCCCGAATCAAGACGGATGCCCAGCAGGCCGATGGCGTCGAGACCGAAACCTACGGTGCCTTGGGTGTAACCGGAGATGAAACGCAGATCGAAGCCCTGGCCCCATTCTTCGTTCTTGTTGGCGCCAGCGCCGTCACGGTTGTCAGTGTTGATGTAGAAGTTGCGCAGACCCAGAGTAGCCTTGCTATCTTCGATGAAACCGGCGGCGCCTGCCTGCTGCGCCATAACCCCAACGGCCACAGCCAGGGCCAAGGTGGACTTGTTCATGTATCGCTCCTCTCGTTCTAATTCTTGTGTTCCTGGTTCGGGGTCGATTTGCCCTGAATCCTAAGATTCGCGATTAGCGCCAGACCGTGACTGCCAAGTCAATCGTAACCTTGTGTGTCTACGACCATCGTCTAATCGCTAGTGATTTGGTCCCTGCAGCGTAAAGACTTCCTGATAATCCCAAAAAGAATTTATTCATTCTTTTTCATACCATTCGGGTATATGGCCCATTAATGGCCATCCGCGCCGGGAAACAGCGTATCGGCGCCTAAGCTCATTCCTAAATGGTATTTGTTGACCTTTTTTTAGATCGATTAGCTTTGCCGTACTCCCAACACGGCAAATCCCATCGAAAAGGCGACGCATCATGGCGAAACGCGCACTATCAAGTCAATTTGTTACAGTTTGTGTGTCGGCACTGTTTTGTTTTTCCGCACAGGCCGCCGGTCTGACTGTCGGCTACCAGACCGGCATCGATCCCAGCAAAGTGCCACAGGCCGACGGCGTCTATGAAAAAACCATTGGCGAGAAGATCGACTGGCGGCGCTTCAACAGCGGCCCGGAAGTAGTGACAGCCATCGCCTCCGGCGACGTGCAGATCGGCAACCTCGGCTCGAGCCCTTTGGCTGCGGCGGCGTCACGTAATCTGCCGATTGTGGCGTTCATCGTTTCGGCGCAGATCAACGCCGCCGAAGCTTTGGTGGTGCGCAACGGCAGCGGCATCGACAAGCCGCAGGATCTGGTCGGCAAGACCATCGCCACGCCGTTCGTATCGACCTCGCACTACAGTCTCCTCGGGGCGCTGAAGCACTGGGGCCTGAATACTTCGCAAGTCAAAGTGGTCAATCTGCAACCGGCGGAAATCGCCGCCGCGTGGAAGCGTGGCGACATTGACGGGGCGTTTGTCTGGTCTCCGGCGCTGGGCGAGATTCGCAAGACAGGCAAGACCCTGACCGACGCCGCACAAGTCGGCCAGTGGGGTGCGCCGACATTCGAGGTGTGGGTCGCGCGCAAGGATTTTGCCGAGAAGCATCCCGAGGTCGTGGCGAAATTCGCCAAGGTCACCCTGGACTCCTTCGCTGATTACGCCGCGCACAAGGACGGCTGGACAGCCGACTCGGTGCCTGTGCAGAAAATCGCCAAACTGACTGGTGCCAACGCGGCGGATGTGCCGGAACTGCTGGCCGGTTCGGCATTCCCGGATGCCAAGGCGCAGCAAACCACGGCGCTGCTGGACGGCGGCACCGCGAAGGCAATTGCTGAAACGGCGAAATTCCTGAAAGAACAGGGCAAGGTCGAGACGGTGCTGCCGGATTACTCGCCTTACGTCAGCGCGAAATTCATCACCCAGTAAAAAGCTTCGCGAGCAGGTCGAATCGTCGCACCGTCGCTCCCACACTGGAATGCGCTTTCCTGTGGGAGCGACGGTGCGACACGGTTTTACAGAGTTTTTTCGAAAATCTTCGAATTGCGCTGATAGTTGTACAGCGACGCCCGCGCCGCTGGCAGGCGTTCGACGCTGCTCGGCTCGAACCCGCGCTCACGGAACCAGTGCGCAGTGCGGGTGGTGAGCACGAACAGGGTTTTCAAACCCTGCGCCCGCGCCCGGGTTTCGATGCGCTCAAGCAATTCGTCGCCGCGGCCGCCATGGCGGTATTCCGGATTCACCGCCAGACACGCCAGCTCGCCCGCATCGGAATCGGCAATCTGATACAGCGCCGCACAAGCAATGATCATCCCTTCACGCTCGACCACGCTGAACTGCTCGATCTCACGCTCCAGCACTTCACGGGAGCGACGCACCAGAATGCCCTGCTCTTCCAGCGGACTGATCAGGTCGAGCAGGCCGCCGACGTCTTCAATCGCTGCCTCGCGCACCAGCTCGAATTGCTCTTGCGCGACCAGCGTACCGCCACCGTCACGGGTGAACAGTTCGGTCAGCAGCGCGCCGTCTTCGGCGTAACTGACGATATGGCTGCGCGCCACGCCGCCACGGCAGGCCTCGGCGGCGGCATCGAGCAACTCCGCTTGATAGTTGCTCATGCCCAGGCGCTGCAGATGCGCCGGCACCTGTTGAGGGCGCAGTTCGCGCACCAGTTTGCCGTTCTCGTCGATCAGGCCGAGCTCGGCGCCGAACAACAGCAGCTTGTCCGCGCCCAGATCAATCGCGGCGCGGGTGGCGACGTCTTCGCAAGCAAGGTTGAAGATTTCGCCGGTCGGCGAGTAGCCCAACGGCGACAGCAGCACGATCGAACGCTCGTCGAGCAGGCGGTTGATGCCCTTGCGGTCGACCCGACGCACTTCGCCGGTGTGGTGATAGTCGACGCCCTCCAGCACGCCGATCGGCCGCGCCGTGACGAGGTTGCCGCTGGCCACGCGCAAGCGTGAGCCCTGCATCGGCGAAGAGGCCATGTCCATCGACAGCCGCGCTTCGATGGCGATACGCAAATGGCCGACCGCATCGATCACACATTCCAGAGTCGCGGCATCGGTGATGCGCATGCCGTGATGGTAATGCGGGGTCAGGCCACGGGCGGCGAGGCGGGTTTCGATCTGCGGGCGCGAACCGTGCACCAGCACCAGACGCACGCCGAGGCTGTGCAGCAAGACCAGGTCGTGGACGATATTGCCGAAATTCGGATGCTCGACGCCGTCGCCGGGAAGCATGACGACGAAGGTGCAATCGCGGTGGGCATTGATGTAGGGAGACGCGTGGCGGAGCCAATTGACGTATTCGGGCATGAACCTGGGCCTGTAATAAAGAGCAGCCGAAAAAAGGGGCGAAACGAAAAACGCACAGCGGGCTGATGGTTATCGTCGGAACAGGCTTGGCGACACGCGCGCTCTCCTCATGAATACGGGTTGGGGTGCAGGCAATTTAGCGGGTTCGGTCAGACAAAACACAACTCCCCTGTAGGAGTGAGCCTGCTCGCGATAGCGGAATTTCAGTCAATATCTTCGGTGACTGACTCACCGCTATCGCGAGCAGGCTCACTCCTACAGGTACAGCATTCACTCACACAAGTTTGTCCGGGCTCAGGCAGTAATGTTCAATCAACTGCCGAATCAGATGCACGGTAGGCTGCAAACGTGACATTTCAAGGTACTCGCCCGGTTGATGCGCGCAGGCGATGTCGCCGGGGCCAAGCACGATGGTTTCGCAGCCGAGGCGCTGAAGATAAGGCGCTTCGGTGCCGAACGCTACTGCTTCGGCACGATGACCGGTGAGCTTTTCGGCGATGCGCACCAGTTCGGCATCCTCGGCCTGCTCGAACGGCGGCACTTCCGGGAACAGCGGTTTGTAATCGATTTTCACCTTGTGCCGCTCGGCCACCGGGTTGAGCTTGCGCAAAATTTCCGCACGCAGCACGTTCGGGTCCATGCCCGGCAGCGGCCGCAGGTCGAATTCCAGCGAACACTGGCCGCAGATGCGATTGGGGTTGTCGCCACCATGAATGCAGCCGAAGTTCATCGTCGGTTGCGGCACGCTGAATTGCGCATTGCTGAATTCACGCTGCCACAACAGGCGCAGGCCGCGCAGTTCGCCGATGGCATCGTGCATCGCTTCAAGGGCGCTGTGGCCCAGGCGCGGATCCGAGGAATGACCGCTCTGCCCGAGGATGTCGATGCGCTCCATCATGATGCCTTTGTGCATGCGGATCGGCTTGAGCCCGGTCGGCTCGCCGATCACTGCCGCGCGGCCCAGCGGTTGCCCGGCCTCGGCCAGCGCGCGGGCGCCGGACATCGAGCTTTCTTCGTCGCAGGTGGCGAGAATCAGCAGCGGTTGTTTGAACGGTTGCTCGAGCAGCGGCTGCACGGCTTCGATGATCAGCGCGAAGAAGCCCTTCATGTCGCAACTGCCCAGCCCTACCCAGCGGCCATCGACTTCGGTGAGCTTCAGCGGGTCGGTCTGCCACAACGCGTCGTCATAGGGCACCGTGTCGCTGTGCCCGGCCAGCACCAGGCCGCCGGGACCACTGCCAAAACTGGCGAGCAGATTGAATTTGCCGGGGCTGACCTGCTGGATATCGCAGCTGAAACCCAGGTCACCCAGCCACCCCGCCAGCAGATCGATGACGGCGCGGTTGGATTGATCGAGGCTCGGTTGGGTACAGCTGACCGATGGCGCGGCAATCAGCGCGGCGAACTGGTCTTGCATGGACGGCAATGGCATCACTGACTCCAGGTCCCGGATTGAGGCCCACTATAGAACCATCCGGCGCGCGGAATAAACCGCCGCAGGGCGTAGGAAGTTTGACTCCTGTACACTGCACGGCCTTGGCAGCCACACATTCCCCCGGCTGCGCTCCCGATTCTGGATGTTCCGGCCATGCAAAAAGAAACCGAAATCAAACTCCGCGTCAGCCGCGAAACCCTCGCTGCCCTGCGCGAGCACCCGCTGCTGAAGAAGCGCAACAAAAGTGGCTGGGAACGCCGTGAGTTGATGAATCAGTATTTCGACACCCCCGAGCGCGATCTGGCCCAGGCCAAAGTCGCCCTGCGCCTGCGCAAGGACGGTGACGAAGTGATTCAGACCCTCAAGACCCGTGGCCAGAGCGTCGCCGGTCTGTCCGAGCGTAACGAGTACGACTGGAAGCTCCCGAAAGCCAAGCTCGACGTGAAGAAACTCGACGGCGAATGCTGGCCCGAGGCGCTGGCCGAGCTGGACAAGAAAACCCTCAAGCCGATCTTTACCACTGATTTCGTCCGCGAGCGCGCTGAAATCGCCTGGGGCCGTGGCAAGACCAAAGTGGTCATCGAGGCGGCGCTGGATCTCGGTCACGTGGTGGTCGGCAAGCAGAAGGAAGAGATCTGCGAACTGGAACTGGAGCTGCGCGAAGGCGAGCCCGCCGCGCTGTTGGAACTGGCTGCTGAACTGGCCGAGACCCTGGCACTGATGCCGTGCGACATCAGCAAGGCCGAGCGCGGTTATCGCCTGCACGACGCCAACAGCTACTCGCTGAGCCTGCCAGCGCCGCAGCTGACCACCGAAACCCGTCTCGACGACGCCTTCGCCGCGCTGAGCTGGCACCTGCTCGGCAGCAGCCAGCGTCTGGCCGAACAATATCGCTTCAACGGCCACTGGCGCCTGCTGCAGGACTGGGTCGAGAACCTCGCGGAAATGCGCGCCCTGCTCAGCAGCCTCGGTCAAGCGGCACCGCGTCAGTCGACCCACGACCTGCGCGTCGCCCTTGATGCCTTGCTGGAAGACTGGCGCCCGCTGGTGCAGGTCGGCATCGAAGACGAAGACGTGCGCAAAGCCGCGCCTGAGCAGTTCCTCGAAGAGCTGGAAGACCCGCGCTGGGGTCAGTTCTCGCTGAACGCCTCGCGCTGGCTGCTGGCCCGTACCTGGACCGCCGACCGCAACACTCGAGGCAACCGTCAGGGGGACGCGCAACTGCACAGCTGGTTGCCGCGTCTGCTGGGCGAAGAAGCCACCGCTCTGCAGTTGCAGCGCTACCAGCAGCAGCCGGAAGATCTCGCCGAGCAACTGCCGCGCATCGAGCGCATTCAGGTCTGGCTGCACCATGCACGCAACGTGCTGGATATCCCGGAAATGGATCGCCTCTACGGTGAACTGAACAAACTGGCGCAACTGGCCAACGAGCCGACCATCACCGACGAACTGCTCGATGCACGCAAGCATCAGGCGATTGCGGTGTACCAGAACCGCGCCTGGAAGATCCTCCTGCGCATGTAACACGTTGTGGCGAGGGAGCTTGCTCCCGCTGGGCTGCGAAGCGGCCCCGAAACCTGCGTCCGCAGGAACAGGGAGTCCTCCGGCCTCCAGCGGGAGCAAGCTCCCTCGCCACAATTGCTATCAGACCGGGAGGCTCGTGGTGGACTTGATCTCCGACAGCGCCACGATCGAATTCACTTCCTGTATCCCCGGCACCAGCGACAGCTTCTCGAAGAAGAACCGCTCGTACGCCTCGATGTCCGCCGCAACGATGCGCAACATGAAGTCCACGGCACCCATCAGCACATAACACTCCAGCACTTCCGGAAAGCCGCGAATCGCCTCGGTGAATTCGGTGAAGTTCGACCGGCCGTGGGCGTTGAGTTTGATCTCGGCGAAGATCTGCGTGTTCAGGCCGATCTTCTTGCGATCCAGCAAGGTCACCTGCCCGCGAATGATGCCCTCCTCCTTCATCCGCTGAATCCGCCGCCAGCACGGCGATTGCGACAGGCCCACCTGCTCGGCGATCTGCGCGCTCGACAGCGAAGCGTCTTGCTGCAGCAAGGCGAGAATCTTGCGATCGTAGCCATCCAGCTCGCTGTGCATAAAAAATCCTCAAAGATCAGCTTTCACGAATCATCGATTTCGATAAATCCCGTCAAGCGCCGATCATAGCCAAGAAATACCCCGCGCCGAATGTAAAAATTTCTCCAGTACCTTTGGAGACTCGCCATGCCGCACCTTGAAGCCGTGAACAGCCCCGCCACCCGCGCCGATGTCTGGAACATCAGTAACGCGCACTGCCTGGCGCAATACCAAATCCTCGCCGAGGCCGAGCCCGATCTGCTGGTGCGGGTATTGAATCTGTTCGCCTTGCAGTTCCTGACGCCGGAGCAGGTCAACGTGCAGCGCCAAGACGATCTGCTGTCGATCGATCTGCTGATGAGCGGCCTGAGCTGGCATCGCGCGCAGGTGATCGCGGAAAAACTGCGCAACCTGATCAGCGTCTGCTCGGTGGATCTGCACAACGTCGACGCGGCATGGCAGGCGCCCGTGCAAGCCGCCGGCTGACAGATCCGGCAACGGCTTCGTCGGGTAGTGGCCCAACGGTCAGCAGCGCCACGACTATCCTTTTGGGCATGACGCTTAAAAAGGAAAGCCACATGTCCGTTCAATTTGTCACTCAGGACCGCTGGCTGGACCTCAACGATGTACTGCGTGAACTGGTTGCCCAAGGCTTCATCTGCCAGGACGCGGCGGAACAGGCGCTCAATGCCCGCCGTCGCCATGCTGCTCACGGGCAGATGCATCCGCTGGAGTTCATCGCCAGCCAACAACTCGACGACCTCAGCCGGCCAGGCAAATATCTGGATCTGGAAAGCCTGACCCTGTGGCTGGCACAACAGGCCGGCCAGCCGTACTTGCGCATCGATCCGTTGAAAATCAACGTCGCAGCGATCACACCGCTGATGTCCTATGCCTTCGCGCAACGGCACAGGATTCTCGCCGTCGCCGTGGACCGTGATGCGGTGACCGTGGCCAGCGCCCAGCCTTACGTCAACGGATGGGAAGCCGATCTGACCCACGTATTGAAGTTGCCGATCAAACGGGTCGTGGCCAACCCGGTGGATATCCAGCGCTTCAGCGTCGAGTTCTTTCGTCTGGCCAAATCGGTCAGCGGCGCCAGCAATGCCGACGCGCAGGGCGGCAATCTCGGCAACTTCGAACAACTGCTCAATCTCGGCGCCAGCGATCAGGAGCCGGACGCCAACGACGCGCACATCGTCAACATCGTCGACTGGCTGTTCCAGTACGCCTTCCAGCAGCGCGCCAGTGACATCCACATCGAACCGCGCCGCGAGCACGGCACCGTGCGCTTTCGCATCGCCGGCGTGCTGCACAACGTCCATCAATTCCCGCCGCAGGTGACCATGGCAATTGTCAGTCGCCTGAAAAGCCTCGGTCGCATGAACGTCGCGGAAAAGCGCAAACCCCAGGACGGCCGGGTCAAGACCAAGACCCCGGATGGCGGCGAAGTGGAATTGCGTCTGTCGACCCTGCCGACGGCGTTCGGCGAAAAAATGGTCATGCGGATTTTCGACCCGGAAGTGCTGCTGAAGAATTTCGACCAGTTGGGTTTCAGCGCCGACGACCTGCGGCGCTGGCAGGACATGACCCGCCAGCCCAACGGCATCATTCTGGTCACCGGGCCGACCGGTTCGGGCAAGACCACCACCCTCTACACCACGCTGAAAAAACTGGCGACGCCGGAGGTCAACCTCTGCACCATCGAAGACCCGATCGAAATGGTCGAGCCGGCCTTCAATCAGATGCAGGTGCAGCACAACATCGAACTGAGCTTCGCCTCCGGGGTGCGCGCGCTGATGCGACAGGACCCGGACATCATCATGATCGGCGAGATCCGCGATCTGGAAACCGCGGAAATGGCGATTCAGGCCGCGCTCACCGGGCACTTGGTTCTGTCGACGCTGCACACCAACGATGCGCCAAGCGCCATCAGCCGTTTGCTCGAGCTCGGCGTGCCGCATTACCTGATCAAGGCGACCGTGCTGGGGGTCATGGCCCAGCGGCTGGTGCGCACGTTGTGCCCGCACTGCAAGGCGCCGCTGACGCTCGAAGAGGAAGATTGGCAAACCCTGACCCGGCCATGGCAGGCGCCGCTGCCGAGCCATGCGCAACGGGCGATCGGTTGCCTGGAATGCCGCGACACCGGCTATCGCGGCCGCGCCGGGGTCTACGAAATCATGCAACTGAGCGACAGCCTGAAAGCGCTGATCACCCCGGACACCGACCTCACCGCGATTCGGCGCCAGGCCTTCAAGGAAGGCATGCGCAGCTTGCGCCTGTCCGGCGCGCAGAAGGTCGCGGCGGGCCTGACCACGGTGGAGGAAGTGCTGCGGGTGACGCCACAAAGTGAGTTGAAATAAGTCGCCACGGAACTGGATCGATGGATCGCCGATCCAACGCCGTAGTCAATCCCCAGGAGTCACCCCATCATGCGTCTCAAACTTGCTGTCGCCACCTTGGCCCTGCTGTCGCTTCCCGTTGGTTCGGCCATGGCGGACAGCTTTTGGCGTAACGTCATCTCTTCCGGCGCCACCACCGGTTCGACCTACCTGACGTTCAAGGATCACAAGCTGATCGTCGCCGCCCAGGACGATGCCGGCAGCTTCGTCGCCAGCGACGGCGGCATCCGTGGCCCGTACCTGGAAGCAGCGATGCAGAAAGTCCGCGCCGACAACCCGGGTCTGCAGGCCTCGGACATGGAACTGGCGAACGCGATTCTGGCGAAGAACGCCGTGGCTTCCGAGTAACAAAAAATGCCGCTCGATCGAGCGGCATTTTTTTTGCCCGGATTTCAGCTCCACCACAATCCCTTGTAGGAGTGAGCCTGCTCGCGATAGCGGTGTATCAGGCAAATTCTCCGGTGACTGATTCACCGCTATCGCGAGCAGGCTCACTCCTACAGGGGAACTGTGTACACCTATGTATCAGCGATAATCATCCACCGGCACACAGGCGCAATACAGATTGCGATCGCCGTAAACGTTATCCACCCGATTCACTGCCGGCCAGTACTTGTGGGCTCGGGTGTGCGCATCCGGGGTGATGGCCTGTTCGAGGCTGTAGGGCCGCTCCCAGATCCCAGTGACATCGGCCAGCGTATGCGGGGCGCGTTTGAGCGGGTTGTCTTCGCCCGGCCAGTTGCCCTTCTGCACTTCATTGATCTCTGCGCGAATACTCAGCATCGCCGCGATGAACCGGTCGAGTTCCGCCTTGGATTCGCTCTCGGTCGGCTCGACCATTAACGTCCCGGGCACCGGAAAAGACATGGTCGGCGCGTGGAAACCGTAATCCATCAGACGCTTGGCCACGTCTTCCTCACTGATGCCGGTCTGCGCCTTCAGTGGTCGCAGATCAAGAATGCATTCATGCGCCACGCGGCCATTGCGCCCGGTGTAGAGCACCGGAAACGCGCCGGATAAATGCTGCGCCAGATAGTTCGCCGCCAGAATCGCCACCTCGCTGGCATCCGCCAGTTGCGGACCCATCATGGCGATGTACATCCAACTGATCGGCAAAATGCTCGCACTGCCCCACGGTGCTGCACTGACTGCGCCGTTCTGCGCCAGTGGCCCGTCAATCGGCACCACCGGGTGGTTAGCGACGAAGGGCGCCAGATGCACGCGAACGCCGATCGGGCCCATGCCCGGCCCGCCGCCGCCATGGGGAATGCAGAAGGTCTTGTGCAGGTTCATGTGCGACACGTCGGCGCCGATGTCCGCCGGACGGGCGAGACCAACCTGGGCATTGAGATTGGCGCCATCCATGTACACCTGGCCGCCGTGCTGGTGAATCACTGCGCAGATTTCGCTGATGCCTTCCTCGTACACGCCATGGGTCGATGGATAGGTCGCCATCAGACACGACAACTTGTTCCCGGCCTCGGCGGCTTTCAGCTTCAAGTCGTCCAGATCAACGTTGCCCGCCTCATCGCACTCGACAATGACCACGCGCATCCCGGCCATCTGCGCCGAAGCCGGATTGGTGCCGTGGGCCGACGACGGAATCAGGCAGATCTCCCGCGCGCCCTCGCGCCGGCTCTCGTGATATTTGCGAATTGCCAGCAAGCCTGCGTACTCGCCTTGGGCGCCGGAGTTGGGCTGCATGCAGATCGCATCGAAACCGGTAATTGCACACAGCCAACGCTCGAGCTCTTCGATCATCAGCGTGTAACCGGCGGCCTGCTCTCTCGGCACGAACGGATGCAGATTGGCGAACTGCGGCCAGGTGATCGGGATCATCTCGCTGGTGGCGTTGAGTTTCATCGTGCAGGAGCCGAGGGGAATCATCGACTGGTTGAGCGCCAGATCCTTGTTTTCCAGTTGTTTGAGGTAACGCAGCATCTCGGTTTCGCTGTGGTGAGCATTGAATACTGGATGGCGCAGGTACGGCGTGCTGCGCTGGAGCTCACTTGGAATTCCCGAGGCGATGTCTTCGGCATCCAGCGCGTCGACGCTCAAGCCATGATCGGCACCGAGCAGCACATCGAACAGTTTCGCCACGGTGTGTTCATCACAGGTCTCGTCCAGACTCAGACCGACGCGGCCGCGACCGAGAATGCGCAGGTTGATCTGCGCTGCCTGAGCGCTTTCGATGATCGCCGTTTGTGCGCCGCCGACTTCCAGAGTCAGCGTGTCGAAGAACTGGGCGTTGAGCCGTTTGATGCCGTTGCGCTCAAGTCCAGCCGCGAGGATGCAGGTCAGACGATGCACGCGCTGGGCGATACGCTTCAAGCCCTCGGGGCCGTGATACACCGCATAGCAACTGGCGATATTCGCCAGCAGCACCTGTGCCGTGCAGATGTTCGAGTTAGCCTTCTCGCGGCGGATATGTTGCTCGCGAGTCTGCAGGGCCATGCGCAGCGCGACGTTGCCGCGAGCATCCTTCGACACGCCGATGATCCTTCCCGGAATCGCCCTCTTGTACTCTTCGCGGCTGGCGAAGAACGCCGCGTGGGGGCCGCCATAACCCATCGGCACGCCAAAACGCTGGGACGAACCAAACACCACATCGGCACCCAACTCACCCGGCGGCGTCAGCACCAGCAGGCTGAGCAAGTCGGTGGCAACGCAGGCCAGGGCCTGCTGCGCGTGCAGGTGATCGATCAGCGGTTTCAGATCGCGGATTTCGCCGTGGGTGTCGGGATATTGCAGCAGCGCACCGAACACCTCGTGCTGCGCCAGGTTATCCACCGCGTCGACGATCAGCTCGAAGCCGAAACCTTCGGCGCGGGTCTGCACCACGGAGAGGGTTTGTGGATGACAGTTTTCATCGACGAAAAACGCATTGCTCTTCGACTTCGCCACGCGCTTGGCCAGAGCCATGGCTTCGGCGGCAGCGGTGGCCTCATCGAGCAGCGAGGCGTTGGCCAGCTCCAGGCCGGTGAGGTCGATGGTCAGCTGCTGAAAATTCAGCAGCGCCTCGAGCCGGCCTTGGGCGATCTCTGGTTGGTATGGGGTATACGCGGTGTACCAGCCGGGATTTTCCAGCACGTTGCGCAAGATCACGGTTGGCGTGACGGTGCCGTGGTAGCCCATGCCGATCAGGCTGGTGAACAGCAGATTCTGCTCGGCGTAACCGCGCAGTTTCGCCAGCGCAGCTTGCTCGTCGAGGGCCGGCGGCAGATCCAGTGCGCGATTGAAGCGAATGCCCGGGGGCACGGTCTGCTCGATCAGCTCGGCGCGACTGCCCAGGCCCAGGCTGTCGAGCATCGCCTGCTGCTCGGCAGCATCCGGGCCGAGGTGACGGCGCAGAAAGGCTTCGGGATCGCGTAACTGGCTCAGGGACGGCGACTGGGGCATGACGGGCTCTCCTGGCTGGGGCTTGGCGTCAATCGACACGGTCAAACCAGCATAGCAGGCGAATTTTCAAGATCACGCCAGCCCTGTGGGAGCGAGCCTGCTCGCGAAAGCGGTGTTTCAGACACATTGGCATTGACTGATATGGCGCTTTCGCGAGCAGGCTCGCTCCCACAAAGGGATATTCGTCGCCCATAAAAAAACCCCGACGAATCGGGGCTTTGGGTCATGCCGGCAGGTTACTCGCCGATGGCAGCCTTGTAAGCCGCCGCATCCAGCAGCTTGTCCAGCTCGGCCTTGTCGCTTGGCTTGAGCTTGAAGATCCACGCGCCGTACGGGTCGGAGTTCAGCAGCTCGGGCGAGCCACTCAGCTCTTCGTTGATCGCGATGACTTCGCCGCTGACCGGGGCGTAGATGTCGGAGGCGGCTTTTACCGACTCGACCACGCCGGATTGGTCACCGGCGGCGAACACCTTGCCGACTTCGGTCAGTTCGACGAACACCACGTCGCCCAGCGCTTCCTGTGCGTGATCGCTGATGCCCACGGTGACGGTGCCGTCAGCTTCCAGACGCGCCCATTCATGACTTTCGGCAAAACGCAGTTCGGCAGGGATATCGCTCATCTTCGGTTCCTCGGAAATTGGTCAGCGGTCATGCCCGCCAGAAAAGGTTAGATCAAGGTTTTGCCATGGCGTACGAAGGTCGGTTTGACCACCCGTACCGGGTACCACTTGCCACGGATTTCCACTTCGGCGCGGTCGGCAGTTGCCATCGGCACACGCGCCAGGGCAATCGATTTGCTCAGCGTAGGAGAGAAACTACCACTGGTGATCTCCCCTTCGCCAACATCGGCGATGCGAACCACCTGGTGAGCGCGCAGAACCCCGCGTTCTTCGAGCACCAGACCGACCAGTTTGTGCGCCACGCCGGCGGCTTTTTCCGCCTCCAGCGCCGCGCGGCCGATGAACTGACGCGACGCCGGTTCCCAGGCGATGCTCCAAGCCATGTTCGAGGCCAGCGGCGAAACGTCCTGGTGGATGTCCTGACCGTAGAGGTTCATCCCGGCCTCGACGCGCAAGGTGTCGCGGGCGCCAAGGCCGATCGGCGAAATGCCGGCGCCGACCAGGTCGTTGAAAAAACCCGGCGCCTGATTCGCCGGCAGGCAGATCTCCAGACCATCCTCGCCGGTGTAACCGGTGCGCGCGATGAACCAGTCGCCGTCGATGGCGCCTTCGAAAGGTTTGAGTTGCTGGATCAGCGTGGCGCGGGACTGAGTCACCAGTTCGGCGATCTTGTGCCGGGCCTGCGGGCCCTGGATGGCAAGCATCGCCAGCTCGGAGCGCTCGTGCAGTTGCACGTCGTAAGCACCGAGCTGGGCGTTCATCCAGGCCAGATCCTGATCGCGGGTAGAGGCGTTGAACACCAGCCGGTAAGCGTCGTCGAGGCGGTAGACGATCATGTCGTCGACGATGCCGCCACGCTCGTTGAGCATGGTGCTGTACAACGCCCGGCCGGGATGCTGCAGGCGCTCGACATCATTGGCCAGCAGATGCTGGAGCCAGGCCTTGGCCTGGGCACCGGTGACATCGATCACGGTCATGTGGGAAACATCGAACACCCCGCAATCGCGGCGCACTTCGTGGTGCTCCTCGACCTGCGAGCCGTAATGCAGTGGCATGTCCCAACCGCCAAAATCGACCATCTTCGCGCCGAGCGCGAGGTGCAGGTCATACAGAGGCGTACGCTGTCCCATGGGTTTCTCCTTCCGGGCGTGGCGAGGGTGCGGACCGCCGCTATACGGCTGAAAGCCTTGATGGATAAGGCTTGCAGCCGATTCCAGCGCACGGGTCTGTCAGACGAACCGCACCGAATGCCGCGCATTGTAGCCGCATGATGTAGGACTCACTACTAAGTGTTTCGGTGCGCTGAGCGTCGAATCAATCCGATCACTGGCAATAGACCAACCAGCACCAGGGTCAATGCCGGCAATGAGGCGCGCGCCCATTCGCCTTCGCTGGTCATTTCAAAGATGCGCACCGCCAGCGTGTCCCAGCCAAACGGGCGCATCAGCAGCGTCGCGGGCATTTCCTTGAGCACATCGACGAACACCAGCAACGCGGCGCTCAGCGTGCCGGGCAGCAACAGCGGCAGATACACTTTGAAAAACAGTCGCGGCCCACTGACACCCAGGCTACGTGCTGCTTCGGGCAAAGATGGCCGTATACGCGCCAGACTGCTTTCCAGCGGCCCGTAAGCGACGGCGATAAAACGCACCAGATAAGCCATGAGCAAAGCGGCGAGGCTGCCGAGCAACAGTGGTTTGCCGGCACCGCCGAGCCACGCGGAGAGTGGAATCACCAGTTCCCGATCCAGATAACTGAAAGCGAGCATGATCGACACCGCCAGCACCGAACCGGGCAACGCGTAGCCGAGATTGGCCAGGCCGACGCCGGAGTTTATCGTAGGGGTCGGCGCCAGACGCCGGGCGAACGCCAGCAACAACGCAACGCTGACGGTAATCAGCGCCGCCATCGCGCCCAGATACAGCGTGTGCAGGATCAGCCCGGCGTAGCGCTCGTCCAGATCGAAGCGCCCGCGCTGCCAGAACCACACGATCAGTTGCAGCACCGGAATGACGAAGGCGCAGGCGAACACCAATCCACACCAGCCCGTCGCCGCGAATGCCTTGATTCCCCGCAGGTGATACAGCGCTTTCACCCGTGGCCGCTCATTACTGGCCCGATTCGCTCCGCGTGCCCGGCGTTCGCCGTACAGCACCAGCATTACCACCAACAGCAACAGACTCGCCAATTGCGCGGCGCTGGGCAGGCTGAAGAAGCCGTACCAGGTTTTGTAGATGGCGGTGGTGAAGGTGTCGAAATTGAACACCGATACCGCGCCGAAATCGGCCAGGGTTTCCATCAGCGCCAGCGCCACGCCCGCGCCGATCGCCGGACGCGCCATCGGCAACGCGACCCGCCAGAACGCCTGCCACGGCGATTGCCCGAGCACCCGCGCCGCCTCCATCAAGCCTTTGCCCTGGGCCAGAAACGCGGTGCGCGCCAGCAGGTAAACGTAGGGATAAAACACCAGCACCAGCACCACAATTACCCCGCCGGTGGAGCGCACCCGGGGCAGGCGCAGGCCCGTGCCGAACCATTCGCGCAACAGGGACTGCACGGGGCCGGCGAAATCCAGCAGGCCGACGAAAACGAACGCCAGTACATACGCCGGAATGGCAAAGGGCAGCATCAGCGCCCAGTCGAGCCAGCGCCGGCCGGGGAATTCGCAGAGGCTGGTCAGCCAGGCCAGGCTGACACCGAGCAGCGTCACGCCGACACCGACGCCGAGGATCAGCGTCAGCGTATTGCCGAGCAGACGCGGCATCTGGGTTTCCCACAGGTGCGACCAGATCTGCTGATCGATGGTCTGCCACGACAGCAGCAACACGCTCAGCGGCAACAGCACCAGCGCAGCGATGGCGAAGACGATGGGGTACCAGCGGCGTTGGGCGGGGTGGGCCACTTTTGGGTCTCTGGAGGTATTGGCGTGGTCTTGGATTGCGTATTCCAGGTTGAGAGTGCTGCCCTCACCCTAGCCCTCTCCCGGAGGGAGAGGGGACCGACCGCGTCGCTTGTACGTATTATGCCGATCTGAGGTAGCAAGCCGAACTCAGGTTCGAATCCAACACAAATCGGCTCCCTCTCCCCCCGGGAGAGGGCTGGGGTGAGGGCAGCGATCTAAAGTAAACGGTGTTATCGGAACAGACTCAATTCCACCCCGCCCGATCCATCATCCGGATCGCTTCGGCCTGGCGTTTGCCCGCGACCTCGACCGGCAAGGTATCGGCCACGAACTTGCCCCACGCCGCGACTTCTTCCGAGGGCGCCACCGCCGGGTTGGCCGGGAACTCCTGGTTCACGTCAGCGAAAATCTTCTGCGCCTCAGGCGTGGTCATCCATTCAACCAAAGCCTTGGCCGCTTCCGGGTGCGGCGCGTGTAGGGTCAGGCCGATGCCCGAAAGATTCACATGCACACCGCGATCGGCCTGATTGGGCCAGAACAGCTTCACCGGCAATTCCGGCTTCTGCTTGTGCAGGCGACCGTAGTAATAAGTGTTGACGATGCCGACGTCACACTGCCCGGCGTTGATCGCTTCCAGCACCGCAACGTCATCGGAGAACACGTCAGTGGACAGGTTGTTGACCCAGCCCTTGAGGATTTTCTCAGTCTTCTCGGCGCCGTGGACTTCGATCATGGTCGCGGTCAGCGACTGGTTGTAGACCTTCTTCGCCGTGCGCAGGCACAGGCGACCTTCCCAGTTCTTGTCGGCCAGCGCTTCGTAGGTGGTCAGTTCGCCCGGTTTCACCCGCTCGGTGGAATAGGCGATGGTCCGGGCGCGCAGGCTCAGGCCGGTCCAGGCGTGAGTGGAGGAGCGATATTGCGGCGGAATGTTGGTGTCGATGGTTTTCGAGGTGAACGGCTGCAGAATGCCCATCTGCTCAGCCTGCCAGAGGTTGCCGGCATCGACAGTGAGCAGCAGGTCGGCGGTGGCGTTTTCACCTTCGGCCTTGATGCGCTGCATCAGCGGCGCTTCCTTGTCGGTGATGAACTTGATCTTCACCCCGGTCTTGGCGGTGTAGGCATCGAATACCGGCTTGATCAGCTCATCGATACGCGACGAGTAGACCACCACCTCATCGGCAGCCTGGGCAGTGGTGCTGCCGATCAGGGTCAGGGCCAGTGCGGTCAGAAGACGCTTGGGTGCCAACATGGGAGTGGTCTCTCGGTCGGAAAATGTGAGCCAAATGATAAGGACTCACATTTACCACCACAATCGAACACTGGGGGAAGGCGTTACCAGATGTTGCACAGTCCGAATGCTGTGGTTGAATCGACTGGCGCCATCGCGAGCAGGCTCACTCCTACAATTGGAATGCATTCCCCTGTAGGAGCGAGCCTGCTCGCGATGAGGCCATCAGCCTTGAACAGATTTCAGGGCTTTGCCAGGGTGGGGAGATCACCCGTCAACCCCAGCGCCTCGCGCACAAACAACGCCTTGGCCTCAGGCATCTGCTCGACCAGTTTCAGCCCGGTATTGCGCAGCCAGCGCAGCGGCAGCGGATCGGCCTGGAACAAGCGCTCAAAGCCTTCCATCGCCGCCATCAGCGCCAGGTTATGCGGCATGCGCCGACGCTCGTAGCGGCTCAGCACTTTCACGTCCGCCAATCGCTCGCCGCGCTCATGCGCTTGCAGCAACACTTGCGCCAGTACCGCTGCATCGAGGAAACCGAGATTCACGCCCTGCCCCGCCAATGGGTGAATGGTATGTGCCGCGTCACCGATCAAGGCCAGGCCTTCCGCGACGTAGCGCTTGGCATGGCGCTGACGCAGCGGCACGCACAGACGCGGATCGGCGCTGATCACTTCACCGAGGCGTCCCTCAAAGGCTCGCTCCAGTTCGGCGCAAAACCCAGCGTCGTCCAGAGCCATCAAGCGCTCGGCTTCACTTGGCGTGGTCGACCAGACGATCGAGCACCAGTCCTGCTGGCCATCGCGTTCCAGCGGCAGAAACGCCAACGGCCCGTGATCGGTAAAGCGCTGCCACGCGGTTTTGCGGTGCGGCTGGCTGCAGCGCACGCTGGTGACGATGGCGTTATGCAGGTAATCCCACTCGCGAGTGGCCACGCCGGTGAGACGGCGCACTGCAGAGTTGGCGCCATCCGCCGCGATCACCAGCGGCGCGCGCAGGGTGCGGCCGTCAGCCAGGGTCAGCAGCCAGTCATCGCCGGAGCGACGCATCTGCTCCAGCCGCGCATTGGCGAGCAGGCCCAGATCGCAGTTGTGCAAACGTTCGAGCAGGGCGTCCTGGACCACGCGGTTTTCAACGATGTGGCCGAGCACATCGGCATGCACGCTGCTCGCCGAGAAATGAATCTGCCCGGTGCCGCTGCCGTCCCAGACGTGCATGTCGGTGTACGGACTGCTGCGCCGTTGGGCGATGCCATCCCACACGTCGAGGCGTTCGAGGATGCGCTGGCTCGCCGCCGACAACGCACTGACCCGCGATTCAAACGCCGCTTCGGCATCGAACGGCTTCACGCTCAACGGGCTGCCATCGAGCAGCAGCACTTCCAGGCCGCTGTCCTGTAGTGCCAGCGCCAAGGCGCTGCCGACCATTCCGGCTCCGACAATCAGCAGATCTGCGCGCATTTCCATGCTTTAGGCCTGTCTCGCTTGCGGCTTGCGCCGCACGTAATGGGTTTTACCGAGCGCGCCAGTGGGCGGCGCGATCCTGAAAATGAAAGTGCCGGGCAGCCACTCAAGCATCCGGACGCGTCCCCAAGCCCATCGCCTGACGGGCGAACCAGCGTTTCGCCGGCGGCAGCAGATCGAGCCCGAGCAGGCCGAGGTTGCGCCCCAGCGACACCAGCGGCTGGGTGCTGCCGAACAACCGCGTGACCTGATCGGAGAAGCCCACGGTCAGGTCCTGATCGAGGCGCTGCCGCTCGCGGTAGGCCTGCAACGTGGCGAAGTCGCCCAGCGGCTTGTCACTGGCCAGCAGCGCAGCCGCCAAGGCGTCGGCGTCACGCAGCGACAGGTTGAAACCCTGGCCGGCGATCGGATGCAGGCTGTGTGCGGCGTTACCGAGCACAGCCAGGCGCGAACGCACCTGTTCTTCAGCCTCGATCAGTGACAGCGGATACAGATGCCGCGCGCCGACCTGTTTCAAGGTGCCGAGGCGGTAACCGAACACGCCTTGCAGCTCGCTGAGAAATTCGCGCTCGCTCAACTCGGTCAGGCGCTGCGCATCCATGCCCAGTCGGGTCCAGACCAGCGCGCAGCGGTTGTCCGGCAGCGGCAGCAGGGCCATTGGCCCTTCGTCGGTAAAGCGCTCGAAGGCCATGCCGTTGTGCGCTTCACTCGGGGTGATGTTGGCGATCAGCGCGCTCTGGTTGTACGGGCGCTTGCGCACGTTGATGCCCAACTGTTCGCGCAACCCGGAGCGGCCGCCATCGGCGAGCACCGCGAGGTCGCATTCCAGGGTGGTTTCATCGTTGAGGGTCAGGCGATAGCCATCGGCCAACGGCTCCATGCGCGTGACTTCCGCCGGGCAGCGCCAAGTGATCACGTCTTTGTCGAGGTGCTGCCACAGGCACTGGCCGAGCCAGGCATTTTCCACCACGTAACCGAGCGCGGGCACGCCCTCTTCCATCGCCGACAAACGCGCGGTGGAGAAACGGCCCCGGTCGGAGACGTGAATCTGTTTGATCGGCTCGGCGCGGCGGGAGATTTCCTGCCAGACGCCGAGGCGCTGGTAAATCTGCCGCGAGCCGAACGACAGCGCCGAAGAGCGTGCGTCGTAGCTCGGCTGCCAGCTGTCTCCGGGAGCGAACGGCTCGATCAGGACGATTTTCCAGCCTTGCGCCTTGGCTCCGGCCTGCAAGGCCAACGCCAGACTGGCCCCGACCAGACCGCCACCGATAATTGCAAGATTGACTCGACTCATGCTGCGTGTGTCCTTGCCTGTGCCATCAGCGCTTCGATCTCGGCGACGGTTTTTGGCACACCGCTGGTGAGAATTTCACAACCGGATCGCGTTACGACCACGTCGTCCTCGATGCGCACGCCAATGCCGCGCCATTTCTTCGGCACGCTCTGATTGTCCGGGGCGATGTAGATGCCCGGTTCCACGGTCAGCGCCATACCGACTTCCAGCACGCGCCATTCGCCGCCGACCTTGTATTCGCCGACATCATGCACATCCATGCCCAGCCAGTGGCCGGCGCGGTGCATATAAAAAGCCTTGTAGGCTTCGCTGGCGATCAACTCGTCAACTTCGCCCTGCAACAAGCCAAGTTTCACCAGACCCGTGGTAATGATTCGCACCGTGGCTTCATGGGCCTGGTTCCAGTGCTTGTTCGGGGCGATCTCGGCGAATGCTGCTTCCTGGGAAGCCAGCACCAATTCGTAGATCGCTTTCTGCTCGGGCGAAAACTTGCCGTTGACCGGCCAGGTGCGGGTGATGTCGCTGGCGTAGCAGTCGATCTCGCAACCGGCGTCGATCAACACCAGATCACCGTCCTTGAGCAGCGCGTCATTCTGCTGGTAATGCAGGATGCAGCTGTTGCGTCCGGCGGCGACGATCGAGCCGTAGGCCGGCATCTTCGCCCCGCCCTTGCGAAATTCGTAATCCAGTTCGGCTTCGAGGCTGTATTCATACAGTCCGGGACGGCTGGCCTGCATCGCGCGGATATGCGCCTGCGCGGAAATCCGCGCGGCTTCGCGCATCACCTTCACTTCTGCCGCCGATTTATACAGGCGCATGTCGTGCAGCAGATGATCCAGGGCAACGAATTCATTCGGCGGCTGCGCACCAAGGTGCGCCTTGGAGCGGATCACGTTGATCCACTCCATCAGGTGCCGATCGAATTCCGGGTTGCTGCCCATCGCCGAATAGACCCGGTCGCGGCCTTCGATCAGGCCCGGGAGGATGTCGTCGATGTCGGTAATCGGAAACGCATCATCGGCGCCGTATTCGCTGATCGCGCCTTCTTGCCCGGCGCGCAAGCCATCCCACAATTCGCGCTCGGCGTTGCGTTCACGGCAGAACAGGATGTACTCGCCATGCTCGCGCCCGGGCATCAGCACGATGACGGCTTGCGGCTCGGGAAAACCGCTGAGGTACTGGAAGTCGCTGTCCTGACGGTAGACGTGCTCGACGTCGCGGTTGCGAATAGCGACCGCGGCGGCGGGCAGGATCGCGATGCTGTTGGGTTCCATCTGCGCCATCAGGGCCTTGCGGCGACGGCTGTATTCCGCTTTGGGGATATGGGTCATGGGCAGATGGCTTTCCCTGGCACGCGATTAATGCAGCGACGGCTTGGCGGCTGGCGGTACATCGGATTTCTTGGTTTCCGAGAACAGCAGCAGCGGCGCGACCCGCAGGTATTCCATGACTTCCATGTAGTCGGATTCGCCGTCTTCGGATTCTTCCAGCGCATCCTGGACCTGAGAGATCGCCGCCAGATCCTGCAGCACTTCGGTGGCCTCGGTGCTGAGCATGCTGCTGTCGCGGCAGTTCAGGCCGAAACCGCTGAGGAAGCCCTGGCACCATTCGCCCAGAGCAGCGGCGCGGTCGGCCAGCGGTGCATCGTCGGTCGGCAGCAGCAGAACGACGGTGACATCGTCGCCGGTCAGCTCGCCCCTGACCATCTCCTGCAGGCCGATCAGGGCGTTGCGGACGTTGTCCTGGATATCGCCTTCGAGCAGTTCGGCGGCGTCGATCAGCCAGCCTTCATGATCGAAGCCGGCCCCGGCGCAACTGCGCCCGAGCAGCACGCCGTGCAGTTCGGCAGGCGAGACGTTGTGGCCGCTGGCAGTCAGCAGGGTGGCAAAGGCTTGGTACGGGGAATTCGCAATGGTCATGGGCAGCTAGGCGCCAGACGGCGCTATGTCTAGAATGAAGGCCTTGTATCCTACATCGACAGCCCCGCCAAGACCATTAAAGGCTGTCCGCCAGTCACCCCCATCAGACGAACACGTGGACCCAATGGAAGACACCGACCTGCAAGCGCTGATGGCCAGACTCGAACTGCTGATTGGCCGAGTCGAGCAACTTAAGAGTCAAAACGCACTCTTACTAGCTCAGGAAAAAACCTGGCGCGAGGAACGCGCTCACCTCATTGAAAAAAACGAAATCGCCCGGCGTAAGGTCGAATCGATGATTTCGCGCCTCAAGGCCCTGGAGCAAGACTCATGAGTTCAAGCAATAGCGTTACCGTGCAGATCCTCGACAAAGAGTATTCGATCATCTGCCCGCCGGAAGAACGCAGCAATCTGGTCAGTGCCGCCCGCTACCTGGACGGCAAGATGCGCGAGATCCGCAGCAGCGGCAAAGTCATCGGTGCCGACCGCATTGCCGTGATGGCCGCGCTGAACATCACCCACGACCTGTTGCACAAAGAAGAGCGCCCGGATATCCAGGCCAGCGGTTCGACCCGCGAACAGGTGCGCGACTTGCTCGATCGTGTCGATCTGGTCCTCGCCGACGATCAGAGTACCGCCAAGGGCTGATTCGACTGGCAGCTTGAGGTATACTCGCCCCACTCCCTGGGGTGCTTGCCAGTTGACGATGTCCCGGAGCCGATTCGCACTACCCTGGAAGTTGCACGTTGGGCTGGTGTGCATGTCCGCTAGACGGAAAGCCTTAAAGTCTACTGCTTCTTCCACCTTGAACTTTCGGGTTCAAGGGCTGAGTTGACAGCGGTTCATCCGGGGAGCCTGATTCGAATCCGATGTCGGTACATGCCGACATCGGATTTTTTATGCGTACGTTTTTGCATCCACCTGCCGAAGCCGAACCATGACCGAACCCGCCCTGCTGCCCCGCCCGCAACTCCGCCGCCTGCTGCGCAAGGCGCGCCGCGCACTGACGCCGGGCGAACAACGTCAGGCTGCCAAGGGTCTGTTCCGGCAATTGGCCCAAGACCCGCATTTTCGCCGGGCGAAACATATCTCTCTGTATTTGCCCACCGACGGTGAGATCGATCCGCGCCTGTTGCTGCGTGAAGCCCAGCGTCGCGGCAAGGCAACTTATCTGCCGGTACTCAGCGCCTGGCCACGAACGAAGATGGTTTTCCAGCGTATTCGTCCCGGCGAAAAGCTCAATCCCAATCGTTTCCGCATCCTTGAGCCTCGGGCCAATCTGGCTCGACAACGCAAGGTCTGGGCGCTGGATCTGGTGCTGTTGCCGCTGGTCGGGTTTGACGATGTTGGCGGGCGCCTGGGCATGGGCGGCGGATTTTATGATCGCAGCCTCGCCTATCTGGCCCGACGCAAGAACTGGCGCAAGCCGACGCTGCTGGGCCTGGCCCATGAATGTCAGAAGGTCGAGCGTTTGGCGCAGGCGAGCTGGGATGTCCCGTTACAAGGCACGGTCACCGACAAGGCATGGTATTTCGCAGAGTAGACGCCGCACAGAACAGCGGCGTCGAAGAGACAGGTTCAGCGTTTGAAAGCGGTCGACTGTTGCACCTGTTGCGCCACTTCAATCGGCGCGTCGGCCTTGTTGGCCCACAGGCTCTGCGCGTAACCGGTGGTTACCACGCCCAGGCCAAACAAAATTACCAAAGTCCATAGCAAATCCGGTTTGCGTTTCATCGATTGCCCCCCTCAAGGCACATCATCACGATGACAGCAGCGGTTTCCGTTCGTAGGCCGTGCAGCAGCGTCAAGCTTTAAAGGCCGGCATTTTGCGGCAACGTGAACCTGTGCGCAAACGCTGACGTCAACCGACTGTCGGTTTGTCATAAAATTGCCCGACAACCTGCCCAATGACCGCTTCAGGAGCAAATGACATGGCCTACTGGCTGATGAAATCGGAGCCCGACGAACTCTCGATCAAGGGTCTGGAAAAGCTCGGCAAGGCGCGCTGGGACGGCGTTCGCAATTATCAGGCGCGCAATTTCCTGCGGGCGATGGCGGTGGGCGATGAGTTCTTTTTCTATCATTCCAGCTGTCCGGAGCCGGGGATTGCCGGAATCGGCAAGATAATCGAAGCGGCGTACCCCGATCCGACCGCACTTGAGCCCGACAGTCACTACTTCGATCCGAAAGCTACGCCGGAGAAAAATGCCTGGAGCGCGATCGATGTCGAGCATGTCGAAACGTTTGCGCGGGTGTTGAAGCTGGATTATCTGAAGCAGCAGACGGCGCTGGCCGAGATGCCGTTGGTGCAGAAGGGCTCGCGGTTGTCGGTGATGCCGGTGACGGCGGAGCAATGGGCCGCGGTAATTGCGTTGCGTTAACGCGCAAAAAGATCGCAGCCTTCGGCAGCTCCTACAGGGAAACGTATTCCAGGGTAGGAGCTGCCGAAGGCTGCGATCTTTTGATTTTATGTCTTACTGGATGATCAGGTTGTTGAACAACAGATCCTCAACCACTGGCTTGCCGGTCTCGTCATTCATGACCTGCTGGGTCTGCTTCAACGCTTCCTGACGCAGCTTTTCCTTGCCCTCGATGCTGCCCATCGCCTCGGTGGTCTGCTGAGTGAACAGCGCCACCAGTTGATTGCGGATCAGCGGCTCGTTGGCCTTGACCAGTTTGGTCGCCTCTTCGCCAGTGACGCGCAGGGCCACGTCGGCCTTGTAGACCTTGAGCTTGGCGGTGCCATCGAGGCCGTAATTGCCGACGAACGGCGGGCTCAGGGTGATGTAATTGACCTTCGGCGCCTCGCCTTCTTTGGCTTCTTCGGCCAGTGCTGCCACAGGCAGAGACAGGGCCAGCAACAACATGATCCACGCTTTCACAATTCGCTCCTTATCCGGTTTGCGGCCTAGCATAACGACCCGCCGCGCAAGCACAAGCTTATGGCTGACTATCAGGGTCGGGCATGCTCGTTGACCCGTTGATTCACACACCTACACTTATCGGCCATCACTCCCAAAGGAATAGCCCTGATGAAAGCCGTGCTGTGCAAAGCCTTCGGCCCTGCCGAATCGCTGGTGCTGGAAGACGTCGCCAGTCCTGTCGCCAAGAAGAACGAAATCCTGCTGGACGTGCACGCCGCCGGGGTCAATTTCCCGGACACGCTGATCATCGAGGGCAAATACCAGTTCAAACCGCCCTTCCCGTTCTCGCCGGGCGGTGAAGCGGCCGGGGTGGTGCGCGAAGTCGGGGAGAAGGTCAGTCACCTGAAAGTCGGCGACCGGGTCATGGCGCTGACCGGTTGGGGCAGTTTTGCCGAGCAGGTTGCGGTGCCGGGCTACAACGTGTTGCCGATTCCGCCGTCGATGGACTTCAACATTGCCGCTGCGTTCAGCATGACCTACGGCACCTCCATGCACGCGCTCAAGCAGCGCGCCAACCTGCAAGCAGGCGAAACCCTGCTGGTTCTCGGGGCATCCGGTGGTGTGGGCCTCGCCGCGGTGGAGATCGGCAAAGCCATGGGCGCCCGGGTGATCGCCGCCGCCAGCAGCGCCGAGAAACTCGCGGTGGCCAAGGCTGCCGGGGCTGACGAGTTGATCAACTACAGCGAAAGCAATCTGAAGGACGAAATCAAACGCCTCACCGACGGCCAGGGCGCCGACGTGATTTACGACCCGGTCGGCGGCGACCTGTTCGACCAGGCCATCCGCGCCATCGCCTGGAACGGCCGCCTGCTGGTCGTCGGCTTCGCCAGCGGACGCATCCCGGAACTGCCGGTGAACCTCGCCCTGCTCAAAGGCGCGGCGGTGCTTGGCGTATTCTGGGGCTCGTTCGCCCAGCGCCAGCCCCAGGACAATGCAGCGAACTTTGCGCAACTGTTCGGCTGGTTCGCCGAGGGCAAACTCAAACCGCTGGTGTCGCAGGTGTATCCGCTGAGCAATGCCGCGCAAGCGATCGATGATCTTGGCCAGCGCAAGGCTGTGGGCAAGGTTGTCGTTCAGGTTCGTTAAGACTACGGCGCGATCCGGGCCCGCAACCCGGATCGCTTCAATACTGAGATCCGCCTCTTCAATACGTTAAACCGCAGAAAGCCACCTGAGCCACCATTCCCTCCGCGCCGCATAGTTATCTCAGAGCGACATGTTCATAAAGGAACGCTCAACTGCGCAAATTTCCGCTGTTTTGCCGACGTGAAGCAATGCTATTTTCGGTAACGAAACTGTAACATTCGCATCCGCAGTCAAAACAAGAAAACTGGAGCTCTTGAATGTTTGCTTTCTTTCGTCCTGCCGCACATCAGGCTCCTTTGCCTGAAGAAAAAATAGACAGCACCTACCGACGCCTGCGCTGGCAGATCTTCGCCGGTATCTTTATCGGCTACGCCGGTTACTACCTGCTGCGCAAGAACTTCTCCCTGGCCATGCCCTACCTGATCGACGAAGGCTACAGCCGTGGCGACCTCGGCCTGGCGATGTCGGCGATCGCCATTGCCTACGGTCTGTCGAAGTTCCTCATGGGCCTGGTGTCCGACCGTTCCAACCCGCGTTTCTTCCTGCCGTTCGGTCTGCTGGTCTCGGCCGGGGTGATGTTCATTTTCGGTTTCGCGCCGTGGGCAACATCCAGCGTGACGATGATGTTCATCCTCCTGTTCATCAACGGCTGGGCGCAGGGCATGGGCTGGCCGCCGAGCGGACGGACCATGGTGCACTGGTGGTCGCAGAAGGAACGCGGCGGCGTGGTGTCGGTGTGGAACGTGGCGCATAACGTCGGCGGCGGTCTGATCGGCCCGCTGTTCCTGATCGGTATGGGCCTGTTCAACGACTGGCACGCGGCGTTCTACGTCCCGGCAGCGGTCGCGCTGGGCGTTGCGGTGTTTGCGTTCATCACCATGCGCGACACCCCGCAATCGGTCGGCCTGCCGCCGATCGAGCAGTACAAGAACGATTATCCGGAAGGCTACGACGCCAGCCACGAGGACGAATTCAGCGCCAAGGAAATCTTCGTCAAATACGTGCTGCGCAACAAAATGCTCTGGTACATCGCCATGGCCAACGTTTTCGTCTACCTGCTGCGCTACGGCGTGCTGGACTGGGCGCCGACCTACCTGAAGGAAGCCAAGGGTTTCACCGTGGATAAAACCTCGTGGGCCTACTTCTTCTACGAGTGGGCGGGCATTCCGGGGACGCTACTGTGCGGCTGGATGTCGGACAAGATCTTCCGTGGCAACCGTGGCCTGACCGGCATGGTGTTCATGGCGCTGGTGACTGTGGCGACGCTGGTGTACTGGCTGAATCCGGCCGGCAACCCGATGGTCGACATGATCGCCCTGTTGTCGATTGGCTTCCTGATCTACGGCCCGGTTATGCTGATCGGCCTGCAGGCACTGGAACTGGCGCCGAAGAAGGCCGCCGGCACCGCAGCGGGATTCACCGGTCTGTTCGGTTATCTGGGTGGTTCGGTCGCGGCCAGTGCGGCGATGGGCTACACCGTTGACCATTTCGGCTGGGACGGCGGTTTCGTCCTGCTGGTCGGCGCTTGTCTGCTGGCGATGGCCTTCCTCGCGCCAACGCTATGGCACAAGCAGGTCGCCAGTCAGAGCCGCGAAGCGGTCGCCTGATCGCTGTGTGATTTACAGCGCTTGAGCCGCGCCTCCAGATTGCGGTCTGGCATGGCGTGGCTGCGCAGGGCGTGCACGGTCTGCTCGACATAATCGCGAGTGGTGCCGTAACGCCCGCTGGCGCTGGCGAACACCTGGCTGAGCACATGATCCGGCAAGTTGCCGGCATAGCTCGGCAGGTGACGCTCCAGCACGAATCCCAAGGCCTGCACCTGAGTGCCATCTTCGAGCCGGCAATTGAGCCAGTGCGGACGATACGAGGGAAACGGCATCTCGCGTTTCCACAGCGCGTACAGCGCGGTATCGAGATTGTCTTCCGGCAAGCGGTAGGCAAAACCGCTGCAGGAACCGCCACGATCCAGACCGAACACCAGACCGGGCATCTCCGGCGTACCACGGTGCTCATGCGACCACAGGTACAAGCCGCGATGGTAACCATGCACGCGACCGCGCATACGCTCAACGGCCGTGCATTCCGGACGCCAGATCAGCGAGCCATAGGCGAACAGCCACACCGGCCCGCCCTTGTGGCGCGCCATGGTCGATTGCATGGAAGCGAGAAGTTGTTCGTGCGTCAGCTGCGGCCCAAGATCGAGCCGCGGAGGGTAAGCCAGATTCAGAATTGCGTTTTCAATGGCGCTCATGGCGAATAGCGTTCAGCTCCCCGCGGGTGAAGAATTACTTAATAGAACGCACCGCTGTAACAATAAGGCACATATGTTTCGAGGCAAATTAAGTGCCATGACACTGGCGGTGATTAATTACCTGATTGATATATAACCTAGCGGTATTTGTGCAATTACATAAATACCGATCGGCTATATACCCAGTTATAAGTATCAGCCGCGCGGGGCATAGGCGAACACGTCGGCGCGCATCTGATGCGCATCCATTCCCGCCTCAACCAGCGCGTCCAGCGTGCCATAAACCATCGCCGGCGAACCGCTGGCATAGACGTGCAGCGGCTTCAGGTCAGGGAAATCCTCGCAAACCGCCTCGTGCAACATGCCGCAGCGCCCTTCCCAGCCGCACTGGTCGCTGACGACCTTGTGCAGAAACAGGTTGGGCAGCTTCAGCCATTCGTCCCAGTGCTCGATCTGATAGAAATCTTCCGGACGGCGCACACCCCAGTACAGATGCACCGGATGCTTGAAACCTTCGGCGCGGCAATGCTCGATCAGGCTGTGAATCTGGCCCATGCCGGTGCCAGCGGCAATCAGCACCAGCGGGCCTTCGGGCAGCTCCGCAAGGTGTGTGTCGCCAAACGGCAGCTCGACACGCACCATCGGGTTGCGTTGCAGCTGTTCGATCAGGCTCAGCGCACTGGCTTCGCGCGCCAGCACGTGGATTTCCAGATCACGCCCGCCGTGGGGTGCCGAAGCCATGGAGAACGCCGATTTCTCGCCGCTCTCACGCTCGATCATCAAATACTGCCCGGCGTGATAACGCGGTGGCTTGCCCGCCGGTGCACGCAGACGCACGCGCCAGGTATCGCCGCCCACCTCGCGGCACTCGATGACCTGACACGACAGGCTGCGCACCGGCAGCTCACCCAATGCGAGCACGCCATCCCACAACAGCACGCAGTCTTCCAGCGGTTCGGCGATGCAGGTGTAGAACTCGCCGTGGTCGTGGACTTTGCCGGCCTGCTCGACGCGGCCTTCGACCAGCAGCGCGGCACACACGTGGCAATTGCCGTTGCGGCAGCTTTGCGGGCAGTCATAGCCCAGGCGCCGCGCGCCGTCGAGAATCCGCTCACCGGGTTGAATCTCGAGCACCGCTCCGGAAGGCTGCAGGGTTACACGCATCAATCTATTCCTAACTGATTCCAGATGGCATCGATCCGTTGGGTGACGGCGTCGTCCTTGACGATCACGCGGCCCCACTCGCGGGTGGTTTCGCCCGGCCACTTGTGGGTGGCATCCAGGCCCATTTTCGAGCCCAGGCCGGAAATCGGCGAGGCGAAGTCGAGGTAGTCGATCGGCGTGTTATCGATCATCACCGTATCGCGCTTGGGGTCCATGCGCGTGGTGATGGCCCAGATCACGTCGTTCCAGTCGCGGGCGTTGATATCGTCGTCAGTGACGATAACGAACTTGGTGTACATGAACTGTCGCAAAAACGACCAGACGCCGAGCATCACGCGCTTGGCATGCCCCGGATACGACTTCTTCATTGTCACCACGGCCATGCGGTACGAGCAGCCTTCCGGCGGCAGGTAGAAGTCGGTGATCTCCGGGAATTGCTTCTGCAGGATCGGCACGAACACTTCATTCAGCGCCACGCCGAGAATCGCCGGCTCATCCGGCGGACGGCCGGTGTAAGTGCTGTGATAAATCGGTTTGATCCGGTGGGTGATGCGCTCGACGGTGAACACCGGGAAGCTGTCGACTTCGTTGTAGTAACCGGTGTGGTCGCCATACGGGCCTTCGTCGGCCATTTCGCCCGGATGAATCACGCCTTCGAGGATGATTTCGGCGGTGGCCGGCACTTGCAGGTCGTTGCCACGGCACTTGACCAGCTCGGTGCGGTTACCGCGCAAGAGACCGGCGAAAGCGTATTCGGAAAGGCTGTCCGGCACCGGGGTTACAGCGCCAAGGATAGTCGCCGGATCAGCGCCAAGGGCCACCGACACCGGAAACGGCTGCCCCGGATGCTTTTCGCACCACTCGCGGAAGTCGAGAGCACCGCCACGATGGCTGAGCCAGCGCATGATCACCTTGTTGCGAGCGATCACTTGCTGACGGTAGATGCCGAGGTTCTGACGTTCCTTGTTCGGGCCTTTGGTGACCGTCAGGCCCCAGGTGATCAGCGGGCCAACGTCGCCGGGCCAGCAGGTCTGCACCGGCAGCATTGCCAGATCGACGTCGTCGCCTTCGATGACCACTTCCTGACACACCGCGTCTTTGACGACTTTCGGCGCCATGGAAATGATCTTGCGGAAGATCGGCAGTTTCGACCATGCGTCCTTCAAGCCCTTCGGCGGCTCCGGTTCCTTCAGGAAGGCCAGCAGCTTGCCGATTTCGCGCAGTTCGCTGACCGACTCGGCGCCCATGCCCATGGCCACGCGCTCGGGGGTGCCGAACAGGTTGCCGAGCACCGGGATGTCGTAACCGGTGGGTTTTTCGAACAGCAGCGCCGGGCCTTTGGCCCGCAACGTGCGGTCGCACACCTCAGTCATCTCCAGCACCGGCGAGACGGGAATCTGGATGCGTTTCAACTCTCCGCGCTGCTCAAGCTGCTGCACGAAATCCCGAAGATCCTTGAATTTCATTGACGATGGCACCCTCAAAATAGGCGTACATCCTACCTGCTCTGACGGGCAAACAGCAGCCCGTCAGTGCCCGGCATCGCTCAATTGTGGCTAGCACCCAGCAGCATCGGCGCAAACAACGGGCTGAGTCTGGCGCTGCCGGCGTCGGAAAGATGGTCGGCATCCTTGTACTGCGAATGGCCGTCGACATCGATCATGCACAAGCCGTCCTTGCACATCAACGGCGTCGGATCGATGACGTGCACCCCGGCATCCGCGGCATTCATCGAGCCGAACAGCTCGGTGAAAAACTGCTGGCGAGCCAGATGCTCGGCGAGCGGGCGGCCCAATCCTTCGGCCGAGCGGCCAATACGCGCCAGACTGGTCAAGCGGCTGATGTAACTCTTGTGCTGCAGTGGCACCTCCTTGAACAACCAGACCTGCACGCCCGCCTCACGCAATTCGCTGACCTGAGCCTTGATCGCCGCTGCCATGCGCTTTTCCGATTGCGCGACATTGCGCGAAGGGTCGAGGAGGAACTGCTTGTCGCCGTCACCGTCCTCGCGGCCGTAGACATACAGACTCCAGTTCGCCGCCAGCACCACGTCCTTGATACCCAGCTCGCGGACCAGCTGCATATTGCGCTGGTTGAACTGCTTGCATTGCGCGCGCAGGGCGTCGTCGATGATCGGTGGGCATCCGGTGAGGCTGTACAGCCACACCGGCTGACCGTCACGCTGGCTATTGCCTTCGATGGCGGGCAGCAGCGCGGCGGTGTGGCTGTCACCCCAGAACATTTTCGTCGGCGCAATTTTCTGATCGCCGCCCACGCGACACGCCTTGTCCAGGGTTTTGTCCTTGCTCATGTGCATGCATTGCATCTGCCCGGCGTTCCACTCCTGGGACTGGGCATATTCCAGCGCTTTGCCGCTCAGGCGCTCAGGCACGCCGTCCGCCGAACGGATGGCCGAACCGACCACCGCCAGGACGGCAATCGACACCAGGCCACCGACCAACACCGAGTTTCGACTGGCGAACACGCGTTTTTCGCGAAACGGCAGCTCGACAAAGCGCAGACTCAGCCAAGCCAGTGCGACCGCCAGCGCGATCCAGCCAAGCGCTTCAAGCGGCTGGATGCCGTCGATCGAGATGGCATTGGCATACACGTAGATCGGCCAGTGCCACAGGTATAGCGAGTAGGACAACAGACCGATCCACACCATTGGCCGCAGGCTCAACACCTGGCCGGCCAGGGTCGGGCCGCGAGCGCCCGACCAGATCAATGCGCTGGTACCGAGCACCGGCAGCAACGCTGCCCAGCCCGGGAACACGGTGGTTTTGTCGAATGTGAAGATTGCCAATAGCACCGCCGCCAGTCCGGCCAGGCCGACGGTCTGCCGAAACCAAAGCCGCGGCGCATGTTTTGCTGCCGGCAACACTGCGAGCATGGCGCCGCAGAGCAATTCCCAGGCGCGGGTCGGCAGGGAGAAGAAGGCGAATTCCGGGCGACGCTCGATGTAGACGATGTTCAGCCCGAACGACACCAGCAGCACGGCGAACAGCATCCAGCGCCAATGCCGGACATAGCGCATCAGCAGCACCATCATCAGCGGGAAGAAGATGTAGTACTGCTCCTCCACGGCCAGCGACCAGGTATGCAGCAAGGGTTTGAGATCGGAGGCCGGGGCGAAGTAGCCGTCCTCGCGCATGAACAGGATGTTGGAAATGAACAGCGACTGATAGCGAATCGTTCGTCCCAGATCGGACAGATCCTTGGCGGTCAGCAGCAACCAGCCCAGCGCCAGAGTCACCACTACGACCAGCGTCAGCGCCGGCAGAATGCGTCGAGCGCGACGGCCCCAGAAGTCGAGAAAGCTGAAGCGCTGGGCGCTGATTTCGCGAAACAGGATCGAGGTGATCAGAAACCCGGAGATGACGAAGAAAACATCCACGCCGACAAAGCCGCCGCTGAACGTATTGAATCCGAAATGAAACAGCACGACGGGAAGAACCGCGAGCGCGCGTAAACCGTCGATATCACGGCGATTGCCAAACGTGTGCATGAAAAACCTTACCTGTTCTGGATACAGAATCCCTTGAAGGCGCGACGTTAGCAGCCGCGCAAACTTCAATCCAGATACAAATAATCGCGGGCAAAAAAAAGCGCCCCTCGCGGGACGCCTTTTTTAACAGCGCAGAATATTACTTGCGCTTCATCGACAAGAAGAACTCGTCGTTGGTCTTGGTCGTCTTCAGCTTGTCGACCAGGAACTCGATGGCGGCAACTTCGTCCATCGGGTGCAGCAGCTTGCGCAGAATCCACATGCGCTGCAGTTCGTCGTCGGCAGTCAGCAACTCTTCGCGGCGGGTGCCGGAACGGTTGATGTTGATGGCCGGGAACACACGCTTCTCGGCAATCTTGCGATCCAGAGGCAGTTCCATGTTGCCGGTACCCTTGAACTCTTCGTAGATCACTTCGTCCATCTTCGAGCCGGTTTCAACCAGCGCGGTGGCGATAATGGTCAGCGAGCCGCCTTCTTCGATGTTACGCGCGGCACCGAAGAAACGTTTCGGCTTCTCCAGGGCGTGGGCATCGACACCACCGGTCAGGACCTTGCCGGAGCTCGGGATCACGGTGTTGTAGGCACGGGCCAGACGGGTGATGGAGTCGAGCAGGATCACCACGTCTTTCTTGTGTTCGACCAGGCGCTTGGCCTTCTCGATCACCATTTCAGCTACCTGGACGTGACGGGTCGGCGGCTCGTCGAAAGTCGAGGCAACCACTTCGCCGCGCACGGTGCGCTGCATTTCGGTCACTTCTTCCGGACGCTCGTCGATCAACAGCACGATCAGGTGAACTTCAGGGTTGTTGCGGGCGATGTTCGCTGCGATGTTCTGCAGCATGATCGTTTTACCGGCCTTCGGCGGCGCAACGATCAGACCACGCTGGCCTTTGCCGATCGGCGCGCACAGGTCGATCACGCGGCCGGTCAGGTCTTCGGTGGAACCGTTGCCGGCTTCCATCTTCATGCGCACGGTCGGGAACAGCGGGGTCAGGTTCTCGAAGAGAATCTTGTTTTTCGCGTTCTCCGGACGATCGAAGTTGATCGTGTCGACCTTGAGCAGGGCGAAATACCGCTCGCCTTCCTTCGGAGGGCGGATCTTGCCAACGATGGTGTCACCGGTGCGCAAGTTGAAGCGGCGGATCTGGCTCGGCGAGACGTAGATGTCGTCAGGGCCGGCGAGGTAGGAAGCGTCTGCGGAGCGCAGGAAGCCGAAGCCGTCCTGGAGAATCTCCAGCACGCCATCACCGGAGATTTCCTCGCCGCTTTTCGCGTGCTTTTTCAGCAGGGAGAAAATCACGTCCTGCTTGCGCGAACGGGCCATATTTTCTATGCCCATCTGTTCGGCCAATTCGAGCAGTTCGGTAATCGGCTTTTGCTTGAGTTCAGTCAGATTCATATAGGAATGACGTAATCATTTATGGAGGGGGGAAATTAAGCTTTTGGCTTAATGAGGCCGCGCCGCGGAGAAGGCGACAGGATCGCGAACTAATTCGAAAAGGAGTGCGTCGGCGACGGCTAGCAGGGGGCATTGGAGAAACCAGTGCGGGGCCGAATGTACCACCTGAGTTTCGGAGCGTCCAGCCCTGAATACGCAAAAAGCCCCGCGAAGTGCGGGGCTTTTTTTCAGCGTTTTACTGCGACGCTCAGACGTTGGCGTCGAGGAAAGCCGCCAGCTGCGACTTCGACAGTGCGCCGACCTTGGTCGCTTCAACGTTGCCGTTCTTGAACAGCATCAGCGTCGGGATACCACGCACGCCATACTTGGCCGGGGTTTCCTGGTTTTCGTCGATGTTCAGTTTGGCGACGGTCAGCTTGCCTTTGTAGGTCTCGGCAATCTCGTCCAGAACCGGTGCGATCATTTTGCAAGGGCCGCACCATTCAGCCCAGTAGTCGACCAGGACAGCGCCTTCGGCCTCGATTACGTCAGCATCGAAGCTAGCGTCGCTAACGTGTTTGATCAGATCGCTGCTCATGGAGTTCTCCAGGTTGTAAGCAAAAAAACGTGGCCCATCATAGCCGCCCTTCCCTTGTTCCGGAAGCCGCAGATGATTGAGTGTTGCTATGGCCCCTGATGAGTTTGGGTATAGCTCAAGTCACGCCGTGGCGGGAGCGATGAAGGCGATTCCGGTGCGCAGGGCGGCGTTGCGCACGTGTTCCTGCATGGCTTTCTGCGCCGCCCCCGACGCGCGGCGCGCCAGGGCACGGAGGATCTTGCGATGTTCCTGCCAGGTTTCCATGGCGCGCTCGGCGCGGATGAACGGCAGTTTCTGGCTCTCGAGAAAGATTTCGGCGCTGGCGGTGAGGATGCTCAGCATCGCCTGATTGCCACTGGCCAGGAGGATGCGCCGGTGAAATTCGAAGTCGAGTTTCGCCGCCGCTTCGAAGTCGCCGCCGCGCAATTGCTCGCGCATCGCCGCGACATTGTCTTCCAGCGCATCCAGATCAAACGTGCTCAAGGTTGTCGCGGCAAGCCCGGCGGCAAAGCCCTCCAGCGCGTAGCGCAACTGAAAGATGTCCAGCGGCGAGGCTTGCGCCGCGAATGGCCAGCCCGGCGCTTCGCCGCGCGACAATTCGACCGGCGACTGCACGAACACGCCCTTGCCCGGCTGAATGCTGACCACGCCCAGTGCACTGAGCGACGACAGCGCTTCACGCAACGATGCCCGACTGACGCCCAGTTGCAGCGCCAGATCCCGTTGCGAAGGCAACGCGTCGCCGGCCCCGAAGCCCTGTTCGGTGATCAGTTTGCGGATCGCTTGCAGCGCCACTTCGGGTACGGCGCGGGAGATCGAATTCATGATGTGCGGACGCGTCAGTGCCAAGGTGCGGCTAGTTGTAAAGCTATTCGTCGAGTCCGGCAAGTCGTGCCCCAGCGGGGTTCGGCGCGCACTGCCGATGCGCCATCGCAGTGCGAAAACCGAGTTGACTGTTCAGACCAGTAAGACCGAACCAAGCCGCTGATGCCGCGGCCTGCCGGGGCGAAATCTGCCTCTTGGCACGGCCCATGCTCTGTCCGATCGCAGCAACCACTTCCCGCCGATCCGGAGATTGTCCATGACCCAGCGTTACAGCGCCCTCCTCGCTTCCCTGTTTGCCGGCCTGCTGCTGTGCCAGGCCCCCGCTCACGCCGACGGTCTGGACGACGTGGTCAAACGCGGCACGCTGAAAGTTGCCGTGCCCCAGGACTTCCCGCCGTTCGGCTCGGTCGGCCCGGACATGAAGCCGCGCGGCCTGGATATCGACACGGCGAAACTGCTCGCTGACCAACTCAAGGTCAAACTCGAACTGACCCCGGTCAACAGCACCAACCGCATCCCGTTCCTCACCACCGGCAAAGTCGATCTGGTGATTTCCAGCCTCGGCAAAAACCCCGAGCGTGAGAAAGTCATCGACTTCTCCCGCGCCTATGCGCCGTTCTACCTCGCCGTGTTCGGTCCGCCAGACGCCGCGATCACCAGCCTCGACGACCTCAAGGGCAAGACCATCAGCGTCACCCGGGGCGCCATCGAAGACATCGAGCTGAGCAAAGTCGCCCCCGAAGGCGTGACTATCAAACGTTTCGAAGACAACAACTCGACCATAGCCGCTTACCTGGCCGGCCAGGTCGATCTGATCGCCAGCGGCAACGTGGTGATGGTTGCCATCAGCGAGAAGAACCCCAAGCGCGTGCCGGCGCTGAAAGTGAAGCTCAAGGATTCGCCGGTCTATGTCGGCGTGAACAAGAACGAAGCGGCGCTGCTGGCCCGGGTCAACGACATCCTCAACAGCGCCAAGGCTGACGGCGCGCTGGAAAAGAACTCGCAGACCTGGCTGAAAGAGCCGCTGCCGGCCGATCTCTGATCGACTGCGTGGGAGACCTTCATGGCTTATCAATTCGATTTCCTGCCGGTGGTGGAAAACACCGACCTGCTGCTGCGCGGCGCGCTGTTCACCCTTGAGCTGACGGCCATCGGCGCACTGCTCGGGGTTGGCGTCGGCATTGTCGGCGCGCTGGTGCGGGCGTGGCACATCCGCCCGTTCTCGGCGATCTTCGGCGTCTACGTCGAGTTGATCCGCAACACGCCGTTTCTGGTGCAACTGTTCTTCATCTTCTTCGGCCTGCCGTCGCTCGGCGTGCAGATTTCCGAGTGGCAGGCGGCGGTGCTGGCGATGGTGATCAACCTTGGCGCCTATTCGACCGAGATCATTCGCGCCGGCATCCAGGCGATTGCGCGCGGGCAACTGGAAGCGGCTGCGGCACTGGCGATGACTCGCTTCGAAGCGTTCCGCCACGTCGTCCTGCTGCCGGCGCTGGGCAAGGTCTGGCCGGCGCTGAGCAGCCAGATCATCATCGTCATGCTCGGTTCGGCGGTGTGCTCGCAGATCGCCACGGAGGAATTGAGCTTCGCCGCCAACTTCATTCAGTCGCGCAACTTCCGCGCCTTTGAAACCTATGCGCTGACCACCCTGATCTATCTGTGCATGGCGCTGCTGATCCGCCAGTTGCTCAACTGGTTCGGCCGTCGCTTCATTGCCAGGAGCAGCCAATGAGCGATTTCACTTTCTGGGACATCCTGCGCAATCTGCTCACCGGTCTGCAATGGACGCTGGCGCTGTCGCTGGTGGCGTTCATTGGCGGCGGCCTGGTCGGCCTGCTGATTCTGGTCATGCGCATCTCGAAAAACACCCTGCCAAGCAGCATCGCCCGCACCTGGATCGAGCTGTTCCAGGGCACGCCGCTGTTGATGCAATTGTTTCTGGTGTTCTTCGGCGTGGCGTTGGCCGGGATCGAAATTTCGCCGTGGATGGCCGCGGCGATCGCTTTGACCTTGTTCACCAGCGCCTATCTGGCGGAGATCTGGCGCGGTTGCGTCGAGGCGATTCCCCACGGTCAGTGGGAAGCTTCGTCGAGCCTGGCGCTCAATCCGCTGGAGCAACTGCGCTACGTGATTCTGCCGCAAGCGCTACGCATCGCCGTGGCGCCGACCGTGGGGTTCTCGGTGCAAGTGGTCAAGGGCACAGCGGTGACCTCGATCATCGGCTTCACCGAGCTGACCAAGACCGGCGGCATGCTCGCCAATGCCACGTTTGAACCGTTCATGGTCTATGGCCTCGTCGCCCTCGGCTACTTCCTGCTCTGCTACCCCTTGTCCCTCAGTGCGCGCTACCTGGAAAGGAGACTGCATGCCTCTGCTTAGAATTTCCGCCCTGCATAAATACTACGGCGATCACCACGTGCTCAAAGGCATCGACCTCAGTGTCGAGGAAGGCCAGGTGGTGGCGATCATCGGCCGCAGCGGCTCGGGCAAATCGACCCTGTTGCGCACCCTCAATGGCCTGGAGTCGATCAACGATGGCGTGATCGAAGTCGACGGCGAGTACCTCGATGCCGCCCGCGCCGATCTGCGCAGCCTGCGGCAAAAGGTCGGCATGGTCTTTCAACAGTTCAACCTGTTCCCGCACCTGACCGTCGGCGAAAACGTCATGCTCGCGCCGCAAGTGGTGCAGAAAGTGCCCAAGGCCAGGGCAGCCGAACTGGCGCGGGAAATGCTCGAGCGAGTCGGGCTCGGGGAGAAATTCGATGCCTTCCCGGACCGCTTGTCCGGCGGCCAGCAGCAGCGGGTGGCGATTGCACGGGCCCTGGCGATGTCGCCGAAGGTGTTGCTCTGCGACGAAATCACCTCGGCACTCGACCCGGAACTGGTCAATGAAGTGCTCAGCGTGGTGCGGCAACTGGCCAAGGAAGGCATGACGCTGATCATGGTCACCCACGAGATGCGCTTCGCCCGGGAAGTCGGCGACAAACTGGTGTTCATGCACCATGGCAAGGTGCATGAGGTGGGCGATCCAAAGATGCTGTTTGCCAATCCGCAGACGGCGGAGCTGGCGAACTTTATTGGCACCGTGGAAGCGACAGCCTGAAGATTTTCTGAGGCAGTGATGCCCTCTTCGCGAGCAGGCTCGCTCCCACAGGGGGAATGCGCTCACCTGTGGGAGCGAGCCTGCTCGCGAATGGCCGCGCCGCGATCTCCAGACTTTCTGTGCTGAATCAAGGCTTTGCGCCATGCGCGTTGGCGTCGGCGTTTGATCGTGGCACGATGTCGGGGTTATCGACCGAGACCCCCTGACCATGCCGCAATCCCAAGCCAAGAATCTGTCCCTGATCGCCGCAATCGACCTGGGCTCCAACAGCTTTCACATGGTCGTGGCCAAGGCCCGGAACGGCGAAATCCGCATCCTCGAACGCCTTGGCGAGAAGGTCCAACTGGCCGCCGGCATCGACGATGCGCGCCAGCTCAATGAAGAATCGATGCAGCGCGGCCTCGATTGCCTCAAGCGCTTTGCCCAACTGATCAACGGTATGCCCCTGGGCGCCGTGCGCATCGTCGGCACCAACGCCCTGCGCGAAGCGCGCAACCGTGGCGAGTTCATCCGCCGCGCCGAGGAAATCCTCGGCCATACCGTCGAAGTCATCTCCGGCCGTGAAGAAGCGCGCCTGATCTATCTGGGCGTCTCGCACACGCTCGCCGATACGCCGGGCAAACGTTTGGTCGCCGACATTGGCGGCGGCAGTACCGAATTCATCATTGGCCAGCGCTTCGAACCATTGCTGCGCGAAAGCCTGCAGATGGGCTGCGTGAGTTTCACCCAGCGCTACTTCAAGGACGGCAAGATCACCCCGGCCCGCTACGCCCAGGCGTATACGGCGGCTCGGCTGGAAATCATGAGCATCGAACACGCTCTGCATCGCCTGACCTGGGATGAGGCCATCGGCTCCTCCGGTACGATTCGCGCCATCGGTCTGGCACTGAAGGCCGGCGGCCATGGCAGCGGTGAGGTCAACGCCGAAGGCCTGGCGTGGCTCAAGCGCAAGCTGTTCAAACTGGGCGACGCCGACAAGATCGATTTCGAAGGCATCAAGCCTGATCGCCGGGCGATCTTCCCGGCGGGTCTGGCGATTCTCGAAGCGATTTTCGATGCCCTCGAACTGCAACGCATGGATCACTGCGACGGCGCGCTGCGCGAAGGCGTGCTCTACGACCTGCTCGGTCGCCACCATCACGAAGATGTGCGCGAACGCACCCTGACCTCGCTCATGGAGCGCTATCACGTCGATCTTGAACAGGCGGCGCGGGTCGAGCGCAAAGCCCTGCATGCGTTCGATCAGGTCGCCGTGGACTGGGAGCTGGACGACGGCATCTGGCGCGAACTGCTCGGCTGGGCGGCGAAAGTGCACGAAGTCGGGCTCGACATCGCTCACTATCACTACCACAAGCACGGTGCCTACCTGATCGAGCACTCTGACCTGGCCGGCTTCTCCCGCGAGGATCAGCAGATGCTCGCGCTGCTGGTACGCGGGCACCGCCGCAACATTCCCAAGGACAAATTCGCCGAGTTCGGCGATGACGGCATCAAGCTGATTCGCCTGTGCGTGCTGCTGCGTTTTGCGATTCTGTTCCATCACATTCGCGGAACCCAGGCGATGCCGCAGGTGGTCCTGCATGCCGAGGGTGACAGCCTGGATGTGGAGTTTCCCGAGAACTGGCTGGAGGAGAACCAGCTGACCCAGGCGGATTTCGCGCTGGAGGCGGACTGGTTGACGCGGGTGGGCATCGTTCTCACGGTGCACTGATCTGCGTTGCAGGAACTGCCGCAGGCTGCGGTCTTTGATCTTGCCTTTAAAGATCAAGATCAAAAGATCGCAGCCACGTTGCACTCGACAGCTCCTACAGGCCATTCCAGGCACAAAAAAGGCGATCCGTCGGGATCGCCTTTTTTATTGGGTCCGGTTTGAGGAACTGCGTGAGCCTTGCCCCTCACCCCAGCCCTCTCCCGAGGGAGAGGGAGCCGATTTGTGGGCTTTTTAAATCCTGAGTTCGACTCGGTCAGTCCCCTCTCCCTCCGGGAGAGGGTTAGGGTGAGGGGCTTTTGACTTCCAGCACTTAACTGCTAACGGGCAATATCGGGCTGCCCAACCGCTCCAGCAACGTCGCCTGCGCACTGCGCGGGTTCTGGTTGCCGGTGGGCGTGTTGCGAATGTAGCGGCCGTCCGACTGCAGGCTCCAGCTGTGGGTGTTGTCGGTCAGGTACAGCTCCAGCTCTTTCTTGACCCGGGTCAGCAGCTTCTTGCCTTCCACCGGGAAGCAGGTCTCGACACGCTTGTCGAGGTTGCGCTCCATCCAGTCGGCGCTGGAGAGGAACATCTGCTCGTCGCCGCCGTTGAGGAAGTAGAACACCCGCGTGTGCTCGAGGAAGCGGCCAATGATCGAGCGCACATGAATATTGTGCGAGACCCCGGCAATGCCCGGACGCAGGCAGCACATGCCGCGCACCACCAGATCGATGCGCACGCCGGACTGGCTGGCCTTGTACAGCGCGCGGATGATCTTCGGATCGGTCAGCGAGTTGAACTTGGCGATGATGTGCGCCGGTTTGCCTTCGAGGGCGAACTGGGTTTCGCGGGCAATCATGTCGAGCATGCCCTTCTTCAGGGTAAACGGCGCGTGCAGCAGCTTTTTCATGCGCAGGGTCTTGCCCATGCCGATCAACTGGCTGAACAGCTTGCCGACGTCTTCGCACAAGGCGTCGTCGGAGGTCAGCAGGCTGTAGTCGGTATAGAGCTTGGCGTTACCGGCGTGATAGTTACCGGTGCCGAGGTGCGCGTAGCGGACGATCTCGCCAGCCTCGCGGCGCAGGATCAGCATCATCTTGGCGTGAGTCTTGAAGCCGACCACACCGTAGATCACCACTGCACCGGCCGCTTGCAGACGGCTGGCCAGTTGCAGGTTGGACTCTTCGTCGAAGCGCGCGCGCAGCTCGATCACCGCAGTGACTTCCTTGCCGTTACGCGCGGCGTCGACCAGCGCATCGACGATCTCGGAGTTGGCCCCGGAGCGATACAGCGTTTGCCGTACGGCGAGCACGTGCGGGTCTTTCGCCGCCTGACGCAACAGGTCGACCACCGGGGTGAACGACTCGAACGGGTGCAGCAGGAGGATGTCCTGCTTGCTGACCACACTGAAAATGTTTTCGCTGTTCTGCAGCAGTTTCGGGATCTGCGGGGTGAACGGCGTGTATTGCAGCTCCGGATGGCTGTCCAGACCGGTGATGCTGAACAGCCGCGTCAGGTTGACCGGGCCGTTGACCTGATACAGCTCGGTCTCGCTCAGGTTGAACTGCTTGAGCAGGTAGTCCGAGAGGTGTTTCGGGCAGGTGTCGGCGACTTCCAGACGCACCGCGTCACCGTAGCGCCGCGAGAACAGCTCGCCACGCAGGGCGCGGGCCAGGTCTTCGACATCTTCGGAGTCGAGGGCCAGGTCGGCGTTTCGGGTCAGGCGGAACTGGTAGCAGCCCTTGACCTTCATGCCCTGGAACAGGTCATCGGCGTGAGCGTGGATCATCGACGACAGGAACACATAGTTGTCGCCGGCGCCGCCGACTTCTTCCGGCACCTTGATGATCCGTGGCAGCAGACGCGGCGCCGGAATGATCGCCAGACCGGAGTCGCGCCCGAAGGCGTCGATGCCTTCGAGCTCGACGATGAAGTTCAGGCTCTTGTTCACCAGCAGCGGGAACGGGTGCGTCGGGTCGAGGCCGATCGGGGTGATGATCGGGGCGATTTCGTCGCGGAAATAACGACGTACCCAGGTCTTGAGCTTGGTGGTCCAGTTGCGCCGACGGATGAAGCGCACCTGATGCTTTTCCAGCTCGGGCAGGAGGATGTCGTTGAGGATCGCGTACTGACGGTCGACGTGACCGTGGACCAGCTCGCTGATCCGCGCCAGCGCCTGATGCGGCTGCAAGCCGTCAGCGCCGGCCTGTTCACGGGCGAAGGTGATCTGCTTTTTCAGCCCGGCAACGCGGATTTCAAAGAATTCGTCGAGGTTGCTGGAGAAGATCAGCAGGAACTTCAGCCGCTCCAGCAACGGGTAGGACTCGTCCAGCGCCTGTTCCAGCACGCGGATATTGAACTGCAATTGCGAAAGCTCGCGGTGGATGTACAGGCTGCTGTCATCCAGGCCGGGAATGGCGATCGCCGGCACCGCCGCGGCAGTTTCGGCAACCGGCGCGGGTGGCGCAGGTTCCATTTCCGGCGGGGTTTCGGTGATCTGCTCGACCACCGGCTGAGCTTCTTTTACGGCAACTTCAGTGAGTCCTTCGGTATTCATGGAATGTTCCTGGGAGGGCTATTTCTGCTCTCGTAACAATTGAGCGGCACGAACGGCAAAGTAAGTCAGGATGCCATCTGCACCGGCACGTTTAAAGGCGGTCAGTGACTCGAGGATCACCGCTTCGCTCAACCAGCCATTCTGGATAGCGGCCATGTGCATGGCGTATTCGCCACTGACCTGATAGACGAAAGTCGGCACCTTGAAGGCATCTTTGACCCGAAAAAGAATGTCCAGGTAGGGCATGCCCGGTTTGACCATGACCATGTCCGCGCCTTCGGACAAGTCCGCACCGACTTCGTGCAGCGCTTCGTCGCTGTTGGCCGGATCCATCTGGTAAGAGGCCTTGTTGGCCTTGCCGAGATTCGACGCCGACCCCACCGCATCGCGGAACGGGCCGTAGTAGGCGCTGGCGTATTTGGCCGAGTAGGCCATGATGCGCACGTTGACGTGACCGGCTATTTCCAGCGCTTCACGAATGGCCTGGATGCGGCCGTCCATCATGTCCGATGGCGCGACGACCTGAGCGCCGGCCTCAGCGTGGGACAGCGCCTGACGTACCAGCGCATCGACGGTGATGTCGTTCTGCACGTAGCCGTCTTCGTCGAGAATGCCGTCCTGACCATGGGTGGTGAACGGGTCCAGCGCCACGTCGGTGATCACCCCCAGTTCAGGGAAGCGCTCGCGCAGAGCGCGAGTGGCACGCTGAGCGATACCTTCGCGATTCCACGCTTCGGCGGCATCCAGGGATTTCAGTTCGGGCGGAGTGACCGGGAACAGCGCCAGCGCTGGAATCCCCAGCTCGACCCACTTCGCCGCTTCTTCCAGCAGCAGATCAATCGTCAGCCGCTCGACGCCCGGCATCGAGGCTACGGCTTCGCGGCGATTCTCACCGTCGAGCACAAATACCGGCAGGATCAGGTCATCGACCGTCAGCACGTTTTCACGCACCAGCCGCCGGGAAAAATCATCACGACGATTGCGACGCAGGCGGGTGGCGGGAAACAGACGATTGGCGGGGGTAAAGCTCACGGCAGACTCCTGAGCCCGGGCAAACGGGCGAGCGTGACAGTTATAGACGGCCATTATGACCAACAGATGACAGTTGTGTGAGACCTGTGACGGGTAGCCGCTTTCCATTCTCGGTGTAGGAATTGTTCACGTCGAGACACATTTGGACACTTTCATGAATGTGCCCGAAGGGTTAGGCTGCGCGTTCATTTCGCCAGCACCCAGACAATGCTCCAACAATTTCTGCACGACTTTGGCTACTTTGCCTTGTTTCTCGGCACGTTCTTCGAAGGCGAAACCATCCTGGTGCTCGCAGGCTTCCTCGCGTTCCGTGGATACATGGACATCAACCTGGTGGTGGTCGTGGCGTTCTTTGGCAGTTACGCCGGCGATCAGCTGTGGTACTTCCTGGGGCGCAAGCACGGGCGCAAGTTGCTCGCGCGCAAACCGCGCTGGCAGATGATGGGCGACCGCGCGCTGGAGCACATCCGCAGGCATCCGGACATCTGGGTCCTGAGCTTCCGTTTCGTCTACGGCCTGCGCACGGTGATGCCGGTGGCGATCGGTCTGTCCGGCTATCCGCCGGGACGCTACTTGCTGCTCAATGGTATCGGCGCGGCGATCTGGGCCAGTGCACTGGCTGCTGCGGCTTACCACTTCGGCGCAGTACTGGAAGGCATGCTCGGCAGCATCAAGAAGTATGAGCTGTGGGTGCTCGGTGCGTTGCTGATCCTCGGCCTGGGTCTATGGCTGCGGCGCCGCTTCAAGAATGCGCAACTGGCGAAGAAGATCTATGAGGATGAGCAGATCGCCAAAGCCGCCGCGACCGAGCAGTTGCGTCAGGCCGAAGCGACCCATCCCGCCGAGCCTAAAACGCCAGCCGAATAAGCCTCGCGCTGGCGGCTGACGCGCGCAGCCAAGGCAAATAATGAACACCCCGCCGCCGTTGCGATCCATTGAGAGAGCGCTCTGCCCCCGCGTGCGTCGCCCATGCCCCTATGGCAACGCGTGACGATTTAAGGGACATTGAGCGCCATGAATCTGGAGAGAAGCCCATGAGCAAAAAAGTTGCAGTGATCCTGTCCGGCAGTGGCGTGTACGACGGCGCCGAAATCCAGGAAAGTGTCATCACCCTGTTGCGCCTCGACCAGCGCGGCGCGCAGGTACAGTGCTTCGCGCCGAACATTGCGCAACTGCATGTGATCAATCACCTGACCGGCGAAGAAATGCCGGAATCGCGCAACGTGCTGGTGGAGTCGGCGCGGATTGCCCGCGGCAACGTCAAGGATATCCGCGACGCCGATGTCGAGGACTTCGATGCGCTGCTCGTGCCCGGCGGTTTCGGTGCGGCGAAAAACCTGTCGAACTTCGCCATCGAAGGCGCCGGTTGCACCGTGCAACCTGAGGTGCTCGCCCTGGCCGAGGCGTTTGCCGAAGCGGGCAAACCGGTCGGGCTGATCTGCATCTCCCCGGCGCTGGCAGCAAAAATCTACGGCCCCGGGGTGACCTGCACCATCGGCAACGACGCCGACACCGCTGCGGCAATGAACAAAATGGGCGCCACCCACGAAGAGTGCGCCGTCACCGACATCGTCGAAGACAAGGCGCGCAAACTGGTGACCACCCCGGCGTACATGCTGGCGCAGACCATCAGCGAAGCGGCTTCGGGCATCAACAAACTGGTCGACCGTGTGCTCGAACTGACCCACGAAAACGACGCCTGAAATCAAAAGATCGCAGCCTTCGGCAGCTCCTACAGGTTTCGTGTCGCGCCGTGATATTGCGGCATACACCGCCCCTGTAGGAGCTGCCGCAGGCTGCGATCTTTTCAGGGCTTGCGGATGAGCCGGGTCAGAATCCGGTCCAAAGCATTGGCAAACGCCTGCTTCTCGCGCTCGCCAAATGGCGCCGGGCCGCCGCTCATCTGACCCTGTTCGCGCAAATCGGTAAACAGATTCCGCACCGCCAGACGCTCGCCCATGTTCTGCGCATCGAACTCCTTGCCGCGCGGATCCAGCGCCGCCACGCCCTTCTTCACCAGCCGATCGGCCAATGGAATATCGCTGCAGATCACCAGCTCACCCGGCACCGCGTGCTCGACCAGATAATCATCCGCCGCGTCCGGCCCGCTCGGCACTACGATCAGTTTGACGATGGCCAAACCCGGTTTGATCTGCGGCTGCCCGGCCACCAGGACCACTTCGAACTGGCGCTTGAGGGCGAACTTCACCACCAGATCCTTCGCCGCCCGCGGACAGGCGTCGGCATCGATCCATACACGCATGTTCTTGCCTCCAAAAAAATTCGCGAGCAGGCTCGCTCCCACAGGATACAGACCGAACCTGAGGGAGCGAGCCTGCTCGCGAATATGAGCGCAGCGAATGCTTTCAGGCAGCCGCAACCCGGCGCTTCTCCGCCACCCAACTACGCCCATACAACAGCACAATCGCCACAATCGCTATCGCCTGCGCAATGAGCGAATAGGCATCGGCGTGGATCCCCAGCCAGTCGAATTCAAAGAACGCCACCGGCCGCGTGCCGAAGATCCCGGCTTCCTGCAAGGCCTTCACGCCGTGCCCGGCGAAGACCACCGACAACGCGCACAGCAGCGCGGCATTGATGCTGAAGAACAAGGTCAGCGGCAGCTTCGCCGAGCCACGCAGAATCACCCAGGCCAGACCGACCAACAAAACCAGAGCCGTCGCGCCGCCGGCCAGCACGGCGTTGTGCCCGGCAGGCCCGGCCTGCAACCACAGGGTTTCGTAGAACAGGATCACCTCGAACAGCTCGCGGTACACCGAGAAAAACGCGAGGATCGCGAAGCCGAAACGTCCACCGCCGCCGACCAGGCTGCTCTTGATGTAATCCTGCCAGGCCGCGGCATGACGCCGGTCATGCATCCACACCCCAAGCCACAGCACCATGACGCTGGCAAACAGCGCAGTGGCGCCTTCCAGCAGTTCACGCTGCGAACCGCTGACATCGATCACATAAGCCGCCAGTGCCCAGGTGCCCAGGCCCGCCAGCAATGCCAGCCCCCAACCCACGTTGACGCTGCGCACCGCTGACTGCTGGCCGGTATTGCGCAGGAAAGCGAGGATCGCCGCCAGCACCAGAATCGCTTCCAGGCCTTCACGCAGCAGGATCAGCAGGCCGGAGATGTAGCTCAGCGACCAGCTCAAGCCATCGCTGCCCAACAGGCCGGCGGACTCCTTGAGCTTGGCCTTGGCCGCGTCCAGACGCTGCTCGGCCTGCTCGACGGGCAGGCCGTCCTGCAGCGACTGCCGATACGCCATCAAGGATTTTTCGGTGTCCTTGCGCACGTTGGCATCGACGTTATCCAGCGAGCTTTCCACCAGTTCGAAGCCTTCCAGATACGCCGCTACCGACAGGTCATAGGCCTGATCGTGCTCACCGGCGCGATAGGCCGCGAGGCTCTTGTCCAGCGTGGCGGCGGTGTAATCGAGCAACTGCCCCGGGCCGCGTTTGACCTGCGGTGGTTGCGCGCGCTGGGCACGGAATGTCGCTGCGATCTCTGCGCCCTCGGCATTCTTCACTTCGGCCGGGGTCTGGCGGGCCAGATCGGCGATGTTGTAGACCTTGGCGGACTTGGCCGCTGCCGCATCGGCACTGAAGCCGGCGATATAAGTAGCCAGATCCCAACGCTGGCGATCATCGAGCTGATCGGCGAACGCCGGCATGTCGGTGCCTTCGACGCCTTGGCCAAGGGTGCTGTAGATCGCGTACAGGCTCAGGTGATCCATGCGCGCGGCGTCGCGCAGATTGGCTGGCGCTGGGGTCAGGCCGACGCCGGCCGGGCCGTCGCCAGCGCCTGTATCCCCGTGGCATACCGAGCAGTTCTGCGCGTACAGCGGCGCACCGCGCGTCGGGTCCGGGGTAATGATCGGCGCTTGGCTGACTTCATACGCCACGGCCAGTTTCGCCCCCAACTGTCGGGCCTGACGCGCAACATCGGCGCCATCCTGCTTCGCACTGATCGCGGAGTGCAAAGACTTCACGCCCTGCTCCAGAGCGACTTTTTCGGGTTTGGCTGGCAATGCGGTAATCAAGCCTTGCAGAACCTGGGTGAACTCCAGCTGTTCACGGTATTCACCATCGTCGATGACCTTGCCTGCCGCGACCGTCGGCGGGTAGTCGGCACTGATGTAATCGAGCAGGTGCAACGCTTGCGGCGCGCCTTCCACGGTATCGGCCAGCAGCGGCAGGCTGCTCAGGGACAATAACGGGAACAGCAGCCAGGCCAGCAATCGGGACGAGGCAGTCATGAACGAATCTCAAATGGAAATGCGAAGTTACATATTGTTCACTTCGCAGACGTTTCTCTCAAGCTTTGTCGGTGCTTACAGGGAATGATTCATATCGTTGAAGCGATGTGCCACCATCGGCTCCAATAACGTAAATGCTCCCGCTTTGTTCAAGGAAGACCCCACTCAATGCGCCCTTGCCTTCTGCTTCCCCTGCTGCTGACCGCTATTGCGCAACTGGCGGGTTGCGCGGCTTATCGCAATTACGATCTGGAGCTGGAACAGACCACCGAGCAATTGAAGCAAGGCAATGTCGCCGGCTCACTGGCTTTGCTTGAAACACATAACCCGGACGAGCAAAAAGATCTGCTCTATTACTTCGAGAAAGGCGCGGTGTTGAGTGCGGGCGGCGAACTGCCCCAGAGTCAGGTGGCATGGCGCAGTGCCGAGCAAATGGTGGTCGAGCGCCAGGACACCATTGAAACCACCGGCGACAAACTCTTGGCTGCCATGGGTAATCACTGGGGCAGCATCATCAATGACAAGTTGCGCCGCTACGACGGCTATGACTATGAAAAAGTCATGCTGACCACGCAGATGGCCCTCAACCAGCTGGCCGTGAATGATTTCGACGGCGCCCGCGCCGACATCAAGAAGACCCATGAACGCGAAGCGCTGATCGCCCGGCAGCGCGAGCTTGAATATGAGCGCGTCGAAGAGGTAGCGAAAAAGCAGGGCGTGCGCGTGCACTACAAGGACCTGCAGGGCTATCCGGTAGTCATGCTGGACGCGCCGGCGGTGATCGCCTTGAAGAACGGTTACCAGAGCGCGTTCAGTCACTACCTCGCGGGCTTTACCTATGAAGCGCTCGGGGAAAAGAATCTCGCCGCGCCGGGCTATCGCCAGGCCATCGAATTACGCCCGGACCTGCCGTTCTTCCAGCAGGCATTGCGTGACCTCGACAGTCCCGGCCTCAAGGGTGACGAAAGTGACGTGCTGATCATCGTGCAAAGCGGCCTCGCTCCTGCACGCAGTTCGCTGCGTGTGCCGTACCCGGTGAAGCTGGCAGACGGTCAGGTCATTGTCGCCAACATCTCGTTCCCGGTGATGGTGCCCGACACTTCAACGCCGTCGTTCAATCAGATCGGCATCGATGGACGGCAGAAGAAACTGATACCGGTCAACAGCATCACCGACATGTCCTTGCGTACGCTGCGCGATGACATGCCCGGCATCATCCAGCGCACCACCTACCGAGCCTTTCTGGCAGCCGATGTGCAAGCCACCGACAACCGACGCGACCCGAGCAAAGCATCGTACGTGACCCATTGGGATGGTTTCGAACAGGCCGATACGCGTACCTGGCGCACACTGCCCAACCTGACTCAGGTGCTGCGCCTGCGCCTGAAGAAAGGCGAACACGCGATCACCCTGCCCCACGTCAACAACGCCGCGCCGCTGAAGATCCGGATTGATCAGAACCGCCAGGTCATCACCCTGCGCGCCCTCGGCGATCGGGTTTTCGCCAATGGCAGCGCGTTCGGACCCGGTAAAACAGCGGCCGAACGCGTCGTGAGCAACTTGCCGAAGTGATGGCACGACCGTTCGTTAAGCCATCAAAAAGACATTACATAGCCACCACCCAACGCTTATAATGCCGCGCCCTCGCCCAGCGAGCCGGCACCAAAGCTCCTCTCCCGTGAGGAATTGGCAGGAGGCCAGTGCCGCCGTCGATAGGTCACACCAGCCCGACCAGCACCCGCGGCTGCAAGTTTTCGTCACTCAGGGAAGAAGTACCCATGGCATTCCGCGCTCCCATGCTGCTCGCGCTCAGCGCCGTCACGCTGTTGTCCGGCTGTGCAGCGTTTCGCAACTACGATTCCGAACTGGCCCAGACCAACCAGCAACTGGCTTCCGGCAACGTCGACGCTGCTCTGACCCTGCTGGAAAAGAACAACACCGGCACCGATAAAGACCTGCTCTATTACTTCGAGAAAGGCGAACTGCTGCGCGCCAAGGGCGACCTGTCGGGCAGCCAGAACGCCTGGGGCAGCGCCGATCAGGTGGTCGGTCAGTGGGAAGACGCGGTCAAGCTCGACTCGGCCAAGTACCTGGCGCAGTTCGGCAGCTTCATCGTTAACGACAAGGTGCGCCGCTACGAAGGCTATGACTATGAAAAAGTCATGCTGACCACGCAGATGGCCCTGAACCTGTTGGCGGTCAACGATTTCGATGGCGCCCGCACTGCGATCAAAAAGACCCACGAACGCGAAGCGGTGATCGCCGACCTGCGCGACAAGGAATACCTCAAGAGCGAAGAACAGGCCGAGAAGGAAGGCATCAAGACCCAGTACAAGGATCTGCAGGGTTATCCGGTGGCCAGTCTCGACGCACCGGAAGTGGTCGGCCTGAAAAACAGCTACCAGAGTGCGTTCAGCCATTACCTCGCCGGCTTCGTCTACGAAGCTCTGGGCGAGAAGGATCTGGCTGCGCCGGGTTATCGCAAAGCCGCCGAACTGCGCCCGAACACACCGCTGCTCGAGCAGGCGCTGGTCAATCTCGACAAGCCTTCGAAGTCTGACGACAGCGACATTCTGATCGTGGTCCAGAGCGGTCTGGCCCCGGCGCGCGACTCGATTCGCGTTCCGCTGCCGCTGCCGATTTCCAACAACGTGGTGATCACCCCATTATCGTTCCCGATCATCAAACCGGACACCTCCACCGCGCCGTTTGCGCAGATCGGCGTCGACGGCAAGCAGGTCGACCTGACCGCGCTGAACAGCACCACCGCCATGTCCCGCCGCGCCCTGCGCGATGACATGCCGGGGATCATCGTCCGCACCACCGTACGCGCAATCACCAAAGGCGTGGCGCAGAAGCAGATCAACGAAACCAACCCGCTGGCCGGCCTCGCCGTAGGCATTTCTTCAGCAGTGCTCGAAGGTGCCGATACCCGTACATGGCGCACCCTGCCGGACAACACCCAAGTGGTGCGTCTGCGCCTGAAAAAGGGGGAGCATCAGGTTACCCTGCCGAGCGCCGTCGGCGGCTCGGTGGTCAGGGTCACCGTCGATCAGCGCTATCAAGTGGTCAGCCTGCGTGCCGTGGGCAACCAGGTATTCGCTGGCGGCATCGCCGCACACGTTATGCCGAGCGCTGGCGCGACCAACGTCGCCAGCCTCAAACAACCTTAAGAACGGAGTCTTTGCAATGCGCTTGAAGATCATCGCCGTCGCCGCCCTCGCCTTGCTGGCAGGCTGCGCCACCCCGCCACCGCCAGAGCCGGGCAGCGCCGCGAGCAAAGTCGTGGCCATGGGCCCGCAGAAACACATCGTCGTCGGCGCCATGCGCGTCGCCCGCGAAAACGGCTTCATGACCGTCAACGTGCAGCTGAGCAACACCCTCAACAGCAACAAGATCTTCTACTACCGCTTCGCCTGGCTTGGCGCCGAAGGTTTTCCGGTTGCCGAAGAAGAAGTCTGGAAAAGCCAGATGATGTACGGCGCCCAGACCAGCTTCATTCAGGCCATCGCCCCGACCCCGAAAGCCGTGGATTTCCGTTTGGAAATCAAGACGCCTTAAGCCCGCCACCCTATTTCTGATTGAGAGAGCTTTCTCATGTTTGCACGCTTTTCCTGCATCGCCGTCATCGCCCTGCTCGCCTCCGGTTGCGCCAACACCTCGCCGACTCTGGGCAGCAAGAACATCAGCTACGGCGACACCAAAGCGGTTGAAACCGTGACCAACGAATTCGGTTCGACCGACCTGCAAATGATCGCCGAGTCGATGACCCGCTCGCTGGCCCAGTCCGGCATCCTGCAGGGCCGTCCGGTGGTTCAGGTCTACGACGTGAAGAACAAGACCAGCGAGTACATCGACACTCGCGAAATCACCACCAGCATCAAAACGCAGTTGATGAAGACCGGTGTCGCGCGCTTCGCCAGCGACAACAATGCGATGCAGAGCCAGGTTGATCAGCTCAAGCTGCAGAACCAGAGCGGTCTGTACAAGAAAAGCACCGTGGCCAAGACCGGCAACATGATCGCTGCCAAGTACCGCATCGAAGGTTCGATCAGCTCGATCGTCAAGCGCAGCAGCGATTACAAGGACGTCTTCTACAAATTCAGCCTGCAGTTGATCGACGTCGAAAGCGGTCTGGCCGAGTGGATGGACGAAAAAGAGATCCGCAAAACCACGGAGCGTTAATCGATGCGCACATGGATTGGCATGATGGCCCTGGCTTGCGCGTTCAGCGTGCAGGCGGCCCCGAAAGTGGCGGTGACGGATCTGGCGTATCAGGAGCGCGTGGAGCAATACATCCACATCGTTTCGGCGCAGAGCAATCACCGCGAGAGTTACTACAGCGCCAGCGGATCTTCGAGCTACAACGAGATCGAAGCGACCACCAGCTACATCGAACAGGGCGAGTTGCGCAAATTCACCGGCGACATCAAGGGTGAAATCCTCCGTACCGGCATGTTCCAGCTGGTGCAGGGCACGCCGTACACCGCGTCCTCCAAGGGCGATGTGTATGACGTGATCAAGCGCATCAAGGCCGGCAACTTCAAAGGCGCCGACTACGTGCTGTTCGGCACCGTGTCCGACATCGATTTCACCCAGGACATCAACGAGCTGGCGCACACCGACAGCTATTCGGCGGTGCTGGGCCTGACGCTGGTGGCGGATTTCAGCCTGATCAACACCAAGACCTACGAAATCACCTCGGCCTTCACGGCGAGGGGTGAAGCGCAGGACACCAAACTGGTGAACCATCGCGACATCAAGATCTCGCTGAACCGCCCTCGAGTGGTGCGTGAGGTGTCCAAAGCTTTGGGCGAGGACGTGGCCGGGCAATTGAGCATGCAGCTCGGTGGCGGTGACGCTTATGAGCAGCCGCGTGAAGCGTCGCAGCGCAATAATCTGCCGCGTGATACGGCGCCGGTGATCCTGCGCTGACTGACCGAGAGAAACAAAAAAGGCGACCCGCAAAGGTCGCCTTTTTTCTGCCCGGGCGGTTTACGCCGCCGCTTTGCGCAACGTCGCCATGAACGCCGCCGCGCCAATGAACAATCCGGCAAAGGTGCGGTTCATGCGCTTCTGCTGCTTGGGCGTGCGCAACAGGCGCAGCACCTTCGACGCCAGCCCGGTGTAGCCGGCCATGACGATCAGATCGACGAACACCATGGTCACGCCGATCACCACATATTGAATCAGCAGCGGCGCGTGAGGGTTGATGAACTGCGGCAACACCGCGAGCATGAAGATCAATGCCTTGGGGTTGCTGATGTTCACCAGAAAGCCACGGAATACCAAGGCCAGCGGCTTGCCGATCGGCCGCACCGCGGCGTCATCGTTCATGTCCATGGGCAGCGCCCGCCACTGCTTGATCGCCAGATAAACCAGATAGGCAACGCCGAACCATTTGATCGCGTGGAACGCCGTGGCCGAAGCGGTGAGCACAGCGCCAACACCCGCGCCGACAATCGCGATCTGCATCGCCAGACCGATCTGCAGGCCCAGCGCGTTCCAATAGCCGCGCCAGAACCCGTATTGCAGGCCGCTGGACATCGACGCAATGGCGCCCGCGCCCGGGGACAGACTGATCACCCAGCAGGCGGCAAAGAATGCCAGCCATGTTTGAAGCTCCATCGCATACCTCGGCTGATGCTTGTGACAAATGCCTAAGCTAATGCGGCTTCGTGAGGATGACTACCGATTTCTTGCTGAATGTTGCAGGTGTTGCTGATGACCCCTTCGCGAGCAGGCTCGCTCCCACAGGAGAACGCATTTCGAATGTGGGAGCGAGCCTGCTCGCGAAGGCGTCCGAACCGACGACGCGAAAGCTACTTCTCGAAGCCACTCTACGGAAACACATCGGTCCCGCGCCAACGCCGCACCGAACGCTGGAAGAACAGGCTGTTGGGCACCTGCACCATGGCGCTGCCGGTGCCCAACTCTTCGGCTTCGACCAGCGTGGTGTAGAGCAGATTGATCGCGATCACCCGACCTTTGACGCCAGGCTTGTCGGTGGTGTCCACCAGCTCGACTACGTCGCCGAGGCGGAACGGCCCGACGGTGAAGATGAGAATCGCGCACAGCAGGTTCGACAGCACGCTCCACATGGCGAAGAACGCCACCGCCGCCACCGCGACAAAACCCGATAGCGCCGTCCACAACACCGTGGCGGAGACGCCAAGGCGCTCGAGCACGAAGAGCAGCGCGCTGCCCATGATCAGCCAGCGCAACACGCCGCGCAGTGGCATCAGCAATTGCGGCGGGAACGGATAGCGCTCACCCAGGCGAGTCAGGCCTTTGGCAACGAAACGCTGGGTCAGGTAACCGGCCAGCAGAATCAGCAGAATCTGCGCGGTGAACCAGATCGGCTCGACCCATACCGCCGAGAACGGCAGTTTGAAGGCTTCCATCAGGACAACGCCTCCAGCTCCGCCTGCATGCTTTCCAGGGTTTCCAGCGCTTCCATCCAGGCCTCTTCCAGCTCGGCTTCACGAACCTTCAGTTTCGCCTGCTCGGCCAGCAGGTCGCGCAATTCGTTCTTGCGCGCCGGCTCGTAGATGTCGCTGTCACCGAGGCTGGCATCAACCTTGGCGAGTTTTTCGTGAAGCTTGCCCAGTTCAGCTTCAAGCTTGTCGGCCTCGCGCTTGTGCGGCGCCAGTTGCTGACGCAACGCTGCCGCTGCCTGACGCTGAGCTTTCTTGTCAGTCTTGTCCGGATTGACCGGCGTGTTGCTGACCGGCGCATTGCGCTGGCGGTATTCCACCAGCCAGCGCGCGTAGTCTTCGAGGTCGCCATCGAACTCTTCGACCTTGCCGTCGGCGACCAGATAGAAGTTATCGGTGGTGCTCTTGAGCAAGTGCCGATCGTGAGACACCACCAGCACCGCACCGCTGAATTCCTGCAGGGCCATGGTCAGCGCCAGGCGCATTTCCAGGTCGAGGTGGTTGGTCGGTTCGTCGAGCAGCAGCAGGTTCGGCCGTTCCCAGGCGATCAACGCCAGGGCCAGACGCGCCTTCTCGCCACCGGAGAAATTCAGCACCGGCTCATCGATGCGCGCCCCCCGGAAGTCGAAGCCGCCGAGGAAGTCACGCAAAGTCTGCTCGCGCTCACCCGGCGCCAAACGCTGCAAGTGCAGCAACGGGCTGGCCTTGGAATCCAGCGAGTCGAGCTGATGCTGGGCGAAATAGCCGACCACGGTGTTCTCGCCACGGGTCAGGCGCCCGGCCAGCGGTTCGAGCTCGCCGGCGAGGTTCTTGATCAGCGTCGATTTGCCCGCGCCGTTCGGCCCGAGGAGACCGATCCGCGCACCTGGGGTGAGTTGCAGCTTGACCTTCTCGAGGATGGTCTTGTCGCCATAACCCAGGCGTGCGTCGGACAGATCGATGAGCGGGCTGGAGATCTTCGTCGACTCGCGGAAGACGAAGTCGAACGGCGAATCGACGTGGGCCGCCGACAATTCTTCCATGCGCTCCAGCGCCTTGATCCGGCTCTGCGCCTGACGGGCCTTGGTCGCTTGCGCCTTGAAGCGAGCGATGTAGCTTTCCATGTGCGCACGCTGCGCCTGCTGCTTCTCGTAGGCCTGTTGCTGCTGGGCCAGACGCTCGGCACGGGCGCGTTCGAACGCGGTGTAGCCGCCACGGTAGAGGGTCAGTTTGCGCTGATCGACATGCGCAACGTGATCGACCACCTCATCGAGGAAATCGCGGTCGTGGGAAATCAGCAGCAAGGTGCCCGGATAACTCTTCAGCCACTCTTCCAGCCAGATGATCGCATCGAGGTCCAAGTGGTTGGTCGGTTCGTCGAGCAGCAGCAGATCCGACGGGCACATCAGTGCCTGCGCCAGATTCAGACGCATCCGCCAGCCACCGGAGAAATCGCCTACCTGGCGGTCCATCTGCTCGTTGGTGAAGCCAAGACCAGCGAGCAGCTTGCGCGCCCGCGCATCGGCGGTGTAACCGTCGGCACTGTCGAGTTCGGCATGCAGGCGCGCCAGCGCGGTGCCGTCGTGCGCCTCCTCGGCGGCGGCAAGCTCGCGCTGCACCTCGCGCAGACGCAGGTCGCCATCGAGCACATAATCGACCGCAAGGCGCTCGAGGGTGTCGACCTCCTGACGCATGTGCGCGATGCGCCAGTCGGCCGGCAGCAGGCAGTCGCCCGAATCCGGGTGCAACTCGCCGCGCAGCAAGGCGAACAGGCTGGATTTGCCGGCACCGTTGGCGCCGATGAGGCCGGCTTTGTGGCCGGCGTGCAGGGTCAGCTCGGCGTCTTCTAGCAGACGTTGCGGGCCACGCTGTAAAGTCAGGTTCTGAAGTCGGATCATAATGGCGGCGGAGTCTACCAGCTTCGCTCACAACTGGCGCGAGTAGCACGATGTCCTCTGACCTGTGGAGCTTTGCCCTTGATGTCTACGCCCGACCCGGCGTGGAAGATGCCTGCCTGCGACTGCAAACGGCGGGCGCCAATGTTTGCCTGCTGCTGTGCGGTTTGTGGCTGGAGCAGCGTGCAGTGGCCTGCGATGAACCGCGCGTGGATTTGCTCAAGGCCCTGACTGCGCCTTGGGATATCGAAGTGGTGCAGCCGCTGCGAACCCTGCGCATGCAATGGAAAGCGCGGGCCGTCGATGATGCGGTGGTAAAAGGCATGCGCGAGCAGATCAAATCACTCGAGCTGGAAGCTGAACGAACCTTGCTGTCGCGGCTTGAAGGTGTGGCGCAGGAATGGACGCGCAACGAGGGAGGTTCGGTGACCTGGCTTGAAGGTTTGGCCGGCACTGCCGCCAGCCTGGACCGCGACGCGCTGCAAGTGCTGCGCGTCGCGGCAACCGGCACTTAGGAAGCGCTGGTTGGCGTGCTGCTGGCGTTCGACGAAGCGGCTGGCGCTGGCGCAGTCGAAGGGGTCGAGTGAGCAGCGGACGACGGTGCCGACGCGGCAGGAGCAGCCGGGGTTGCCGGGGTGGCTGGCTTGGCCGCTGGAGTAGTAGCCGGTTTGCTGGCAGCTGGCTTGGCAGCGGCAGCCTTTTTCACCGCTGGTTTAGCGGCTGGCCTGGACGCTGGTTTGGTTGCAGCAGGTTTCGCAGCAGCGGTCGCAGGCTTGGCAGCAGCCGGTTTCGCAGCAGGTTTGGTGGCCGGTTTCGCGGCGGTTTTTGCCGCAGGTTTTGCCGCGGATGTTGCCGCTGGTTTCGCAGCCGGTTTTACCGCTATTTTCGCAGCAGGTTTGACGGCGGCCGGCTTAGCCGCAGTCTTGGCAGCTGGCTTCGCAGCGGCCGCTCTGGCAGCGGGTTTTACCGCGGCTTGGGCCGCAGGTTTGGCGGCTGCGGTTTTAGCTGGCGCGGCTTTGGTTGCGGCCGGTTTTGCAGTCGATCTGGCAGCGGTGGTCTTCGCTGCTGGCTTGGTTGCAGCGGGTTTGGCTGCAGCCGTTTTCGCCACTGGGTTGGCCGCGCTGGCCGCAGCGGGGTTCTTGGCGGCGGGTTTCGCTACAGGTTTGGCAGCCGCTTTCAACGGCGCCTTGGCCGCTGGTTTGGCAGCGGCGCTGGCATCAACAGGCTTGGCCGCAGCGGTCTTCGCCGAAGCTTTGTTTGCAGCAGGTTTGGCAGTGACTTTCTTCGCCGGCACTGCTGCCGGTTTGGCCGAGCGCGACGACAATACTTTGCCCACTGCTTCTTGAACACGGCCAACACCCTGGGCCAGTTTCAGGCTTTCCTGAGCATCACGCTTGAGTTGCAGAATGTAGCTGCGGGTCTCGGACTGACGATCTTTCAGTGCGTCGAGCAGCTCTTCGAGTTCTTTCACGGAAGACTTGGCTTTGTTCTGAGCCTTGGCTTTGCCGGCAGTGGCGGCGTCCTGCAATTTGGTGCGCGACTTGTGCAGTTTTTCCTGCGCCTTGCCACGCTGTTTTTCCAGCTTGGCGAGCAATTTTTCAGCATCAGCCAAGGCTTGCGAGCAAGCGTTTTCCAAATGCTCGAGCAGGCTGCCCGACAACTGTTGGAGTAGGTGCAACGGAGTATTTACAGGCTTCTTGGTGGCCGACATGGTTTACCTCCTGGCTGACGTGAGTGCGGCTCATACTAGACCTCTGCTGATACCGCCGCTAGGGCATGTTGACAGTATCTCTGCCGTTGCGTTGCACCGACGCCGAAATGTTCTGCACCGATGAAAAAGCAGTTCACCGATGCAGGCGTTCGCACTGGCATAATCCCCCGCATCTCAGGTCGGAGAGTGCCCATGTCGCGCTACATTATTTTGTCCCTCTGCGTGTTTTTTTCGGCGGCGTATGCTGATGAAAAAACTACCGCGAACGATGCTCATGACCTGGCTTACAGCCTCGGTGCGAGCCTAGGCGAACGACTGCGTCAGGAGGTTCCGCAGTTGCAGATCCAGGCGCTGATTGAAGGTCTGCAACAGGCTTATCAGGGCAAGCCACTGGCATTGAGTGAAGCGCGCATCGAACAGATTCTGGCCGATCACGAATCGCGCAATGCCGAGCAGGCCTCACGCCAATCGAGCGACGCCGCGATGGAAAACGAGCAACGTTTTCTCAGTGCGGAAAAAGCCAAACCGGGGGTGAAGGAACTGGCCGATGGCATCCTCCTGACCGAGCTCGTTCCGGGCAGTGGCGCCAAGGCCGGCCCCGATGGAAAAGTGCAGGTGCTGTATGTCGGCAAGCTGCCGGATGGCACCGTGTTCGATCAGAACACCCAGCCGCAGTGGTTCAACCTCGACAGCGTGATCGCCGGTTGGCGCACCGCCTTGCAGAACATGCCGGTGGGTGCGAAGTGGCGGCTGGTGATTCCATCGGATCAGGCCTATGGCGCCGACGGTGCCGGCGACCTGATCGCGCCCTTCACGCCGCTGGTATTTGAAGTGGAACTGCGTGGTGCGACGAGCTGATCGGGCATAAAAAAACGGTGCGCTTTCGGGCGCACCGTTTTTCATGAAGGTCGTGGATCAGGCCTGAACCGGATCTTCTGCCTTGTGTGCCGTGTGCAGCACTTCGATCAGGCAGTCTTCAAGTTCGAAGCGCTCGTGCAGCAACCCCCCGAGCTCCTTGAATTTCTCTGCAACGCATTTGCCTTCATCGCACAGGTCGTTGAACGCGAGCAGCTTCTCGGTAATGACGTCGATGCGCGGGTAGATCGTTTCGGCGAGTTCCAGACCGCGCTTGTCGTTGAACGCCTTGGCTTCGCCAGTCAGCTGTTCATAGATTTCGAAGTGCCCCGCCGATACGTAATCGACCAGCACACCGCAAAATTCCAGCAAAGGCTTGCGGCTTTCGGACAGCGAATCAGGCTGCGCACCGAGTTTGTCGTAGGCGCCGATCAGCTCTTCACGCTCCTGCAACCAGCGGTCGATCAGCAGATGAACCCCACCCCAACGTTCCTGAGCATTCTGACAACTTTCGAGCATGGCGATCTCTCTTCCCTTGTGGGTCATGCTGCTCTACACCCGCGCCCCTGTTCTGATTTGACTGGGTGGACGATCGGGCAGAGCGTCATCGAGCAACATAAATCCAATGACACGTGCCGGCCAGATTATGCCCGCACGCCTATGGCTTCAAGGTACGCAGGAGATAAAGTTCATACAAGTGTTTAATCCCTGACCAGCGAGTGATGCGACGCTTCGTCGCTGACCGGTCGCTGCAGAGCGCTCCAGATCAGACGCAGCAACTGATAAACCGCAAGAATCGAGACACCGACAAAAAACAGCAGACTCCATTCCGGGATGCTCAGATCGAACAGCGTCCATGAGATTTCCGCGCAATCGGCGCCACCGTTGAACATCCGTTGCAAAGCACATATCCACGGCAAGCCGCTGAAAAGCGATTCCACGGTGGGCGAGCATTTGACCAGTTGCAGCATGGAGTCACTCTGGATCAACACCTGCCGCCAGGCAGCGGTGGTTCCGCCCAGACTCGCGCCCAGCGCAAACAGCCAGTACCACCACATGCCCACACGCCGCGGACCGTGCACCGCCGCCACGCCGCTGACAATGCACAGCAGAGTGAGGAACAGCCGCTGCACCAGGCACAAGGTGCAAGGCGTCAGGCCGACCACGTATTCGAGATAATAGGAAGCTCCCAGAGCAAAGGCCCCCGCAATGAAAGCCATGAAGAACAAGGAGCGTGAGCAGGCCAACGACATGGCTTTTCCGTAACAGTAGAGACAGACGGTTACGGTAGAGGAAAGCGTGTCAGCCTTTCAAGGCGAGGGCCTGCCGACAGTTCACCAGAGGTGTAGGGAAAACCCGACAGGGCCGGAGGGAAACGGTGAACCACCCTGTAGGACTTTGCCTCAGGCACCTGAAGAAGTGGAATTTTCACTCATTGAAAGTTCGCGAGGGAGCCAGCTCCCCCGCCTTTCAGACCTTCGCTGCAACCGGCAAAGGCGCCGCCAGTAGCCGCTCATCGAGCAGCCCCAGACCTTCCTGGAACAACTGATTGCTGCGTTCGGTATCGCCGAGCTGTGCAAGCAGACGCGCCAACTCCGCACAGGTTTCTGGATTGCGCTGCACACGCAGACTGCTTTCCAGATAATCACGGGCCTTGCCCCACAGACTGGTTTGCAGACACAGACGCCCGAGGGTCAACAGCAGGCTTGGGTCGGCCGGATGCTCCTTGAGCCAGCCTTCGGCAGTCTGCAACTGACGCGCAGGATCACTGCCACGAACCAGGCCATACAGACGCGCCAGATGGCTGTCGTATTTGCGCTTGAGCGCGGTGCGCAGCACTTCTTCGGCCTCGACCTGAGCACCAAGCTGGCGCAGTTGCTCAGCATAGGCGAGCACCAGCGGCGCTTCCTGACGCTGCGCCGAAGTCAGCTGCTCCCACGCACGCTTGAGCGATTGCAGACCGACCGTGCCGTCTTCTTCGCGATGCGCGGCCAAGGACAGGTTTTCACCCCAGGCGCGGCGCTCGAGTTCAGCCAGTTCTGCTGGCGGCAGCACTTTGTCTTTGCGCAACTCTGGCAGCAGACGAATCACCGCCGACCATTCGCCACGCTGCTGATGCAGACGCTGCAATTGACGCAACGTTTGCGCGCTGCGCGGATGCCGTTCGTGCATCGCCTGCAAGGTCACCAGCGCACCGTCGGTGTCGCCGCGATCGGTCTGCAGTTGGGCATGACTCAAGGCAATCGCCAACTCGGCTTGCGGCTGACGTTCCAGCGCACGCTCGAGCAAACGGTCGCTTTCGTCGTACTGACCCTGTTCGTTCGCCGCACGTGCGGCGCCGAGGTAGTAAAGCAGTGGCTGGCGCTCGGCTTCCGCAGCGCGGGTCAAATGCCGTTGCGCACTGGCCCAGCGACCTTCAGCCAGATCCAGTTGCCCGTGTTCGATCGCTACTTGCACGCGGCGGCTGCGATTGCGCCGCGACCATGGATTGACCACGCCGGTAGAGGTCATCACCAGCTCGACCAACACCTTGATGCCCCAGAACAGCAGCCACAGCACCGCGATCACTGCCAGTGTCGCCCACAGGCTCGACTCGTAGCGGAAGCTCTTGTACGCCACCAGCACGTAACCGGAATGCTCGGCGATCGCCAGGCCCAGCGCTGCTGTCGCAGCGATGACCAGAAACACGATTACATAGAGGCGCTTCATGGGGTCGCCTCCTGCGCCGGGTTGGCGGCAGGCTTGGCGAACGGTTTCACCGATTCTTCGGCATTGACGTTACGCCGCTCGAGATACCCCTGCACCGCACTCAAGGTGCCGGTCAGATCCGGGGTTTTGACCGTGACCGGTTCCTTGCTCAGTTCGCCGACCTGCTCCAGCATGGTTTTGCTTTGCGGGTTGTCCGGGTTGAAATTGCCCTTGAGCACATCGCGCGCCTCGGCCAGCGCCTGGGTGTAAACCGCCGCCTGACCGTTGAGCGCCGCCCACTGCGCCTGCTCCAGCGCCAGGCTCAGGGCCAGGCGCACCTGGCTCAGGCTTTGCCCGGCGAGCAGCGGTTTGACGTTCTTGTCAGCGTTGAAATCGATGCGGATATAGCGCGACACCTTGTCCCACCACTGCGCCCAGCGACTGGCGCCATCGCCGTCGGCGGTCAGGCCCAGCAGCGACTCGCCGCGATCCTTGTATTCAGGCGCCAGCTCGGTCAGCTCGATGACCTGATCGCGCAACGCGCCCAGGCGCAGGAACAGTCCGGTACGATCCGGCTGTTCGGTGCTGCGCAGGGCGACCAGGGTTTTCGCCACTTGCTCGCGCGCGGCGAAGGAGCCCGGGTCGTTCTGTTCACGGAGGATTTCGTCGGCGCCCTGCACCAGTGCCTGCGCGCTGCTGATGTCCTGCAATGCCGACAGGCGCAGGCTGGCCAGACGCAGCAAGTGCTCGGCCTCGGCCAGACGCCAGTCCTTGCGGCTCGCGCCGAGGACGGTTTCCAGACGTTGATTGAGGCGCTGCTGATCGCCCTGCAATTGCGTGACCAGACGCTGACGCTCGGCGAGCTCGTCGGCACCGGGCAACTGCGCCAGGCGCTCGGTCAGGCGTTGTTCGTTGAGCTTCAGACTCTGCGCCTGATCATTCAACGCCTGCACCTGACTCGACTGCTGCTGCGTGTTGTTCTGCAGGTGGCGCACCTGCCAGACACCCCAGCCACCGATGGCGACACCGGCGGCGCCGAGGAGCAGGGCAACAATCGCCAGTCCATTGCCTCGGCGCGGCTCTTTGGCCGGTGGTGGAGTTTCAACCTGGGCATCGAGCGCAGGCTGGACGTCATCTTTTGGCAAGGCTGTTTCGCTCACGTATCCATCCTTTGCATTAGAAAACGGCAGCGGAAATTCCCGTAATGCCGTCAGCAAAGCCGCGGCACTCGCGCCGCGGCAATCCACAACTGTTTGAGCCCCGGCGGCACGTGCCAGCTCGGCGACCCTCGGGCTTGGAACAAACAACGGCAACTGCGCGATCTTCGGCCAGGCATCGCCGGCCATCTGCCGCAGGTGCTCGAAACCCTGTCCACTGCTGACCACCAGCCCGTTCAAGCGTTCCGCTTCGATCCGCCGCGGCAGCTCGTCTGGCGGGTAGGCTGGCAGGTCGCGGCGATACAACTCCAGATACTCGACACTAGCACCAAGCGCACGCAGGCGCTCGGCGAGCAGCTCACGACCACCCTCGCCGCGCAGGATCATCACCTGCGCACCGGGCTGGCCGACCGCCTCGCGCAGACGCGGCAATTGCAGCAAAGCTTCACTGTCATCGCCATCCGCCGGGAAGCTCACATCCAGACCGTGCTCGCGAAGAATCTCGGCGGTCGCCGCGCCGACGCTGAACCACGGCATGCTCAATGGTGCCGCGCCTGCGTACTTGAGCAGATCAACCGCGATCCGCGCCGCCGGCTTGCTGACCACGATCACTGCGCTGCAGGCCGACAATCGCCTGATCGCCTGACGAATACTGTCAGAGACCGGCAGCGGGACAATGTCCAAAAGCGGCAGGCAACTGCTGAAAATCCCGTGCCCGGCCAACTGTTCGGCGAGCGCCGCGCAGTCATCCGCAGGGCGCGTCAGCAACAGGCGCCAGGCCGTCACTCGTGACCCGCCTCGCCGTACACCGCTTTGAGAATGTCGTCAGCGCCCTGCTTGAGCAGGTCTTCAGCGACCTGCACGCCCAGGGTTTCGGCGTCAGCGCGTGGCGCGCGCGCTTCAGCACTGAGCAGCTTGCCGCCGCTTGGCTCACCAACCAGACCGCGCAACCACAACTGCTCGCCTTCGAGCACGGCGTAGCAGGCGATCGGCACCTGGCAGCCACCGTTGAGATGTTTGTTCAAGGCACGTTCGGCGTTCACCCGCGCAGCGGTATCGGCGTGATGCAAAGGCGCGAGCAAGGCGTGGATTTCATTATCGGCGCTGCGGCATTCGATGCCGACCGCGCCCTGGCCACCGGCCGGGAGACTGTCATCGACACTGATCGCCGAGGTGATGCGATCTTCGAAACCGAGGCGGATCAGGCCAGCCGCTGCGAGGATGATCGCGTCGTACTCGCCGGCGTCCAGCTTGGCCAGACGGGTGTTGACGTTGCCGCGCAGAAAACGGATCTGCAGATCCGGGCGACGCGCCAGCAATTGGGTCTGGCGACGCAGGCTCGATGTGCCGACAACGGCACCGGTCGGCAGCGCTTCAAGACTTGCGTAGGTGTTGGAGACGAATGCATCGCGCGGGTCTTCACGTTCGCAGATGCAGAACAGGCCCAGGCCTTGCGGGAAGTCCATCGGCACGTCTTTCATCGAATGCACGGCGATGTCGGCGTGGTTTTCCAGCAGCGCGGTTTCCAGTTCCTTGACGAACAGACCCTTGCCGCCGATCTTCGACAGTGGCGAGTCGAGCAGCTTGTCGCCGCGACTGACCATGGGCACCAGCGTCACCAGCAAGCCCGGGTGGGCCGCTTCAAGACGGGCTTTGACGTATTCGGCCTGCCAGAGGGCCAGCGCACTTTTACGGGTGGCGATGCGGATTTCGCGAGGGGACATGGAGCAATCCGTACTGAATAGATACGGCGGATAATAACAGCTCAGTCAATTCCACTTTGACCTGAATCAGAAAACGGCGTGGCCTCCCTGGCCTGCCATGCCGGGTAGAAGAAGTCGAAAGGCCCGGTGACGACCGGGTCAAAGCCCCTGCATCATCTTGCGCACGCCAGCGACATGCCGACGGCTGACAATCAGCGCATCGCCATTGAGGCCTTTGAGGAACAACTGGAAATGTCCCAGTGGTGTGCGCTGCAATCGCTCGATGCGATCGCGGGCGACCAGCGCATTGCGGTGGATACGCACGAAGCGTTCGCCGAATTCGTCTTCTAGGGCTTTGAGGGGTTCGTCGAGCAGCACCTCGCCGGCTTCGTGACGCAGGGTCACGTATTTGTGGTCGGCGATGAAGTAGACCACCTGATCCAGCGGAATCAGCTCGATGCCTTTGCGGGTGCGCGCGCTGATGTGGCTGCGTGGACCGCTGCCACTTTCGGCAGCGGGACGGGTCAGGGCCGAGAGTTGCGCCCGGTTGGGACGTTCAGCCCGCTTCAGGGCTTCATTCAAGTGTTCGGTTCGCACAGGTTTCACCACATAGCCCACGGCGCTGGCCTGCAGGGCTTCCACGGCAAATTCATCGGGACTGGTGCAAAACACCACGGCCGGCGGCGTCTCTCGTTCGCACAGTCGGGCAGCAACCTGCAGGCCGTCGAGGCCCGGCATGCGGATATCGAGCAGCACGATATCCGGCTTGTGGCTGTCGATCAGCGCTAACGCCTCCTCGCCATTCGTGGCACTGGGCTCCAGGACTGTGTAACCCTCGAGTTCGCTCACCATACGGCTTAGGCGCTCGCGAGCCAGGGGTTCGTCATCAACGATCAGGACATTCATATTGCGCTGGATTCCTGCGTGAGTCTCGCACAAGGATAGCGTAGACAGGTGTAGTGACCTGCGTCACCGCGATCCACGCTAAGACTAGCCCGAGCGCCAAAAAGTGCCGTACGTCGGCCAGCAATATTTGCCAGCGTCCGGGTCGTACCGCTCAGAGCCCACTGTTTCCTGCGTTTCTCACGGTGGTTGACTGATGGACAACTCACCCGCCCCCTCTTCTTATAGTCGGTGGCCAGACCTTTGCATGATCTGCGTATGTACCGACCCTTATGTCCACTGTAGACGTTCGTCGGAACGATATTGCTCAATCAAAAAATATCCTTTTGTAAATCCCTTACAGACAGCGCCTGCCACGCCTGACACCTGAGGAAAAAAACCTGTCGACCGGTGCCAGCGACAGGATTGGCAACCCTGTTATCATCCGCGCCAGCGTTTCACGCCATTTCTTCAAGCCGATACGAGCGAATTCATGAGCACTGACAAGACCAATCAGTCCTGGGGCGGCCGCTTCAGTGAACCCGTCGACGCCTTCGTCGCCCGCTTCACCGCCTCCGTCACTTTCGACCAGCGCCTGTATCGCCACGACATCATGGGCTCGATCGCCCACGCCACCATGCTGGCCAAGGTCGGCGTGCTGAGCGATGCCGAGCGCGACAGCATCATCGATGGCTTGAACACCATCCAGGGTGAAATCGAAGCCGGCCAGTTCGACTGGCGCGTCGACCTCGAAGACGTGCACATGAACATCGAAGCACGCCTGACCGACCGCATCGGCGTCACCGGTAAAAAGCTCCACACCGGGCGCAGCCGCAACGACCAGGTGGCCACCGATATCCGCCTGTGGCTGCGTGATGAAATCGACCTGATCCTCGCCGAGATCACCCGCCTGCAAAAAGGCCTGCTGGAGCAAGCCGAACGTGAAGCGGCGAGCATCATGCCCGGCTTCACCCACCTGCAAACTGCGCAGCCAGTGACCTTCGGGCACCACATGCTGGCCTGGTTCGAAATGCTCAGCCGCGACTACGAGCGCCTGGTCGACTGCCGCAAGCGCACCAACCGCATGCCACTGGGCAGCGCCGCGCTGGCCGGCACCACCTACCCGATCGATCGCGAATACACCGCGCAACTGCTCGGCTTCGACGCCGTCGGTGGCAACTCGCTGGATAACGTTTCCGATCGCGACTTCGCCATCGAATTCTGCTCGGCCGCGAGCATCGCGATGATGCACCTGTCGCGCTTCTCCGAAGAGCTGGTGCTGTGGACCAGCGCGCAGTTCCAGTTCATCGATCTGCCGGACCGCTTCTGCACCGGCAGCTCGATCATGCCGCAAAAGAAAAACCCCGACGTGCCAGAACTGGTGCGCGGCAAGACCGGCCGTGTGTTCGGCGCGCTGATGGGCCTGCTGACCCTGATGAAAGGCCAGCCGCTGGCGTACAACAAGGACAATCAGGAAGACAAGGAACCGCTGTTCGACGCCGCCGACACTCTGCGCGATTCGCTGCGCGCGTTTGCCGACATGATCCCGGCGATCAAGCCGAAACACGCGATCATGCGGGAAGCGGCGCTGCGCGGTTTCTCTACCGCGACCGATCTGGCGGACTACCTGGTGCGCCGTGGCCTGCCGTTCCGCGATTGCCACGAAATCGTTGGCCACGCGGTGAAATACGGCGTCGACACTGGCAAGGATCTGGCCGAGATGAGCCTGGAAGAACTGCGTCAGTTCAGCGACCAGATCGAGCAGGATGTGTTTGCCGTGCTGACCCTGGAAGGCTCGGTGAATGCTCGCGAAGGCTTCCTTCAGAGCGCTACAAAACTCACTTTCTGGCAGCCACCATCGCCAAAAACGCCGGCATCGCTGCATCCTTGTCGGCCGCAATCCTCTGCACATGCGGATTCTGCTCGAGCCGCTCCAGCAACGCTTTCGCCTGTGGCATCTCGGCCAGCAAATCGATTCCGAACAGTTTCTGCCCAACTGCACAGGCCAGCGGCACGCTGTAGAGGAAATACAAATCGGCAATGCTCAGGCTGTCACCCGCCACATAAGGGGCGAACTTGCCGTGACGCCCCAGCGCTGCGAAGCCCAGCAGCAATTCGGAGCGGGTCTTTTCCTTGATCGCCTCAGGCAAGGTCATGCCGAAAAACGCCTCGCCGTAACAGGCACGCCCCGGCAACTCGATGTACAACTCGATCTCCTTGGCAATCGCCAATACCTGCGCGCGTTCGAATGGATCGCTGGGCAGCAGCGGCGTGCCCTTCTGTGATTGTTCGAGGTATTCGAGGATGATCGCGGTTTCGTTGATGTAACCGGCGTCGACACCCAGCACCGGGACTTTGCCCCGTGGGCTGATGGCCAGTGATTGCGGAGTTTGTGTCGGGTAAAAAGTCACCTCTTCGAAGGGCAGACCTTTTTCCAGCAGCGCCAGTTTGACCATGTTGAAGTAGTTGCTGACAGCGAATCCGTAGAGCTTGAACATCACAGAGCCTCCAGGCCGTGCGGGGTGGGCAGTGCCTGTTTATAGATCGCGGCGGCGTTTCCCGCCAGCAGCATCACGCCGCTGAATGCGGGTAAACTGGCGCCTTTCCCTGAGGAGCCTGCCATGAGCGAGCCGACAGATATCGTCAACGATGACGACGAAGAAGCATTCACCGAAGCGACGCTGCTCGAAGCCATCGAGAACCAGATCGAAAGCGACAACCCGCCGGCGGCCAGGGCGACGTTGAACAAGCTGACTTTGGTCGGCATGGACCGTGAGGAGATCCTCAATCTGATGGCTCACGTGCTGGCTTTCGAGATTGACGCGATGCTTGATGAAGACCGCCCGTTCGACACCGAATGGTACGAAACGGCATTGCGCAAGCTGCCAGAGCTGCCACCGGAAAAATAATAAAATCAAAAGATCGCAGCCTTCGCCAGCTCCTGCACGGATCCCATGTAGGAGCTGGCGAAGGCTGCGATCTTTTTTATGCGGGCTACACTGGAATTCGCCTCAAGACAAAATCCCCTGATCTGCGCACTGGACATGCCGCACCAGCGGGTTCACCTTAGAGGCGCTGTCGTCCAATTCCTAGAAAGTCTGGAGTCCTTATGTCGCTTACCCCTGAGTTGGTTGCCGAACTGGAAGTCCTTGCACTCTTCAACCTGGACAGTTCCCAGGAAGGTCTGAAAATTCATCAGACCGCTGCCCCGAAACACATCGCTGCTGCCAAGCGCCTCTTCGAAAAAGAACTTACCGACCAGCCCGATGGCGGGTATCTGACCAGCCTCGGTCGCGATGCCGCGCAAAACGTGCAGACCGTACTGACGATTCTGAGAGAGCAGGAAACCGCCTGATTTTCCCTGACTTTGCCCACGGGAACTCCTGCCACGGGATTTCCGCGGGCCCGCCTGATCGCTGTCGATAAAAATCTGCCGTCAAAAAACAAATTCAGCTTAAACGTCCTGCTGCGCAGAGGCTAAACTGCGGCCATTCCGAGACCTCCACGTCCGAGCCTGCAAGCCGGTTTGAGCTGACATGACGCGCACCCACGAAATCCGCCCCGACCTGGACGAAGGCATCGACCGCAAGGTACTCAGCCAACTGCGCGCACGTTTTCTCAAACTCAACGAAGGGCGCCTCGGCCGTGCGCTTGAAGGCTTGTCGACGCGCCAGCAAAGCGTATTGACGCTGTTGCCGCTGTTCTTCCACGTCAATCATCCCTTGCTGCCCGGTTATGTCTCGGGGAGTACGCCGGCCGGATTGTCCAATTATGAGCCGGACGCCAACACGCTAGCTGAGGCGCAACGGCTGACCCGCTCGTTCTCCTACAAACCGCGTCACGGCAGCAATCCGCCGCGACCGATTCACGGTCTGTTCCTGATGGGCAGCCTCGGCACACTGGCCCAGGCCGATCAGAGCGATATGGACGTATGGGTCTGCCACGCACCTGATCTTAGCGACAGCGAACTCAGTGAACTGAGCAAGAAATGCCAGTTGCTCGAAACCTGGGCCGCGGGTCAGGGCGCCGAGGCACATTTCTTCCTGATCGACCCGGCGCGGTTCGTGAAAGGCGAACGAGACTCGCAGCTGAGTTCGGAAAACTGCGGCAGCACCCAGCACTATCTGCTGCTCGACGAGTTTTACCGCACCGCAATCTGGCTGGCCGGGCGCACGCCAATCTGGTGGCTGGTGCCGGTCTACGAAGAAACGGCCTACGACGCCTACACCCACACCCTACTGTCCAAACGCTTTATTCGCGCCGACGAGACGCTTGATCTGGGACCGATGGCGACCATTCCGCCCGGGGAATTCATCGGCGCCGGGTTGTGGCAGTTGTTCAAAGGCATCGAGTCGCCCTACAAGTCGGTGCTCAAACTGCTACTGACCGAGGTTTACGCCAGCGAACATCCGCAGGTGCAGTGCCTGAGCCTGCGCTTCAAGAAGGCCGTGTTCGCCAATCAGCTCGATCTCGATGAGCTGGACCCGTACATGGTCGTGTACCGGCGTATCGAGGAATACCTGATTGCCCGCAACGAGCCGGAACGGCTTGAGCTGGTGCGCCGTGCGCTGTACCTGAAGGTCAACCGCAAGCTTACCGGCAACAGCCGCAGCCAGGGCTGGCAACGCGCACTGCTCGAACGCCTGGCCGGCGAATGGCATTGGGATCAGCGACAACTGGCGCTGCTCGACAGTCGCAGTCAGTGGAAAGTGCGGCAGGTCAGCGCCGAGCGTCGCGCGTTGGTCAACGAACTCAATTACAGCTATCGCTTCCTGACCCAGTTCGCCCGCAGCGAACAGACCGTCAGCCTGATCAACAAGCGCGACCTCAATATCCTCGGCCGGCGCTTGTATGCGGCGTTCGAGCGCAAGGCCGACAAGGTCGAGTTCATCAATCCGGGCATCGCCCCGGACCTGGCCGAAGACACCCTGACCCTGGTGCAGTCACCGAACAAAAAGGAACCGGGGCAGACCCAATGGGGCCTGTACAACGGCAGCCTCACGGCGCTGGAGTGGGAGCACTTCGCGCCGATCAAGCGCAGTCGCGAACTGCTTGAACTGCTGACCTGGTGCCACCGCAACGGCGTGATCGACAGCAGCACGCGTCTGGCCCTGCATCCGGGCACCAGCGACTTGAGCGAGTTCGAGCTGTTCAACCTGCTTGGCAGCCTGCAGCAGTGCATCGCCCTGCCCTTGCCCACCGTGGCCGAAGAGCCCTTGCTGCGCGCCGCTGTGCCCAGCGAAGTGCTACTGCTGATCAACGTCGGCGTCGACCCGCTCAAGCATCACCGCGATCTGAACATCCTGATGACCACCGAGCGCACCGACTCGCTGAGCTATGCCGGCGTGCGCGAGAACCTCGTGCTGACCCTTGATCAGATCACGCTCAACAGCTGGAACGAAGTGCTGGTCAATCGTTTCGACGGCCCGCACGCGCTGCTCGATTGCCTGCGCGATTACCTCAATAATCTGCCGCGCGGCCTCGTGCAGCCGTCGCTGAAGGTGCGCTGCTTCTGCCACAACCGTGCGCAATTCATTGCGCGCCGCGTCGAGGAAATCGTCGACACCGCCCAGACCCTGTTGCTCAGCGACTTGAATCACCGCTACCTGATCCAGGTGCAGCAGCACTATCACGTGCTGGAGCTGGTGCCAGGTCAGGTCAACCATGTTGCCCTCGCCACCCTGCCGGCGCTGCTCGATTATCTGGGCGAGGAACAACCGCGCTACAGCCCGCTGCACCTGGACCCGATGGCACTCGAGGATCACGATCTCGCGCTGATTCTGCCGATGGGTCAGCCGGAGTGCATTCAGGTGTTCTACCGCATCAGCGAACAGCAGGCCGAGCTGTACGTGCTGGATGAATTCAATGCCTTGTGGCAACAGCAGTTGCCGTACCACGACGAGCAGAGTCTGCTGGTGCCGTTGCAGCGCTTTGTGCAATCGATCCAGTATCGCCGTGAAGCACGGCTGCCGATGGAAGGTGGCCCCGCGGGCAGTCCCGAAACCTTGTATTACCAGCTGTCAGGCCCGGGGCGATCGCGCAGAGTCGAAACCCGGCCGGCGCCGCAGACGCCAGCCAACAAACCGTTCTACGACGTGCAGGCGATCATTGGCAAAGCCGCGCACGGCGAAGTGCAGGTCACCCTGTATTGCAATCAGCGGGAATTCAGCGAGCTGGAGCATGGCGACCAGCTGTTCAGCGTGGTCGCCCGGGAGATCGTCGAGCAGCGCCGCGAGACCGAGCGCTATCGCTGCTACATCACCGACCTCGACCTGTCGGGTCTGCTCGGTGACGGGCACAGTTCAAGCAATCTGTATCTGCGCTACAAGGCGGACCTGGAGCGCTCTTTGAACGATGCGCTCGAACAGGTTTGAGGCAGGGATTTATTCGGGAAAAGCGCCGCCGTTGACCGGTTGCGATTCCACTTCCAGCAAGGTCAGCTTCAGCGACTTGCCACCCGGAGCCGGCCAATCGATGTGCTGGCCGACCTTCAGACCCAGCAGTGCACTGCCGACCGGGGCCAGAATGGAAATCTTGCCTTCGTCGGCGTTGGCGTCCCTGGGGTAGACCAGGGTCAGGTGGTAATCCTTGCCACTGCCTTCTTCGCGGCAATGCACACGGGAATTCATGGTCACGACATCGGCGGGCACTTCATCGTGGCCGACCACGGTATCGGCGCGGTCCAGCTCGGTTTGCAGCGCAATCACGCCCGGCGCAGCCTGGTCTTTGTCGCTCAGGCTGTCGATGAGGCGTTCCAGACGTTGCACGTCCAGACGGGTAAGGGTGATGGAAGGTGCGGTCATGATCCAGGCAGACTCCTTTCTTCTGCACAAAAAAAGCAAAACCCCGCCAAAAAAGACGGGGTTTTCACCGTGCCTCGGTGGTTTGAGGCGTCCGCGGACACTATCACAGCTCAAAAAATATACAAGTCACGCCCCGCTGGACTGCTTGCGCTGTGACGCCTGAGCGACGATCACCCGGCGCCGCTGATCATCCGCCGAGCGCCATTCGCGGATGTCTTCGACGTGGCGCGCGCAGCCGAGACAGACTTTCTGTTCGTCCAGTCGACAGACGCCTGTGCACGGCGAAGGCACCGCCGGACTGACGTTGCTGTAAAGCGGTTTCGGCGGGCGGACAGGCGCTGCATCAGTCACGAATCACAGACCTTCGAAATCGAATTCAGCGCCAGCCTGCTGCTTGACGAGGCGCTGAAGCATTTCGCCGAGCTGCTCTTCGCTCTTGTCACACATCCAGCGCTCGCTTTCTTCGTCGTAGTCGAAGTGGAAGCCCCCGGACACCGCCGCCAGCCACAGCTGTCGCAAGGGTTCCTGGCGGCTGAAAATCAGCTGGCTGCCGTTTTCGAATTTGACCGTCAGCACGCCGGCCGAGCTTTCCAGATCGATGTCCAGATCGCTTTCGTCAAATATGTCTTCCAGTTTTTCCTGGGTTTCATCGACCAGATCGTGGAAACGGGCTTCGGACAAACTCATTGCGGCAACCTCAAAAATGTCTGATCAGGCTCAAGCGCCGAAAGATACGGACGCTGCCGGCCGATTGCAAAGTTTAACGACCAAGCACCTGTCGCCCATTCAACACCGCCCCTGTGGGAGCGAGCCTGCTCGCGAAAGCGGTGTGTCAGGCAACGAACGTATCGAATGTTACAACCTCTTCGCGAGCAGGCTCGCGCCCACAGGGATGATGCGCTTCTCAGGAGCCCCGCCGGACGGGAACCCCCTCGCATAGGCAAGCTGCCGGGTGGCCGGTATACTCCGGCGCAATTAACGCATTTTCAAGGATTTCGCCATGAAGCGCCTGATCTCTTCCCTTGCTGCGCTCGTCGCGGTTGCCTGCCTGGTATCGGCCTGTGGTCAGAAAGGCCCGCTGTACCTGCCCGACGACGATCAGGACCCGGCCGAACAAGCCCAGTCTTCGCAAAAGCAGCCATCCAAGGCTCACAAGCACGACGTTTACTAAGGGATCGCCATGGACGCTTTTAACTACCGTGGCGGGGAGTTGTTCGCGGAAGGTGTGGCGCTGTCCGCCATCGCCGACCGCTTCGGCACGCCCACTTACGTTTACTCGCGCGCACACATCCAAGCGCAATATCTGGCCTACGCCGATGCGCTGGCTGGCATGCCGCATCTGGTCTGCTTCGCGGTCAAAGCCAACTCCAACCTCGGTGTCCTGAATGTCCTGGCCCGTCTCGGCGCCGGTTTCGACATCGTTTCCCGCGGCGAGCTGGAACGCGTACTGGCCGCTGGCGGCAGCGCCGACAAGATCGTCTTCTCCGGCGTCGGCAAGACCCGTGACGACATGCGTCGTGCCCTCGAAGTCGGGGTGCACTGCTTCAACGTCGAATCCACCGACGAGCTCGAGCGTCTTCAGCTGGTCGCAGCCGAGCTGGGTGTTCGCGCCCCGGTTTCGTTGCGGGTGAACCCGGACGTCGATGCCGGCACCCACCCGTACATTTCCACCGGTCTCAAAGAGAACAAGTTCGGCATCGCCATTGCCGACGCCGAAGACGTGTACGTGCGCGCCGCGCATCTGCCGAACCTGGAAGTGGTCGGTGTCGACTGCCACATCGGTTCGCAACTGACCACCCTGCCGCCGTTCATCGACGCCCTGGATCGCCTGCTGGATCTGGTCGATCGCTTGGGCGATTGCGGCATTCATCTGCGCCACATCGATCTCGGTGGCGGCCTGGGTGTGCGTTATCGCGATGAAGAGCCGCCGCTGGCTGCCGACTACATCAAGGCCGTGCGCGAGCGTCTGAACGGGCGTGATCTGGCGCTGGTGTTCGAGCCGGGCCGCTTCATCGTCGCCAATGGCGGCGTGCTGCTGACCCAGGTTGAGTACCTCAAGCATACCGAGCACAAGGATTTCGCCATCGTCGACGCGGCGATGAACGACCTGATCCGTCCGGCGCTGTACCAGGCGTGGATGGACGTCACGGCGGTGAAACCGCGCGACAGCGCTGCACGCAAGTACGACATCGTCGGCCCGATCTGCGAAACCGGCGACTTCCTCGCCAAGGACCGTGAACTGGCGCTGGAAGAAGGCGACTTGCTGGCGGTGCATTCGGCCGGTGCCTACGGTTTCGTCATGAGCTCCAACTACAACACCCGCGGCCGTGCCGCTGAAGTGCTGGTGGATGGTGATCAGGTTTTTGAAGTGCGTCGCCGCGAAACCGTGGCCGAGCTGTTTGCCGGCGAAAGCCTGCTGCCGGAGTAACCCATGCTGCTGCGTTTTACCAAAATGCACGGCCTGGGCAACGACTTCATGGTCCTCGACCTGGTCAGCCAGCACGCGCACATTCAGCCCAAACACGCCAAGCAATGGGGCGACCGCCACACCGGTATCGGTTTCGACCAGTTGCTGATCGTCGAAGCGCCGAGCAACCCGGACGTGGACTTTCGCTACCGGATCTTCAACTCCGACGGTTCGGAAGTGGAGCAATGCGGCAACGGTGCGCGCTGCTTCGCGCGCTTCGTGCTCGACAAGCGTCTGACCGCCAAGCGGCAGATCCGCGTCGAGACAAAGGGCGGGATCATCGAACTGGACGTACGTAACGACGGCCAGATCGGCGTGAACATGGGCGCGCCGCGCCTGGTGCCGGCGGACATTCCATTCCAGGCGCCAGCCCAGGCCAGCAGCTATCAGCTGGACGTCGATGGCACCACGGTCGAACTGGCCGCTGTGTCGATGGGCAATCCCCATGCGGTCATTCGCGTGGATGACATCAACAGCGCACCGGTGCATGAACTGGGGCCGAAGGTCGAACACCATCCGCGCTTCCCGGCGCGGGTCAATGTCGGTTTCCTTCAGGTCATCGACCGCCACCGCGCGCAACTGCGCGTGTGGGAGCGCGGCGCCGGGGAAACCCAGGCCTGTGGCACCGGCGCCTGTGCGGCGGCGGTGGCGGCTATCAGTCAGGGGTGGATGGATTCGCCGCTGTTGATCGACCTGCCCGGTGGGCGTCTGTCCATCGAGTGGGCCGGCCCGGGCGAACCGGTATTGATGACCGGTCCGGCAGTGCGTGTCTACGAAGGACAAGTGCGTCTTTGAGCGAGCAGAAATCATGACCGACAAGCCCCAGGTACCCGCCCGACCAGCCGACGAATCAGCGTCCGAGAGCCTTGAGGCAGCCGCGGTTGCCGCCTACCTTGAGGCTCACCCGGACTTCTTCGTCGAGCACGAAGAGCTGCTGCCGTCACTGCGCATTCCGCACCGACGTGGCGACACCGTGTCGCTGGTCGAGCGGCAGATGACAATCCTGCGCGACCGCAACATCGAAATGCGCCATCGCCTTTCACATCTGATGGACGTGGCTCGTGACAACGATCGCCTGTTCGAAAAAACCCGGCGCCTGATCCTCGCGCTGATGGACGCGTCGACTCTGGAAGACGTGGTGATCAGTGTAGAAGACAGCCTGCGTCAGGACTTCCAGGTGCCTTTTGTCAGCCTGATCCTGCTCGGCGACAACCCGGCCCCGGTCGGCCGCTGGGTAACCCACGCCGATGCGCAAACCGCGATCGGCGGCCTGCTCACCGAAGGCAAAAGCGTCAGCGGCAGCCTGCGTGAACATGAGCTGGATTTCCTCTTCGGCGAAGAACAGCGCCAGCAGATCGGCTCGACCGCCGTGGTTGCCGTCAGCCATCAGGGCATCCACGGCATCCTGGCCATCGCCAGCCGTGATCCGCAGCACTACAAGAGTTCGGTCGGCACCCTGTTCCTCAGCTACATCGCCGAGGTCATGGGCCGCGTGCTGCCACGGGTCAACAGCTCGCTGCGCTCGGTACGCTGAGCATGGAACGACAACTGGACGCTTACTGCGAACATCTGCGCAGTGAGCGACAGGTGTCGCCGCACACCCTGTCGGCTTATCGCCGCGACCTCGATAAAGTCCTCGGCTGGTGCATCAAGCAGAACATCGGCAGCTGGGCTGCGCTGGACATCCAGCGCCTGCGCAGCCTGATCGCCCGCTTGCATGCGCAAGGCCAGTCCTCGCGCAGCCTCGCCCGCCTGCTCTCGGCAGTGCGTGGGCTCTATCACTATCTGAATCGCGAAGGCTTGTGCGACCACGACCCGGCCACCGGTCTGGCCCCACCGAAAGGCGAACGGCGCCTGCCGAAAACCCTCGACACCGATCGCGCCCTGCAACTGCTGGAAGGTGCGGTCGAGGACGATTTTCTTGCCCGGCGCGATCAGGCGATTCTGGAGCTGTTCTATTCATCGGGCCTGCGCCTGTCCGAGCTGACCGGACTCAATCTCGATCAGCTCGACCTCGCCGACGGCATGGTTCAGGTGCTGGGCAAGGGCAGCAAGACCCGTCTGCTGCCTGTGGGTAAAAAGGCCCGTGAAGCCCTTGAACAATGGCTGCCGCTACGCGCCATGACCAATCCTGCCGACGATGCGGTTTTTGTCAGCCAGCAAGGCCGACGCCTTGGCCCGCGTGCAATTCAGGTGCGGGTCAAACTCGCTGGCGAGCGCGAACTGGGGCAGAACCTGCATCCGCACATGCTCAGGCACTCGTTCGCCAGCCATTTGCTGGAGTCTTCCCAGGACCTGCGCGCGGTGCAGGAATTGCTCGGTCACTCCGATATCAAGACCACGCAGATCTACACCCATTTGGACTTCCAGCACCTGGCGGCGGTCTACGACAGCGCCCATCCCCGGGCCAAACGCATGAAAGGCGATGATTCATGAGCATTCAGTTGATCACCTTCGACCTCGACGACACCCTGTGGGACACCGCTCCGGTGATTGCCAGCGCCGAAACCGTGTTGCGCGAATGGCTGAGCGAACATGCGTCGAATCTGGGCGCGGTACCGGTGGAACACTTGTGGTCGATTCGCGAGCGAGTACTGGCGGGCGAGCCGGGGCTCAAGCACCGCATCAGTGCGTTGCGCAGGCGCGTGTTGTTTCATGCTCTGGAAGAAGCCGGGTACGGCCACGGCGAGGCGTCGGATCTGGCCGACAAGGCTTTCGAAGTGTTTTTGCATGCGCGGCATCAGATCGAAGTGTTCCCGGAAGTCGAGCCGCTGCTGGAGTTGCTCGCCAATCGCTATGCCCTCGGCGTCGTCACCAATGGCAACGCCGATGTACGCCGGTTGGGGCTGGCGGACTACTTCAGGTTCGCCTTGTGCGCCGAAGACATCGGCATCGCCAAGCCGGATGCACGGCTGTTTCATGAAGCCCTGCAACGCGGGGGCGTGAGTGCCGAAGCAGCGGTGCATGTCGGCGATCATCCCGGCGATGACATCGCCGGGGCGCAGCAGGCGGGCTTGCGCGCGGTGTGGTTCAACCCGACGGGCAAGGTCTGGGAAGCGGAGCGCTTGCCGGATGCAGAGATCCGCAGCCTCACGGAATTGCCAGCGGTAATCGCCCGCTGGAATGCTCCCTCGAAATGACACAGATCCCCTGTAGGAGTGAGCCTGCTCGCGATAGCGGAGTGTCATTCAATTAGATGTATCTGATACACCGCTATCGCGAGCAGGCTCACTCCTACAGGGGATTCTGGTGGCTGCTCCATTCATGTCAGGCATGAAAAAGCCCGCAGCGACGGCGGGCTTTTTCAGCAAGCGAGCGACGCGCCTCAGATAGGGCGGCTGCCGTACTTGTTGTCCGGCTTCTTGGGCGGATCGGCGACCACGTTGGCCTCCACTTCCTGAACCTTGCCGCCGCGTGCAAGGAATTCTTCCATGGCCTTGGCCAGGGCGTCACGCTCCTTGTTCTTGGCTTCGATGCTCGGCAACTCGTCGACCGATACCGCAGCCTTGGCTTTGCCTTTGGCAGCCGGGGCCGGCGTGTCGTCACCACCATCGTCCTCGGCAACGTCTTCCGCTGCCGCTTCCAGGCCTTCCTCGGCCTCGTCTTCGTCGCCTACTTCGAGGTCGTCGTTTTCCAGATCATCGTCGCTCATGTTCTACCTCATGACTTGCCAAAAGCAGATTAGTTATAGACCAGCTTTGGCGACTGTCGAAGCCGCCGTTGAAAAATCTTCCACCGCTGCCGTGCAGCGGCTCATGCCTGCTCACCGTGCAAGGTGGCGAGGACTTTACGGGCACCGCCATGATCACGGTGCTCGCCCAGATAAATGCCCTGCCAGGTACCCAGTGCCAGCCGCCCTGCCGCAACCGGCAGACTGACCTGGCAACCCAGCACGCTGGCCTTGAAGTGCGCCGGGAGATCATCCGGGCCTTCGTCGTTGTGCTCGAAGCCGTCTGTTCCTTGTGGGATCAGGCGATTGAAAAATCGTTCGAAGTCGCGGCGGACTGCCGGATCGGCGTTCTCGTTGATGGTCAACGACGCCGACGTGTGCTGCAGCCACAAATGCAACAGACCGACCCGACAGGTCTTGAGTTCAGGCAAGCCTGCGAGCAACTCGTCGGTTACCAGATGAAAGCCCCGGGGCCTTGCCCGCAGGGTTATCAGAGTCTGTTGCCACATACAGTTCTCCGCTCGTTCGGGGCGCATTCTAGCGTGCTCTGAAAAAAAACAAAGGCCCTAATATTCCTGCAGCGATGTAAGCGATTGCCCGCAGAAAAAGCCTCGTCGTAAAGACGACCAAAGCCGTAAGAAAAATCCTTTCAGCCGCTCCTTGAATGACAAATCCCGGACAAAAAAATGCCCGGCGAACCGGGCAATTTTTTCAGTGCGCGTACTTACAGGTTGTAGCCGCGTTCGTTGTGTTGTGCCAGATCGAGGCCGACCGACTCTTCTTCCTCGGTGACACGCAGACCCATGACGGCATCCAGCACCTTGAGGATGATGAAGGTGACGATCGCGGTGTAGATCACGGTGAAGCCGACGCCCTTGATCTGAATCCAGACCTGCGCGCCAATGTCAGTCACGGTGCCGAAGCCGCCCAGTGCCGGTGCTGCGAAAACGCCGGTGAGGATCGCGCCGAGGATACCGCCGATACCATGCACGCCGAAGGCATCCAGGGAATCGTCATAGCCGAGTTTGCGCTTCAGGGTGGTGGCGCAGAAGAAGCACACCACGCCTGCGGCCAGACCGATCACCAGTGCCCCCATCGGGCCCACGGTGCCAGCCGCCGGTGTAATCGCAACCAGACCGGCGACCACACCCGAGGCGATGCCCAGTGCGCTTGGCTTGCCGTGGGTGACCCACTCGGCAAACATCCAGCCCAGTGCCGCAGCAGCGGTGGCAATCTGGGTAACCAGCATCGCCATGCCGGCGGTGCCGTTGGCAGCTGCAGCGGAGCCGGCGTTGAAGCCGAACCAGCCGACCCACAGCATCGCCGCGCCCATCAGCGTGTAACCGAGATTGTGCGGGGCCATCGGTGTGGTCGGGAAACCTTTGCGCTTGCCCAGTACCAGGCACGCTACCAGACCGGCGATACCGGCGTTGATGTGCACCACGGTGCCGCCAGCGAAGTCGAGTACGCCCCAGTCCCACATCAGGCCGCCGTTACCGGACCAGACCATGTGCGCGATCGGTGCATAAACCAGAGTGAACCAGATGCCCATGAAGATCAGCATCGCGGAGAACTTCATGCGCTCGGCGAACGCACCGACGATCAGCGCCGGGGTGATGATCGCGAAGGTCATCTGGAAGGTGATGAACACCGCCTCAGGGAACAGCGCCGCCGGGCCGGTGATGCTCGAAGGCGTGACACCGGCGAGGAACGCCTTGCCCATGCCGCCGAAGAACGAATTGAAGTTGACGACGCCCTGCTCCATGCCGGTGGTGTCGAAGGCAATGCTGTAGCCATAAATGACCCACAGGATGCTGATCAGACCGGTAATGGCGAAGCACTGCATCAGCACGGAAAGAATGTTTTTCGAGCGAACCATGCCGCCGTAGAACAGCGCCAGGCCGGGAATGGTCATGAACAGCACGAGGGCTGTGGAGGTGAGCATCCAGGCGGTGTCGCCGGAATTGAGGACTGGCGCTGCCACTTCGTCTGCCGCCATGGCGATGCCGGGCATTACGATGGACAACAGGGCGCCTAGCCCTGCGAATTTACGCAGAGTCATATTGTTTTCTCCTGGGGCGTTGGGTTTGTGGCGGCGCTTAGATCGCGTCGGTATCGGTTTCGCCGGTACGGATGCGGATCGCCTGTTCCAGATTGACCACGAAGATCTTGCCGTCACCGATCTTGCCGGTGTTGGCCGCCTTGGTTATCGCCTCGATAACCCGATCCAGATCCTTGTCGTCGATGGCCACGTCGATTTTCACCTTGGGCAGAAAATCGACCACATATTCCGCGCCGCGATACAGCTCGGTGTGACCCTTCTGCCGGCCGAAGCCTTTGACTTCAGTGACGGTAATGCCCTGCACGCCGATTTCGGACAGCGACTCGCGCACGTCGTCCAACTTGAACGGCTTGATGATGGCAGTGACTAGCTTCATGAAACTCTCTCCCGAATTGGTGGACTTGCCCCAGGAAAACAAACCCGTCTCAAGTCTAAGCGCAGTGCCTGGCTTTGTAACGCATCGTTGACGCCAGCTAACCGCATCAGACGAAACTCCCCGCTTCGTCTGCCGCACTGCATTCGTCACAGCGACTGCATCAGTGCATGGGTCGAGGGTGACTAAGCAGAAACCTTGCCAGCTCGGCAAAAGCCCAGCATTTCAACCGTTTGGCCTCGGTTACGCACACTCGCGCAGTAAAGCGTTTACCGATACGCACAACAACGGTGCGCCACCGTCCGTCCCCCTGCGCGAAAAGCGTGCATCCGAGCAACGGGATTGACTATAGACACTGCGTGATACACTGCCGGCCATTGTTTCCAGGACATTCCCCATGCTCGCGCCCAAAGACTTCCTCGACGCCCTGAGCGGCACCGCCTCCCGCCTGTTCAGCGGCGACACGCCACTTCCGAAAGCCGAAATCGAAAGCCAGTTCAAAATGCTGCTGCAAAGTGCCTTCAGCAAACTCGATCTGGTCAGCCGCGAAGAATTCGATAGTCAGATGGTTGTGCTGGCGCGTACTCGTGCCCGCCTCGAAAGCCTCGAAGCCAAGGTTGCCGAGATGGAAGCGAAGCTGACACCGCCCGCTGAATAATCCGCGCCACCTGTAGGAGCTGCCGAAGGCTGCGATCTTTTGATCTCCAGCCCTTCAACCATCCCGGCAACGTCCTACAACCTGCACCACCGCCGTCCGATTGCGCCGAAAAGCCCAGGTTTCAACTAGATCGAAAACGCCCAGCCGTGGATACGGTCACACGATGCGCCGCAGATGATGGTGGAGCGGGAACAGACCAAGCGCCCAATGACGGGGCCTTGGTGGAAAAGGGCTTCGCGGATGCTGCAATCGCTATAAGCCCGCATGCCTGAGCTGGGCCCTGCGCAAATCGTAAGTCGACTGAAGACTCATCCAGAACTCAGGCGTAGTGTTGAGATGAATGGCAAGGCTGATTGCCAGATCGGCGCAGATCCTGAGCTGGCATTTCACAAGCTTTTCGATCTCACTTTCGGGCCAGTTCGTGGGCATGGCCAGATCCATGACAGTCATGCCCAACGGCTCCATGAATTCCTTACTCAGAACCTCGCCCGATGAGTCGGGCGCATACCCCTGCGGTCCATTGTTCGCCTCCAGAGGCTGCGTTGAGTGACCAAACTGGAGCATCCGATTCAGGAAAACAAGACCATCAAAACCGTTTGGCCGGCGTCCTACAACTAATAGGGCATAACCCTACGAGAATCAGCGTCTGCGCCTGATTCCGTGAGTTCTTGGCTGTGATTAGGCTGGTGGCTTTCGCCTGCGCTGGTCGATCCTATTCGTCGAGTTCCAGGCGATACACATTGATCGCCAGACACTCTGGTTCTGGATCCCTCTTATCTCATTTGCTCAAGCTCAAAGAAAACACGCTGGTTCAGCATCCAGATGGTGGTTACATCTTTGGCACGATCCCCGATATGCCAAAATTCGGCTTGCCAGGCGGGAAGATTTATCTGCGGGTAGGTATTCACCGTCGAGCGAATAGTGGTTTTGGCGTAGTGCACATTTGGGAAGCCCATAGTGCCGATTTGCTCAAGCATGGTTGCAAGACTGCCGATGGGGTAGCCGCGATTGTTGCAAAAATGATCGTCCCGGGGGCACAAATCTATTGTGAGTTCAAAGAACAGCGATGTGGAAACAGGGTCGCGGTACTGAGGACATCTATGGGAACACTGATTCTTGAACCGCGACACGAGCGCGCCACAGGATTTGGTTACTTCGTGGTGACTTGGTACCCGCAAAAACGTGCACATGGCACGTTAGTGGGGCAGATACCACGAGCACCACCAAATCAGAAATAAAAAAAGGCGTCCGATGGACGCCTTTTAAGTATTTTTTGAGGAGTAGTCGCAGCGATTCTTTAGCTCCTGGCTTTACGGCCTTGGGTTCAGAATCCGACAGGCTAGCCCGTCGTCACTACTTCAGAGAAACCAGCTTTCTCTGCTGCCAAAAATGCGGGGGAGCTTTTGCTGGTGCCCAGTCCCGACGAATGCGCAGTTGCAGTCCTCGAACGGGATGATCCGTCAATGCCAGTCGAGAGTCAACGGTCCAATTCAGCCAAGCAATGACAGCCCATCGGGTCTTGATACGTCTTGTAAACCTCTATTTCAGCACTGAAACCCGGCTCAACTACCCTTCAAAAACCCGCAGGAAGCGGACCCCGATTCAGCTCAAGGAACGACCATGTCCCTCTCCATCGTCCACAGTCGCGCCCAGATTGGCGTGGATGCTCCCGCCGTCACTGTCGAAGTTCATCTGGCAAACGGTCTGCCCTCCCTGACCATGGTCGGACTGCCCGAGGCGGCGGTGAAGGAGAGCAAGGATCGAGTACGCAGTGCGATCATCAACTCCGGGCTGCAGTTTCCGGCGCGGCGGATCACTTTGAATCTGGCGCCGGCGGATCTGCCCAAGGATGGCGGGCGCTTCGATCTGGCGATTGCCTTGGGGATCTTGTCGGCCAGTGTGCAAGTGCCGTGTCTGACGCTGGACGATGTGGAATGTCTGGGTGAATTGGCATTGTCCGGTGCGGTGCGGCCGGTGCGTGGCGTGCTGCCGGCGGCGCTGGCGGCGCGCAAGGCCGGGCGGGCGCTGGTGGTGCCGCGAGCGAATGCCGAGGAGGCATGTCTGGCGTCGGGGTTGAAGGTGTATGCGGTTGATCATCTGCTGGAAGCGGTGGCGCATTTCAATGGGCATACGCCGGTCGAACCTTACGTTTCCGACGGATTGATGCATGCCGCCAAGCCCTATCCCGACCTTAACGAGGTGCAAGGGCAAACAGCCGCCAAACGCGCGCTGCTGATTGCCGCAGCGGGGGCGCACAATTTGTTGTTCAGCGGGCCTCCAGGAACCGGCAAGACGCTGCTGGCCAGTCGTCTGCCGGGGTTGCTGCCGCCGCTTTCCGAGTGCGAAGCGCTGGAAGTGGCAGCGATTCAATCGGTCGCCAGCGGTGTGCCTCTGACTCACTGGCCGCAGCGTCCCTTCCGGCAACCGCACCATTCGGCTTCCGGACCGGCACTGGTCGGTGGCAGTTCAAAACCGCAACCCGGTGAAATCACCCTGGCTCATCACGGCGTGCTGTTTCTCGATGAATTGCCGGAGTTTGATCGCAAGGTTCTCGAGGTGCTCCGCGAGCCCTTGGAGTCCGGGCATATCGTCATCGCCCGCGCCAAGGATCGCGTGCGTTTCCCGGCGCGCTTTCAGCTGGTGGCAGCGATGAATCCGTGTCCCTGTGGATATCTTGGCGAACCGAGCGGCAAATGCTCGTGCACACCGGACATGGTGCAGCGCTATCGCAACAAATTGTCGGGGCCGCTGCTGGATCGTATCGATCTGCACCTGACCGTGGCGCGTGAAGCGACAGCATTGAATCCGGCAGCCAAGCTCGGGGAGGACAGCGCCAGCGCTGCGGCGTTGGTGGCTGAAGCGCGGGAGCGCCAGCAAAAACGCCAAGGCTGCGCCAATGCGTTTCTCGATCTGCCGGGGTTGAAGCGTCACTGCAAGTTATCCACAGCCGATGAGAGATGGCTGGAAGGGGCCTGCGAGCGACTGATCCTGTCGCTGCGCTCGGCGCATCGCCTGCTCAAGGTCGCGCGCACACTGGCGGATCTTGAGCAGGCCGATGCGATTACCCGCGAGCATCTGGCGGAGGCACTGCAATACCGGCCGGCGACACCTTAATGCTCAGTCAGATCAACCAGCGGCGTCTGGCGCACTTCGGTGTCGCGCCCGGCCTGAATATCGGTCACACGCTTCAGGGCGTTATCCACCGCAGCTTTATCGGCCAGCAGGCTATAGCTGATCTGGAACTGTTTGTATTCTTTCGGCGCAATGGTCGGCACCAGATTCAGCGGCCGCTGATAGCGACGGTTATAGGAAAAACTCGTCCCAGGCTCCAGCCCGGTGACGTAGCCCTGCCCTTGGGTGTCGGTGTTTTTCCACAGCGAGAACACTGGCAACTGCTGGGTATTGAAGCCAACCGCAACGCCGAGGCTACCGGCCTTGTTGTGCAGCACGGTCAGGGTATCGCCCTTGGCGTCCGCATATGGCACAACGTTGTAGACCGTTTCGTCGTAGTCCCTGGTCGGTGCGCGGTACGTCTGCCAGTCGGGCAGATCACCCTTGGCCTTGTCGTTGAACGGCGATACCTGCTTCACCGGCGCAGCAAACTTCGCGCCCTGCTCAAGAAACGGCGTACTGAAATTGCTGTGATACAGCGCCTGATATTCCTTCGCATAGTCGCCGTTATTGGTCAGGGTATCGTTGAGGACGAAGCTTGCGCTGCCAGGTTCGGTGACCAGTTCGGTCGCTACCGAGAAATCGACTTTCTTGAATGCCTGCTCTTTCAGCTCGCCACGCAGCGTGATGGCATACGGCGGTTTTTCATCGATGTGCAGAGTGACGGTGCTGGCCGGGATATTGGCGGCGCGACCGTGCAGGGTCAGCAGTTCACCGTTGTCCATGCCGGGATGGCCAACCCACTCGTAACCGCAACGGGTGACCAGTTCATTGAAGCCTTCCAGCCAGCCCAGGCCACCGCGGCCGTTGAGCTCGATGAACGCCGGGTTGACCACGTCCTTGACCGGCGAATCCCAGCCCATGCGCACGTCGCCCACCGAGGCTTGCAACACGTTCATGCCACGGGTCGGCACCACCGAAAGCTTCATCGTGCCGTTATCGATATCGACGATGCTGACGCCCTCCTGACGACCGCCGTGCAGGGTGCGCAGGGTCACGGAAAACGGCTTGGTGGTTTTTACACCGAGCTGTTCACTGGTGATCGTCCAGTTTTTTGCCGGAGTGTTGGCGTCGAGCAGGACATAGTCCCAGGCCATGGCGTGGGAAGCGGCAGAGAATGCGCCGAGAGCGACGAGGAGTTTGAGCGGAGTCATGGCAGCAGCCTTTATTGGAGTTGTGCCATTTTTATAGCGCTGCGGAAACGTTTCAGCAAGTGCAAAGAAGCTGTTGGAGAAAAGCATTCGCGAGCAGGCTCGCTCCCACAGGGACATCGGGCTTTCACAACATTTGTGAGTCACACCGAAAACTGTGGGAGCGAGCCTGCTCGCGATGGCAATTTCAAAGACACATCAACGGAAGCGATCAACCTCGGATCGCAGATCCGCCGCCAGTTTCTCCAGCTCTTTAGCGGTGATGGCCAGGTTGGAAACCACCTCACGCTGCTCACTGTTGGCCATGGCAATGCTCTGCAGATTGCTGCTCAGCAACGTCGCGGTGCTGCTTTGCTCCTGAGTGGCGGTGGTGATAGCAGCAAACTGCTGGCCTGCCGAACGGCTCTGCTCATCGATCCGTGCCAGTGCCGAGGCGACATTGGCGTTACGCGACAGGCCTTCCTGCATCAGCACATTGCCCTGCTCCATGGTGCTGATCGCGTTGCCGGTCTCCTGCTGGATGCTGTGAATCATGCTGGAGATTTCGTCGGTGGCCTGACGGGTACGCGAGGCGAGGCTGCGCACTTCGTCCGCCACCACGGCAAACCCGCGGCCCTGTTCACCGGCACGGGCGGCTTCGATCGCAGCGTTGAGCGCCAACAGGTTGGTCTGCTCGGCGATCGAAGTGATCACGCCAACAATGCCGCCGATTTCCTGGGAGCGCTGGCCGAGGGTGTTGATCACCGTGGCGGTGCTGTTCAGCGCACCGGCAATCTGCTCCAGCGACGACGACGCTTCTTCCATCGAGCTGCGACCAATCTGTGTTTGCTGGGCGTTTTCCTGTGCCAGGCGCTGAGTCGCGCCCATGTTGTCAGCGATGTTCAGCGACGTCGCACTGAACTCTTCCACCGCGCCGGCCATGCTGGTGATTTCGCCCGACTGCTGCTCCATGCCTTCATAAGCACCACCGGACAAACCGGACAATGCCTGCGCGCGACTGTTGACCTCTTCCGAGGCGCGGCGGATGTGCTCGACCATGGTCGACAGCGCCTGGCTCATCTGGTTGAACGCGCGGGACAGCTGACCGATTTCGTCGTGGCTCGATACGTTCAGACGCACGCTCAGATCACCGGCACCCAAGGCCTCGGCCTGACGCACCAGATCGCCCAGTGGCGCAAGCTTGCTGCGCAACAGCCAGACCACGGAACCGACCGCGAGCAACATCGCCAGCAGGCTGCCGATCGCCAGTTGTGTACCGACGCTCCAGGTCACCGCGCGGATCTCGGCTTTCGGCATGCTCGCGACCACCGACCACGGGCCACCTTCAAACGGCACGGCGATGCTGTAGAAGTCTTCTCCCTTGTCGCTCCAGAACTCGCCCTTGCCCGGGGTTTTCACCAGGTTATTGATGGTCGGCACGGCTTGATCCAGCGCTTCTACGCCAGCAATCGGCACCAGCCATTTGTTCTGCTCGTCGAGCAGGGCCAGCGAGCCGGTCTGGCCGATGCGGAAGCGCTTGAGATTGGCGAACTGCGCGTTCTGCGCGTCGGTGTAGTCGAAGCCGACGTACAGCACGGCGATGATCTTGCCGCCCGCGTCGCGCACCGGGGTGTACTGCGACATGTAGTAGCGCTCGAACAACAGCGAGCGGCCGACATAACTCTGCCCCGCCATCAATTTTGCGTAGGCCGGGTTGGCATGATCGAGCACGGTGCCGATGGCACGGGTGCCGTCCTGCTTGCTGACGTTGGTGCTGACGCGAATGAAGTCTTCGCCGCTGCGCACGAATACCGTGGCCACGCCGGCGGTCATCTGCTTGAACTCGTCAACTTCCTTGAAGTTGTTGTTCAGCACCTCGTTGCCCAGGTGCAGGCCCGGGGTCTGCACGCCGGCCACGGTCACTGGCTGATCGGGGTGCACACTCAGGCCACTGCCGAAGCGTTTTTCGAACAGACCGCTCAAGCGCAGGGTGCTTTCGCGCAGCGTACCGTGGAAGGTACTCAGTTGATCGGCCAGCAGCCGGGCCTCACTGGCCAGATGCTCTTCACGGGTGGCGAGGTTGGCGGAATCCAGCGAACGCAAGGCGAACACCGTACTGCCGCTGATGACTATCGCCAGTATTACAGCGAGGGCAAGGCCCAACTGCGAGGCGATCCGAGCACGAGGTTGAGACATGAACAGCTCCTGGCCGAGCCACCGAATCCTCCTTGATCGCGGTAATTGCCCGGAAAATATTCTAATAATGGGGGTAGCGCGAAACCGGCACGACGGTTCCACATGCTCGTAGTCGGCGGTAAAACCGAATACTTGAGCGCATTGCGTGGGTATGGCGCAGTGGTGGCATTGTGCCGGCTCAAACGTCTCAGCTCAAGCGTGTCACTGCCGGGAGCTGCATGGCGCGGACTTCGCTCTGAAGAAAGTCACTGAGGCGGCGCAAACGTTCACCTCCCGGACGGGTTCTTGGCCACACCAGGTAATAATCAAGACCACTGGCGACCGCTGTCGGCCACGGCAGACTCAAGCGCCCTTGCGCGACGTCTTCGGCAACCATCAGCAAATCACCCATGGACACACCGTAGCCGCGCGCCGCCGCGATCATGCCCAGTTCGAGGGTGTCGAACACCTGACCGCCCTTGAGCGAGACCTGATCGGATAACCCCATGCGCTCCAGCCAACTGCGCCAGTCTCGGCGATCCGGGGTCGGATGCAACAGTTCGGCGCTGCCCAGGCGCGCCACGTCCCAGGGCTGATCATTGAGAAGGTTCGGCGCGCCAACCGGGATCAATTCCTCGGGAAACAGCAGGCTCGCCTCCCAGTCCGGCGGGAAATGCCCGTCGCTGAGCAACACGGCGCAATCGAACGGCTCATTGTTGAAATCCACCGAATCGATGTCCATCCACGCGCTCGTCAGTTGCACCTCATTGCCCGGCTGCAAGTGGCGGAAGCGGCTCAGCCGCGCCAGCAACCAACGCATGGTCAGGGTTGATGGTGCCTTCATGCGCAGGATGTCGTCCTCGGCGCGCAAGGTGTTGCAGGCGCGCTCGAGGGCGGCAAAGCCTTCGCGGATACCGGGCAACAGCAGCCGGGCCGATTCGGTCAGCTGCAAGTTGCGGCCGCTGCGATGAAACAGCCGGCAGGCGAAATGTTCTTCAAGGGTACGCATGTGCCGACTGACCGCGCTCTGGGTAATCGACAATTCTTCCGCCGCGCGGGTGAACGAGCTGTGTCGCGCTGCCGCTTCGAATGCACGCAGGGCATACAGGGGCGGAAGGCGTCGGGACATACACAAAGCTCCAGTAGCGGGATGCAGCCGGTTCGGCCGAGACGTTTCAGGATGAGTATTAATCATGCCACCCATCCTTTTTATCCCTTTGTGCAACGCCTGCCAAGCGCCGAGAATCGACGCTCTTCTGTTCCCTTTGATATTTGGGTGGTGATGACCATGCGGCATCCTGTGCGTACCGAACTCTGGGCCATTCTGCGGCTGGCGGGGCCGCTGATTGCTTCGCAGTTGGCGCACATGCTGATGGTGCTGACCGACACCCTGATGATGGCGCGCTTGAGTCCAGAAGCGCTGGCCGGTGGCGGCCTCGGTGCGGCCAGCTATTCGTTCGTGTCGATTTTCTGCATCGGCGTGATTGCAGCGGTCGGCACACTGGTGGCGATCCGTCAGGGCGCCGGCGACATCATCGGTGCCGCGCGCCTGACACAGGCCGGACTGTGGCTGGCCTGGCTGATGGCGCTCGGCGCCGGGCTGCTGTTGTGGAACCTCAAACCCGTGTTGCTGCTGTTTGGCCAGACCGAAACCAACGTCAACGCCGCCGGGCAATTCCTCATCGCCCTGCCCTTCGCCTTGCCCGGTTATCTGAGCTTCATGGCCCTGCGCGGCTTTACCAGTGCAATTGGTCGGGCGACACCAGTGATGGTGATCAGCCTCGCCGGCACGGTGGCCAACTTCCTGCTCAACTACGCGCTGATCACCGGCATGTTCGGCCTGCCGCACCTGGGTCTGACCGGCATCGGTCTGGTCACGGCGATTGTCGCCAACTGCATGGCACTGGCGCTGGCCTGGCACATTCGCCGGCATCCGGCCTATGACGCTTATCCGTTGCGCGTCGGTCTGTCGCGGCCGAACCGGCAATACCTGAAAGAACTCTGGCGCCTGGGCCTGCCGATTGGCGGCACCTATGCGGTGGAGGTCGGGTTGTTCGCTTTCGCTGCACTGTGCATGGGCACCATGGGCAGCACGCAAATGGGCGCGCACCAAATCGCTCTGCAGATCGTTTCTGTGGCGTTCATGGTTCCGGCCGGGATGTCCTATGCCATCACCATGCGCGTCGGCCAGCACTATGGCGCCGGGCAACTGGTTGATGCGCGGATGTCCGGCCGTGTCGGCATTGCCTTCGGCGCGGTAGTGATGCTCGGCTTTGCCCTGGTGTTCTGGCTGTGGCCGAACCAGTTGGTCGGCCTGTTCCTCGACCATAACGACCCGGCGTTTGCCGAGGTGATCCGTCTGGCGGTGAGCCTGCTGGCAGTAGCGGCGTGGTTCGAGTTGTTCGACGGCACGCAGACGATTGCCATGGGCTGTATCCGCGGGCTCAAGGATGCCAAGACCACCTTCCTGGTCGGCCTGGCTTGCTATTGGCTGATCGGTGCGCCGGCGGCGTGGTGGATGGCTTTCCACCTCAATTGGGGGCCGACCGGTGTCTGGTGGGGACTGGCGCTGGGGTTGGCGTGCGCGGCAGTGAGCCTGACGCTGGGGTTTGAATGGAAGATGCAGCGGATGATTCGGCGCGAGCCGCAAGCTCAAGGTTTTAACATCCCCCAGGCCGAATGAGGTCCTCTGTAGGAGTGAGCCTGCTCGCGATTGCGGTATATCAGTCAATGCAAATGTTGACTGTTGAAAAGCTATCGCGAGCAGGCTCACTCCTACAGGGGGTGGTGATCAGCCGACGATTTCCAGAGCCGGCTGCTGGCTCGATCCCGACGTCAGGTATTCCACCAGCTCCTCCAGCGGCAACGGCCGGCTGATCAGATAACCCTGCACCTGATCGCAACCGAACCCGCGCAACAAGTCCAACTGCTCCGGCGTCTCGACCCCTTCGGCAACCACTTCCAGGTGCAGGTTGTGCGCGAGGTTGATCATCGCGTGCACCAGTTTGCGGTTCTCTTCGCGCTGTTCCATGCCGCCGACAAAACTCTTGTCGATCTTCAGCAAAGTGATCGGCAGGCTGTTGAGGTGCACGAACGAAGAAAAACCGGTGCCGAAATCGTCCAGCGAGAAGCGCACGCCGAGGCGGCCGAGCGCGTCCATGGTCTGCTTGACCAGATCGCTGCGCCGCATCACCGCGGTTTCGGTCAGTTCGAATTCCAGCCACTGTGCTTCCACGCCACGCTCGGCAATCAGACGACTGAGCGTCGGCAGCAACTGGCTGTCCTGAAACTGCCGGAACGACAGGTTGATCGCCATGTGCAGCGGCGGCAGACCCTGCTCGCGCAAAGCCTGCATATCCCGCAGTGCCCGGGCAATCACCCAGTAACCCAGCGGCACGATCAATCCGCTTTGTTCGGCCAGTGGCACGAATTCGCTCGGCGGCAGCAGACCGCGTTCCCCATGGCGCCAGCGCACCAGCGCTTCGAGGCCGACGATCTGGCCATCCTCAAGATTCAGGCGTGGCTGGTAATGCAGCTCCAGCTCGTCGCGGCGCAGGGCTCGGCGCAGTTCGCTTTCGAGGTCAGCCATGCTCCGCGCATTGCGGTTGATGCGCTCGTTGAAGATATGAAAGGTGCAGCCCTGCGTGCTCTTGGCCTGCTGCATGGCGATGTGTGCGTGCCACATCAATGGATCGGCACCGCCGTTGGCGCGGGCGTGGGCGATGCCGAGGCTGGAGCCGATCAGCAGGCTCTCACCGTCGACCCAATAAGGTTCGGCCAACGCCTCGGTAATGCGCTCGGCCATCCACTCGGCGCGTTGCGGCGCGCGGCGGGTGTCGATCAGCAAAGCAAATTCATCACTGCCCAGCCGCGCCAGTTGATCACCGGCCTCCAACTGACTTTTCAGGCGCGCGACGACTTGCAGGATCAGACGATCGCCAGCCTGATGACCAAGAGCATCATTGGCATGGCGGAAGTTATCGAGATCGAGATGGCCAAGGGCGAGGCCGCGACCGTCGCCTTCGGCAAGACGTGCGGTGAGCAGCGTCTGGAAACCCTGGCGATTGGCGATGCCGGTCAGCGGATCCTGTTCGGCGAGGCGCTGCAGGGTATTTTCCAGCACGCCGCGCTCGCGAACATGGCGCAGACAACGCTGGAGCATGCCGGCGTCGAGGGCGTCGAAGACCAGCCAGTCGCTGACCCCGACCGGCGCGGTGGCCGGTTCATGCTCCAGCAGCAGAACGGTCGGCAGGCTGCAGCGCCCGGGCGCCGGCTGCAATGCCGGCAGGGTCAGCAGCACCGCGTGGCGGTTGTCCTCGAACAGGCGGCTGACCGAATCCCAGTTCGGCGCGCTGATCAGCACCGCCGCGCTCCCCATCGGAGCCAGACACTCACGCAACAACGCTGTCCACGCTGGCTCTTCGGCCAGTAGCAGCAAACGCAAGGGTTCGACAGGCGTAGACAAGCTGACTCCCTAGACTCTGCAATGATGTAGGCGGGGCATTATGCCGGTGTGCTGAACAATGACCAATGCGTTGTCCGATGACAACGGCAGTGAAAGGTTATTTTGTGTCACGAATGAGAACATTAGCCGCAAAATCCCCACGTATCCTGCGTGAAAGTAACAAAACCGGCAAATCTGAATCGCGTGTTGCGTCACAAGTCGGACAGAGCAGCACAAATCGCTGAGCCTGTTAAAATGCCGGCCCATTTCGTCAACGACTCCCGAATTTTCGTATGTCCCGACTCAATCCCCGGCAGCAAGAAGCCGTGAACTACGTCGGCGGCCCTCTATTGGTGCTCGCCGGTGCTGGCTCCGGCAAGACCAGCGTGATCACGCGCAAGATCGCGCACCTGATCCAGAACTGCGGCATCCGCGCCCAGTACATCGTCGCCATGACCTTTACCAACAAGGCCGCGCGCGAAATGAAAGAGCGGGTCGGCACCCTGTTGCGTGCCGGCGAAGGTCGCGGCCTGACCGTCTGCACCTTCCACAACCTGGGCCTGAACATCATCCGCAAGGAGCATGCGCGACTGGGCTACAAACCCGGTTTCTCGATCTTCGACGAGACCGACGTCAAAGCCCTGATGACCGACATCATGCAGAAGGAATACGCAGGCGACGACGGCGTCGACGAGATCAAGAACATGATCGGCGCCTGGAAAAACGACCTGATCCTGCCTGCCCAGGCCCTGGAAAACGCGCGCAATCCCAAAGAGCAGACCGCCGCCATCGTCTACACCCACTATCAGCGCACGCTCAAGGCGTTCAACGCGGTGGACTTCGACGACCTGATCCTGCTGCCGGTAAAGCTTTTCGAAGAACACGCCGACATTCTCGAAAAGTGGCAGAACAAGGTGCGTTACCTGCTCGTCGACGAATACCAGGACACCAACGCCAGTCAGTATCTGTTGGTGAAGATGCTCATCGGCAAGCGCAACCAGTTCACCGTGGTGGGCGACGATGACCAGTCGATCTATGCCTGGCGTGGCGCGCGCCCGGAAAACCTGATGCTGCTCAAGGACGACTATCCGTCCTTGAAAGTGGTCATGCTCGAACAGAACTACCGTTCAACCAGCCGCATCCTGCGCTGCGCCAACGTGCTGATCTCGAACAACCCGCACGAATTCGAAAAACAGCTGTGGAGCGAGATGGGCCACGGCGACGAGATCCGCGTGATCCGCTGCCGCAACGAGGACGCCGAAGCCGAGCGCGTGGCCATGGAAATCCTCAGCCTGCATCTGCGCACGGACCGCCCGTACAGCGATTTCGCGATTCTCTATCGCGGTAACTATCAGGCCAAGCTGATCGAATTGAAGCTGCAACACCACCAGGTGCCGTATCGCCTGAGCGGCGGCAACAGCTTCTTCGGCCGTCAGGAAGTGAAGGACCTGATGGCCTACTTCCGCCTGATCGTAAATCCGGATGACGACAACGCCTTCCTGCGCGTGATCAACGTGCCGCGCCGCGAGATCGGTTCGACCACCCTGGAAAAACTCGGCAACTACGCCACCGAACGCAAAATCTCGATGTACGCCGCCACCGACGAAATTGGCCTGGGTGAACATCTCGACAGCCGCTTCACCGATCGCCTGGCGCGCTTCAAGCGCTTCATGGACAAGGTCCGCGAGCAGTGCGCCGGCGAAGATCCGATTTCGGCGCTGCGCAGCATGGTCATGGACATCGACTACGAGAACTGGCTGCGCACCAACAGCTCCAGCGACAAGGCTGCGGACTACCGCATGGGCAACGTCTGGTTCCTGATCGAGGCGTTGAAAAACACCCTGGAGAAGGACGAAGACGGCGAAATGACCGTCGAGGACGCCATCGGCAAACTGGTGCTGCGCGACATGCTCGAGCGCCAGCAGGAAGAGGAGGACGGTGCCGAAGGTGTGCAGATGATGACGCTGCACGCATCCAAAGGGCTGGAATTTCCCTACGTGTTCATCATGGGCATGGAAGAGGAAATCCTCCCGCACCGCTCCAGCATCGAAGCCGACACCATCGAAGAAGAACGTCGCCTGGCCTATGTGGGCATCACCCGTGCCCGCCAGACCCTGGCGTTCACCTTTGCCGCCAAGCGCAAGCAGTACGGCGAAATCATCGACTGCGCGCCGAGCCGCTTCCTGGATGAACTGCCGCCGGACGATCTGGCCTGGGAAGGCAACGACGACACCCCGACTGAAGTCAAAGCCGTGCGCGGAAATAGCGCATTAGCCGATATACGCGCGATGTTAAAGCGCTAGAATCGACTACTTTTTAATCTACCTTCGGCGCCCATCGCGCCAACAGAGGAAGCTGTTGTGGAAGCACTGCACAAAAAAATCCGCGAAGAAGGCATCGTGCTTTCCGATCAGGTCCTGAAAGTCGACGCCTTTCTGAACCACCAGATCGACCCGGCACTGATGAAGCTGATCGGTGACGAATTCGCCGCGCTGTTCAAGGACTCGGGGATTACCAAGATCGTCACCATCGAAGCTTCGGGCATCGCCCCAGCGATCATGACCGGTCTGAACCTCGGCGTGCCGGTGATCTTCGCCCGCAAGCAACAGTCGCTGACCCTGACTGAAAACCTGCTGTCGGCGACCGTGTACTCGTTCACCAAAAAGACCGAAAGCACCGTGGCCATCTCCCCGCGCCACCTGACCAGCAGCGACCGCGTGCTGATCATCGACGACTTCCTCGCCAACGGTAAGGCCTCGCAAGCGCTGATCTCGATCATCAAACAGGCCGGCGCCACCGTTGCCGGTCTGGGCATCGTCATCGAGAAGTCGTTCCAGGGCGGCCGCGCCGAACTGGACTCGCAGGGCTACCGCGTCGAGTCGCTGGCCCGGGTGAAATCGCTGAAGGATGGCGTCGTTACCTTCATCGAGTAACCAGCAGCACCGAGTTACCCCTGTGGGAGCGAGCCTGCTCGCGAATGCATTGTGTCAGTCACCCTGTTGAGGGAATGACACACCGCTTTCGCGAGCAGGCTCGCTCCCACAGCGGCTTCTGGGGTGGGCAGTTATTGCGTGGTGGCTTTCAGACCAGTGAGGAGCAGGCGCTGGAAAAGGTCTTCCTTCAACCCCTCCGGATTCGTCAGCTGCATCCGCTCAAGATGCTCCGGGAACGTTGAGGCCTCCGGCGCATCCAGCGCTGCCTTGCCCAGTTCCAGAATCTCGCTCAGCTTGAACTTGCTCTTCAGCCAGTTCAGCGCGCGCAACAGATCCCGTTCGATCGCGGTGAAATCACAACCTAGCGGGTACTCCGGAAACAGGTTCGGGTGCCGCGCGGCAATCGCCTGCAAGCGTTGCGGTGTGTTGTCGGCAAACCGTGGATCAATACGGAAATCCTTCGGCAGCTTGCCGACGTTCTGCGCCTGTTCGATGAGCCCTGGCTGAAAACGTGAGTCGCTGATGTTGAGCAGCGCTTCGATCACTGCCGCGTCGGATTTGCCGCGCAGGTCGGCGATGCCGTACTCGGTGACGACGATGTCGCGCAGATGCCGCGGAATCGTGCAGTGGCCGTATTCCCAGACGATGTTGGAACTGACCTCGCCGGCGGACTCGCGCCAGCTGCGCAGAATCAGAATCGACCGCGCATCGTGCAACGCGTGTCCCTGCGCCACGAAGTTGTACTGCCCGCCGACCCCACTGAGCACCCGTCCGTCTTCCAATTGATCCGCGACACCCGCACCCAGCAACGTCATGTTGAACACGGTGTTGATGAAGCGCGCATCAAGGCGCTGCAGACGTTTGAGTTCTTCCTGCCCATACAGCTCGTTGATGTAGCTGATGCGGGTCATGTTGAATTCAAGCAACCTGCTTTGCGGCAACTCGCGCAGCCGTTCATAGAAGCTGCGCGGGCCGAGGAAGAAACCGCCGTGCACGCAGATGCCGTCAGGTTGTGCCGCTTCGTCGAGGGTGCCGGCGTTGGCCTGTTCCTGCGTCGGCACATCGGGATAGACCTTGCGCCGAACGATCCCGGCATCTGCCAGCACCAGCAGACCGTTGACGAACATCTCGCTGCAACCATAAAGGCCTTTGGCAAAGGGCGCGGTGCCGCCCTCGCGCTGGATCAATTGCGCCCATTGGCTGAGGTTGATGTCATCGAGCAACGCCTGATAGCCGGCGTTATCGGCCTGCCGAGCGAGTAACGCAGCAGTCAACGCATCACCCATCGAACCGATACCAATCTGCAGCGTTCCGCCGTCGCGCACCAACGTACTGGCGTGCAAGCCAATGAAATGATCCTGGAAGCCCACCGGCATATTCGGCGTGGAAAACAGCGTGCTGCTGTCCTTCTCGTCGATCAGCAGATCGAAAGTGTCGATGTCGACTTCAGCATCGCCGGGCATGTACGGCAGATCCGTATGCACCTGGCCGACCAGCACAATGGTCTCCCCCGCCTCGCGGCGCTTGGCGATCATCGGCAACAGGTCAAGGGTGATGTCCGGGTTGCAACTCAGGCTCAGCCGATCGGGATGTTCGCTGTTGCTGGCGAGCAACTGCGCCACCAGGTTCAGGCCTGCTGCGTTGATGTCGCGGGCGGCATGACTGTAATTGCTGCTGACGTAATCCTGCTGCGCCGGCGCGCTGTTGAGCAGGCTGCCGGGCTGCATGAAGAACTGCTGGATACGGATGTTGGCGGGCAGGCTGTCGCGCTGCAGATCGGCGAGGAAATCGAACTCCGGATAATCACCGAACACCCGCTCGACGAAGGGCTCGATAAAGCGCTTCTGCAAGCCATCGCCCAGATTCGGCCGACCGAGGCACAGGGCGGTGTAGATCGTCAGCTGCCGCTCGGGCAGGCCCTTGATGCGCCGGTACAGCGCGTTGACGAAGTGATTCGGCTTGCCCAGCCCCAGCGGCAGGCCCATGTGGATGTGCGCCGGCAAGCGCACCAGTACGTCGTCCACCGCCTGTTCGATCGAACACAACTGCACCATCTGAAGCCTCCCGCCCGTTCCGTTGATAGGGGTAGACCGAGATTGACGGGGAATTACTTCCGAGGGAAGGCGATTGACGCAAAAAAGGGCCGAAGTTTCGACAGGAGGCGGATCGCGTCTGCTGAGCCAGTAAGACGAATCACCTCACAAAACGGGCAACTATTTTCCTACATTGTTTGTAATTCAATCACGCAAAGTTACCGGACGCGTCCGAATTGTACTTATTTCATACACAGCTAACATGGATACATGATTCAAACGTCCTTTAAAAAATCTGGCATCGGAAGCACTTAGCCCTAATGAAAAGCAACCTGGTACTATGCTGCTTTGGTGTAGGCATTGCGACTCTAACAAGCGCATCACCCTATTTGATTGGCAACTCAATCAATCTGTTTTTGGGAGGCGACAGCTTGTACTTATACACCCTCGCCGGCGCTGCGTTCTTTCTTATTGCCACTCCCCCATTCAAGCTGGCAGCCAACATTTATCTACAAAAAACCGCGTCCAAAACAAGATGTATTCTGAAGAAGGCAATTCTGAATCACCTACTTGGCGGAAGCTTCGGGCATACGCAAAAACCAGGCCAGTGGATCGAACTGGTTGATGGCGACGTCGATGGTTCGATGTATCTGTATCACTCGCTATATTTTGATATTTCGTTGAACTGCAGCATCATTTCCGTTGCGCTTTTCATAACCGCCTTCTACCACCCGCTTTTGGCGCTCGCGCCACTTAGCGGTCTCCTCTATGCTTTAGTTGTATATCTTGCTACTCGAAGAGCCAGTAGGTCCTTATATGATGAGTATGTACAGCATAACACCGTAACAATCGGTGCTATCTGTGAGCATTTATATAATGCAAAACCTTATACAAACAGGGCCAAGCTAGATATAAAAAACATCGAACGCCTCGCTTTTCGCTCAAGCCTCAAAGCATCGACTTTCGAATCAATTTCATGCTCATGTTATCCGGTGGCGATAGTGGTTCTATTATTAGTTTCGGCCCATCTGCTAAGCGCCGGAAATTTCAATATAGGTGCCATTTTTGCCTCAGCCATCTATCTTGAGCGTGTGCTGAGTCCTGCGGCGTCGCTGATATCCATCTACTACTCAAGCAGAGAGGCATCTTACAGACGTAGTCGGATTCGCGGCTATGGACTACAGCACGAGAGGCATTGATCCATGCTTATATGCCTGCAAAAAAATCTGACGGTTTTTGTTCTTTCGGTGATTTGCCTCACGTTAGCAGCCGCATGTCAATTGTTGATACCATCAGTCGTCGCCAAAAGCCTGACGGCTCTCACCACCGGTGCGATTAGCACTGAGGCTTATTTCGTCCTTATCGCTATTTTTTTAACCAAGCTTTCAACGCAGACTCTGGGCAACTCCTTCGCGACGCTCATGGAAGCGAGATCTCGTTTTGTGCTTATCAGATTCATTGTGCATGATGAGCGGCCCTCTCCATTATGTTCTCGGGTGACAATGATTAAAGAAGATGCTGAGAAAATTGCTTCGGTCATTCATGACGCAATTCATCTCATCGGCTCTTGCATTTTGACATTGTCCGCTGCCTTTATTCTGCTTAGGGAAAACATCTACTTCTTCCTGCCCATCGCTTCAACTATTGTATTGACTTGTGTGCAATTGAGATTTGCCAAGCCTGTAATCCAGCGGCTATATGCAGCAGAAATGTCGAAGGAAGATTTGTACAAGGAATCGCTTATTAACGCGTTTAAAATTTCCAGCGACGGCGAGCAAAGTAAAATGCAACTCATCAGAAGCTTTGGATATTTAAAGGGCACAGTACGAGCACGCTACAAATATCAGAAAGCAAGCGCGATCCAATCCTTCTGGCCGGAAATGGCCATCTCGACCGGGACGGTCTCGGTCATTTTTTTCAGCGCCGCTGCCACCCCGGAATTATTTGGCGAGCGTCTTATTGCCTGTCTCGGTTATATCGGAATCTTTACCATGGCCAGCACGAGCTCGATAAGACTCGGGATAGCGATGATCGGCGTGAAGGTTTCAATCGACAGAATCTTCAGAGGGCATCGATATGAATGATCTGTTTATCCAACAAATACGCCTGAAGCCAGACCTTACGGCGGCTGACCTCCTGCATGACCTCTTTCCGCTTGAATTCAGCAGCTCAATAACTGTGTTTATCGGAGAAAATGGCTCTGGAAAATCCACTTTACTTGAAGCTATTGCCATCAAGTTGGGTTGCAATCCAGAAGGCGGTGGCAGAAATTTCAATTTCTCGACCGAGAACACCCATTCGAAACTGCATGAAACCCTGACGCTCTCAAAAGGCTACCGAAGGGAGAAGGACGTTTTTTTCTACAGAGCAGAAACCTTCTACAACTTGAGCACTACGATTCGCAAGCTCGATGCAGAGCCGAGCTTTGATCCTGAAATCAAGACCTATTACGGTGGCGTGGATTTGCATTGCATGTCGCACGGTGAAGCAATGGAGGCGCTCTTCCACCACCGATTCAAAGCCCAGGGACTGTATGTGCTCGACGAGCCGGAAGCATCGTTATCCCCGTTGAGGCAATTGGTGTTTATCGACCGGATAATGGAGCTGTCGCGCGGCGGCGCGCAATTCATCATCGCGACTCACTCTCCCCTCATCATGTCGATCCCGGGCTGTGATCTGAGGCAGATATCCGCAGGGCGTTGCGAGCAAATAGCTGTCGAAGATACTGATGCTTATGCCGTCTACAAAGCCGTGCTCAATTCTGCCGGCGCCTACATCACGAAAAACATGCAGTGACATTGCAGGCACAAAAAAACCGTCCGAAGACGGTTTTTCGTTGAGAGCGTCGCTTACAGACCGGACATCTCTTTGATCGCACCTTTGAGCTCTTCATCGGAGCAATCGGCGCAGGTGCCTTTTGGCGGCATGGCGTTGATGCCGGTGATGGCCTTGGCAAGGATGCCGTCCAGACCACCCTGATGATCGGCCCGCTCCTTCCAGGCTGCCTTGTCGCCGATCTTCGGCGCGCCGAGCAGGCCCGTGCCGTGGCAAGCGTTGCAATGCTTGGCGATCACGTCTTTAGGTGCCTTCGCCCCGCCTCCGCCGCCTGCGGTCGCAGCCACTTCCATACCCTTGCATTCCTGCCCTTGAACACACACCTGGCCGACGGGCTCGATGCGTTTGGCGATGTCGTCATTCGTCGCAGCTTGAGCGCTGACAGCCCAGAGGGCCAGTACGGTTGCTGGTGCAGCCAGCATTTTCATAATTAGGTTCACGCGTTCACCCTCAATGGTGGCTATTCACGCCTGCGGCCACGGTTCGCAGGCGGCGCAAGTATAGCGGCTAGGCCGCTGTACTGAAACAACCCCATGGTTAGAGGGGTCTTGTTGCGCATCGGAAGAACGGTCCGGGTGCCTTCGCCGTAATGGTCTGGCGCCTCTTGCTTAGAAATTCGCCGGCGTCGCTGCGCTGATTAGTCGCGCCGGTACGTCGAACGGATTACGGAAACGATGCGGCTTGGTACTTTCAAAATAGTAGCTGTCGCCAGCTTCGAGGATAAAAGTTTCCAGACCCACCACCAGCTCCAGGCGACCTTCCACCAGAATCCCGGTTTCCTCGCCTTCATGGGTGAGCATTTCTTCGCCAGTGTCGGCGCCCGGCGGGTAGATTTCGTTGAGGAAGGCGATGGCGCGGCTGGGGTGGGCGCGGCCGACCAGTTTCATGGTCACGGCGCCGTCGGAGATGTCGATCAGCTCGTTGGCCTTGTAGACGATCTGGGTCGGTTGGTCCTGCAGGATCTCTTCGGAAAAGAACTCGACCATGGACATGGGAATGCCGCCGAGCACCTTTCTCAGCGAACTGATCGAAGGACTGACACTGTTCTTTTCGATCATCGAAATGGTGCTGTTGGTGACGCCCGCGCGTTTGGCGAGTTCACGCTGGGAAAGCCCTTTGAGCTTGCGGATCGATTGCAGTCGTTCACCGACGTCCAAGGCGGGAGCCTCCTGATGTTGTAAGAATATTGAGCGTTATCATGGCGACAGCGTTCAGTATTTACAACACTTGGCCCCCGTAGCGGCGTCAACCCTCGGAATAGAGCCTCGGCACCCGACGCAGGTTGCAGAATATCTGGTAAGGGATGGTGTCGGCCCACTTCGCCACCTCGCTGGCGAGGATGTTCTTGCCCCACAACTCGACGTCGGAACCGAGGCCGGCTTCCGGCACATCGGTCAGGTCGATGCAGAGCATGTCCATCGACACGCGCCCCAGCAGGCGGCTGCGTTTGCCGGCCACCAGCACCGGCGTGCCGGTCGGCGCCTGACGCGGGTAGCCGTCAGCGTAACCCATGGCGACCACGCCGATGCGCATGGGTTTGTCGGTGATGAACCTGGCGCCATAGCCAATCGGTTCGCCGGCCGGCAGTTCACGCACGCTGATGACTTTCGATGCGAGGGTCATCACCGGTTGCAGGCGCTCGGCCACTGCGTTGGCTTCTTCGAACGGGGTCGCGCCGTAGAGCATGATGCCCGGGCGTACCCAATCGCTTTTGATTTCTGGCCAGCCGAGCACGGCTGGTGAGTTGCGCAGGCTGACTTCCGCCGCCAAACCCTGACGCGCCGCTTCGAACACTGCCACCTGCTCGGCACTGCTCTGCGCGTGCAATTCATCGGCGCGGGCGAAGTGGCTCATCAGCACGATTTTCGCGACTTTGCCGCTGGCCAGCAGACGCTGGTATGCCGCTGGGTAATCTTTCGGATGCAGGCCGACCCGGTGCATGCCGGAGTCGAGCTTGAGCCACACCGTGATGGGTTTGCTCAGCGCCGCCTGCTCGATCGCTTCGAGCTGCCACAGCGAATGCACCACGCACCAGAAATCATGCTCGACGATCAACGCCAGCTCGTCTGCTTCGAAGAAGCCTTCCAGCAGCAGTACCGGCGCGCGAATCCCGGCAGCGCGCAACTCCAGTGCCTCTTCGATGCACGCCACGGCAAAACCGTCCGCCTCGGCTGCCAGTGCCTGGGCGCAACGCACCGCGCCATGGCCGTAGGCGTCCGCCTTGATCACCGCAAGCGCTTTGGCGCCAGTCACTTCGCGGGCAATTCGGTAGTTGTGGCGCAGGGCTTGAAGATCGATCAGGGCACGGGCAGGACGCATGGCGGCAGACTTCTGGGCGGTCATGGAAAGAAAAACCGGCGCTGACTGACGGCGTGAACCGCCAACAGCGCCGGGAGAGGGATCTCGGAAAAGTTATGGCAGCGCGGCGACGATGGAGATCTCCACCAGTATGCTCGGCTTGGCCATCTTCGCTTCGACAGTGGCGCGGGCGGGCGCGGCGCCTTTCGGCAGCCACTGGTCCCACACTGCGTTCATGCCGGCAAAGTGGGCGTCGATGTCGTTCAGGTAGATCGTCGCCGACAACAGATGCTGCTTGTCCGTCCCGGCCAGATCGAGCAGGCGCTCGATATTGGCGAGCACGTCGCGGGTCTGCTGTTCAATTCCGGCGTCGAAGTCGTCGCCGACCTGCCCGGCCAGATACACGATGCCGTTGTGGCTGACGATCTGACTCATGCGCTCATTGGTGAGCTGGCGCTGGATTGACATGTTTTGCGGACTCCTGGGTCTGGTTGCCGTAACGGGAAATATCGAGGCCTTCGGCGCTGATCTGGGGCTTTTTCTTCGCCATCAGGTCGGCGAGCAAACGGCCGGAACCGCAAGCCATGGTCCAGCCGAGCGTACCGTGACCGGTGTTGAGGAACAGATTCTTGAATGGCGTAGCACCAACGATCGGCGTGCCGTCCGGCGTGGTCGGGCGCAGGCCGGTCCAGAAACTCGCCTCGGCCAGATTGCCGCCCTGAGGATAAAGGTCGTTGACGATCATCTCCAGGGTTTCGCGTCGACGCGGGTTGAGCGACAGGTCGAAACCGGCGATCTCGGCCATGCCACCGACGCGGATGCGGTTGTCGAAACGGGTGATCGCGACCTTGTAGGTCTCGTCGAGAATGGTTGAAGTCGGCGCCATCGCCGGATCGGTGATCGGCACCGTCAGCGAGTAGCCCTTGAGCGGATACACCGGAGCCTTGATGCCCAGCGGCTTGAGCAGTTGCGGCGAGTAGCTGCCGAGTGCCAGCACGTAGCGGTCGGCGGTTTCCAGCTTGCCGTCGATCCACACGCCGTTGATGCGATCACCGGCGTAGTCGAGCTTCTGGATGTCCTGGCCGAAACGGAATTCCACGCCGAGCTTGCGCGCCATTTCGGCGAGACGGGTGGTGAAGATCTGGCAGTCGCCGGTCTGGTCGTTGGGCAAACGCAGCGCGCCGGCGAGAATGTCGGTGACGCCTGCCAGAGCCGGCTCGACGCGGGCAATGCCGGCGCGATCGAGGAGTTCAAACGGCACGCCGGATTCTTTCAGCACGGCGATGTCCTTGGCGGCGTTATCCAGCTGCGCCTGAGTCCGGAACAACTGGGTAGTGCCGAGGCTGCGACCTTCGTACGCAATGCCGGTTTCGGCGCGCAACTCATCGAGGCAGTCACGGCTGTACTCGGACAGACGCACCATGCGCTCCTTGTTCACCGCGTAACGGCTGGCGGTGCAGTTGCGCAGCATTTGCGCCATCCACAGGTACTGATCGATGTCGGCGGTGGCCTTGATCGCCAATGGCGCGTGGCGCTGAAGCAGCCACTTGATCGCCTTGAGCGGCACGCCCGGCGCAGCCCACGGCGAGGCGTAACCCGGCGAGACCTGGCCGGCGTTGGCGAAACTGGTTTCCATGGCCGCAGCAGGCTGCCGGTCCACCACCACCACTTCGAACCCGGCGCGGGCCAGATAGTAAGCACTGGCGGTACCGATAACGCCGCTACCCAAGACCATGACGCGCATTTTCAATCCCTCATCGCGGCTTTTCGCCGAACTGTTTGTTAGAGCAATGATGAGCGCAGTGTAAAAAAGAAATGCCAGTGCTTTTCACTATATAAGCGCCTATATTTGGCGACAATTCTCGGCAAAAACCCTTTTCACGGAGGCGCATCCCCTATGCGTACCAACACTCAGACCAAACGTGAGCTGGACAAGATCGACCGCAATATCCTGCGAATCCTGCAGGCGGACGGGCGGATTTCCTTTACCGAACTGGGGGAAAAGGTCGGCCTCTCGACCACGCCATGCACCGAGCGGGTGCGGCGCCTGGAGCGCGAAGGAATCATCATGGGCTACAACGCCCGGCTCAATCCGCAGCATTTGAAGGGTAGCCTGCTGGTGTTTGTCGAGATCAGCCTCGATTACAAATCCGGCGACACTTTCGAGGAGTTCCGCCGCGCGGTGCTGAAGCTGCCCCATGTGCTGGAGTGTCATTTGGTCTCAGGGGATTTTGACTATCTGGTGAAGGCGCGGATTTCCGAGATGGCCTCCTACCGCAAGCTGCTGGGCGACATTCTGTTGAAGCTGCCGCATGTGCGCGAATCGAAGAGTTACATCGTCATGGAAGAGGTGAAAGAGAGCCTGTGCCTGCCGATTCCGGATTGACCTTTTCGGTGCCCGACCCGGCCCTATCGCGAGCAGGCTCACTCCTACACTTGCAATGCGTACCCCTGTAGGAGTGAGCCTGCTCGCGATGGCGTCAACTCGGTTCCGAGTGAACGCGTTAAACCAGCACCTGCCGATTCGCCGCCATGTATTCGAATATCTGCTTCTCCACCCGCGGATGAATCAACTCCACCGGTCGCCGCTCGTTGGGGCACGGCAAGGTTTTGGTGGTGCCGAACAATCGGCAGATCAGCGGTCGCTCTTCATACACCGTGCAGCCATTCGGCCCCAGGTGCACACAGTTGAGTGCTTCCAGCGCTGCGTCCTGCTCGGCGCGGCTCTTGCGCGGCAGTCGTGCCATCTCTTCGGGCGAAGTGGTCACCGGCCCGCAGCAGTCGTGGCAGCCCGGCACGCATTCGAACGTCGGGATCTGCTGACGCAGGGCGCGGATTTTCTGGCTGTTGCAGCTCATCGAAACGGTGACCAAAGTGGCGGGACAACGATTGTGCCGCAAAAGCGCGGATCCAGACACCGCAGACCGACCGATGTTGCCCGCCTTCAGCCGCGCAGCTTATGCTCCGTCAAATTTTCTCGACACTCAGCCGTTGGATGATGCCCATGACCGCCCGCGCCCAGACCACCGCGAGCCAGCCCCACGTTGCCTCTTATTACGCCGCCAGCAGCTTGCCGCAGCCCGACCATCCTGTGCTGCAAGGCGACGTGGCGGCTGACGTCTGCGTGGTCGGCGGCGGCTTTTCCGGGTTGAACACGGCACTGGAACTGGCTGAGCGCGGCCTCAGCGTAGTGTTGCTGGAAGCGCACAGGATCGGTTGGGGCGCCAGCGGTCGCAACGGCGGGCAGTTGATTCGCGGCGTCGGTCACGGCCTCGATCAGTTCGCCAATGTCATCGGGGCCGACGGCGTGCGCGAGATGAAGCTCATGGGCCTGGAAGCAGTGGAAATCGTCCGCCAGCGCGTCGAGCGTTTCGGCATTGCCTGCGACCTGACCTGGGGCTACTGCGACCTTGCCAACAAGCCTTCCGATCTCGACGGTTTTGCCGAAGACGCCGAAGAACTGCGCAGCCTCGGTTATCGCTACGAAACCCGCCTGTTAAAAGCCAGTGAAATGCACATAGTGGTCGGCTCCAAGCGCTACGTGGGCGGCTTGATCGACATGGGTTCCGGGCATCTGCACCCGCTGAATCTGGCGCTGGGCGAAGCGGCTGCGGCGCAGCAACTGGGCGTTCAGCTGTTCGAGCGTTCGGCGGTGACGCGCATCGATTACGGCCCCGAAGTGAAAGTGCACACGGCGCAGGGCTCGGTGCGGGCGAAGACTCTGGTGCTGGGCTGCAATGCTTATCTCAACGACTTGAATCCGCAACTGAGCGGAAAGGTTCTGCCCGCCGGCAGCTACATCATCGCCACAGAGCCGCTGAGCGAAGAGCAGGCGCATGACCTGCTGCCGCAGAACATGGCGGTCTGCGATCAACGAGTAGCGCTGGATTACTATCGGCTCTCGGCGGATCGACGCTTGCTGTTCGGTGGTGCCTGCCATTATTCAGGACGTGATCCGAAAGACATCGGCGCTTATATGCAGCCGAAGATGCTTGAAGTGTTCCCGCAACTGGCCGGGGTGAAAATTGACTATCAATGGGGCGGGATGATCGGCATCGGCGCCAACCGCTTGCCGCAGATCGGCCGGCTCGCCGATCAACCGAACGTGTATTACGCCCAGGCTTATTCCGGTCATGGGGTGAATGCCACACACCTGGCCGGCAAGCTGCTGGCCGAGGCGATCAGCGGGCAGCATGGCGGTGGCTTTGATCTGTTCGCCAAGGTGCCGCACATCACCTTCCCCGGTGGCAAGCATTTGCGCTCGCCGCTGTTGGCGCTGGGAATGTTGTGGCATCGGCTTAAAGAGTTGGTCTGACAGAGTTGCGGTGGCTTTAAGGGCCCTATCGCGAGCAGGCTCACTCCTACAGTTGAAATGAGTTTCCCCTGTAGGAGTGAGCCTGCTCGCGATGAGGCCCGCAAGAACGATACAGATCTCAGATCCGCCAGAACGGCTTCAACCCCTCCTCCCGCGCCTGCTCACGGGTCAGCCCGATATCCTTGAGCTGATCCGCCGTCAGCGCCAGCAACGCCTTGCGCGTGTGCAGACGCTGCCAGAACAGACCCCAGCGACTCAGGCCGGACGGCGCGTTACGCAGCTGATTGCGCGCGTTGTCCTTCTGCCCTGCCGCCAGTTCCTGACTGTGTAACGTCAGCCGCACATCGCTCAAGCCGTTCATTTTCGTTGCTCCTGTTTACTTGGGTAGCCAGAGATTCCATGATGCGCGGGCCGGCAAAACCATTACAGACTCAACGAACCTGTATTAACTCCATACAGATTTGCCGATTCGCTGACTGAATGATCGTTTTCTGCCGCATCTGTACTGGTTTTCATCACTGCACACCGAGACCACCATGACTCTGTATGTAAACCTCGCCGAATTGCTCGGCACCCGCATCGAACAGGGTTTCTATCGCCCCGGTGATCGCTTGCCGTCAGTGCGCGCACTGAGTGTTGAACACGGAGTCAGTCTGAGCACGGTGCAGCAGGCCTATCGCGTGCTCGAAGACAGCGGTCTGGCCACGCCAAAACCCAAGTCCGGCTATTTCGTGCCCGTTGGCCGCGAACTGCCGGAATTGCCGGCAATCGGCCGCCCGGCGCAACGGCCGGTGGAGATTTCGCAGTGGGATCAGGTGCTGGAATTGATCCGCGCCGTACCGCGCAAAGACGTTGTGCAGTTGGGCCGCGGCATGCCCGATGTCGGCTCGCCGACCATGAAACCATTGCTGCGTGGACTGGCACGGATCAGTCGGCGGCAGGACATGCCCGGTCTGTATTACGACAACATCCACGGCAACCTCGAACTGCGCGAACAGATCGCACGCCTGATGCTTGATTCCGGCTGTCAGTTGAGCGCCAGCGATCTGGTGATCACCACTGGCTGCCACGAAGCGCTGTCCACCAGCATCCACGCGATCTGCGAGCCGGGCGACATCGTCGCGGTGGACTCACCGAGCTTCCACGGCGCCATGCAGACCCTCAAAGGCCTGGGCATGAAAGCCCTGGAAATCCCCACCGACCCGCTCACCGGCATCAGCCTCGACGCGCTTGAACTGGCCTTGGAACAGTGGCCGATCAAAGCCATTCAGCTCACGCCCAACTGCAACAACCCCCTCGGCTACGTCATGCCCGAGTCGCGCAAGCGCGCCCTGTTGACGCTGGCCCAGCGTTTCGACGTGGCGATCATCGAAGACGATGTGTATGGCGAACTGGCCTACACCTACCCGCGCCCACGTACGATCAAATCCTTCGATGAAGACGGCCGCGTGTTGCTCTGCAGCTCGTTCTCCAAGACTCTGGCGCCGGGGCTGCGCATCGGCTGGGTGGCACCGGGCCGGTATCTGGAGCGGGTGCTGCACATGAAATACATCAGCACCGGATCCACCGCGCCACAACCGCAGATCGCCATTGCCGAATTCATCAAGGCCGGCCATTTCGAGCCGCACCTGCGGCGCATGCGCATGCAGTACCAGCGCAATCGTGACGCGATGATCGACTGGGTGACCCGCTACTTCCCCGCCGGCACTCGCGCCAGTCGCCCGCAGGGCAGCTTCATGCTCTGGGTGGAGCTGCCGGACGGTTTCGACACGCTGAAACTGAATCGCGCGCTGCACGATCAGGGTGTACAGATTGCCGTCGGCAGCATCTTTTCCGCCTCGGGCAAATACCGCAATTGTCTGCGGATGAACTACGCTGCCAAACCAACAGCGCAGATCGAAGAGGCGGTGCGCAAGGTCGGTGCCGCGGCAATCAAATTACTCGCTGAGACCGACTGACCTTTTTTGTCAGCCCGGCGTCCAAAATGCCGACCTCAACCGCCAACCGGAACGATCCTACGTGAGCTTCAGACAGCCCCTACTCGCTTTACTGATACTCGCCTCGTTCCTCAGCGGCTGCGCCAGCCTTGATGTACCGCGCGAACCGAGCCAGGCCCTGCCGGCGTCGGAATCGAGTTTCGGCCGCTCGATCCAGGCGCAGGCCGCGCCCTACAAGGGGCAGTCCGGGTTTCGCCTGCTCTCCGACAGCGGCGAGGCATTTACTGCCAGGGCCGAGCTGATTCGTCACGCCCAGGTCAGCCTCGATTTGCAGTACTACATCGTCCACGACGGCATCAGCACGCGGATGCTGGTGGAGGAAGTGCTCAAGGCTGCCGACCGTGGCGTGCGTGTGCGCATCCTGCTCGATGACACCACCAGCGACGGCCTCGACCAGATCATCGCCACCCTGGCGGCGCATCCGCAGATTCAGATTCGCTTGTTCAATCCGTTGCACCTGGGACGCAGCACCGGCGTCACGCGTGCGGCCGGGCGACTGTTCAATCTGTCTGTGCAGCATCGGCGCATGCACAACAAGTTGTGGCTGGCGGACAACAGCGCGGCCATCGTCGGCGGGCGCAATCTGGGCGACGAGTATTTCGACGCCGAACCCAACCTGAATTTCACCGACATCGACATGCTCAGCATCGGCCCGGTGGCCGAGCAGCTCGGGCACAGTTTCGATCAGTACTGGAACAGTGCGCTGAGCAAGCCGATCGACGAATTCCTCTCCAGCCAGCCGACCGCCGCCGACCTGGAGAACACGCGCACGCGCCTGGAAGAGTCGCTGGAAGAAACCCGCAGGCAGAACCACGCGCTGTATCAGCAGTTGATGAAGTTCACCACCGACCCGCGCATGGACATCTGGCGCAAAGAGCTGATCTGGGCCTGGAACCAGGCGTTGTGGGATGCGCCGAGCAAGGTTCTGTCCAAGGGCGAACCTGATCCGCACCTGCTGCTGACCACACAACTGGCGCCGGAACTGACCGGTGTCAGCAAAGAGCTGATCATGATTTCTGCGTATTTCGTGCCGGGTCAGCCGGGGCTGGTCTACCTGACCGGGCGCGCCGATGCCGGGGTCTCCGTGAGCCTGTTGACCAATTCGCTGGAGGCCACCGACGTGCCAGCGGTGCATGGCGGCTACGCGCCCTATCGCAAGGCGTTGCTGGAACACGGGGTGAAACTCTATGAACTGCGGCGCCAGCCTGGGGATAACTATGGCAGCGGTCCGCGAGTGTTCTACAGCCGCTCGTATCGCGGCTCGGATTCCAGCCTGCACAGCAAGGCGATGATTTTCGATCGGCGCAAATCGTTTATCGGCTCGTTCAATTTCGACCCGCGCTCGGTGCTGTGGAACACCGAAGTCGGCATTCTGGTCGACAGCCCGGAACTGGCCGAGCACGTCCGCGCACTGGCGCTGCAAGGCATGGCGCCAACCCTGAGTTATCAGGCGAAGCTTGAGGACGGCAAGGTCGTCTGGGTCACGGAGGACAACGGTCAGATGCATACTCTGACCAAGGAACCGGGGAGCTGGTGGCGGCGTTTCAACTCGTGGTTCAGCACCAGCGTCGGCCTGGAGCGGATGCTGTAAGTCCGTCTGTTGGTGACCCCTTGTGGGAGCGAGCCTGCTCGCAAAAACGGTTTCACATCCAGAAATGAGCTGACCGGTGCACCGCTTTCGCGAGCAGGCTCGCTCCCACAGGAGTGCGCTCAGGCAGCTTCTGCCGTTGTGCCAAATGCCCCCTGGCGCAACAACAAAAGCACCAATCCAAACGCGCCCGCCGCCATCAACAGCGGCAATGCATGCCCATTGATCCACTGACTGCCTGCCCCCGCCGCCAACGGCCCGACCAGACAACCGACACCCCACAACTGCGCGATATGCGCATTGGCGCGCACCAGCGCATCGTCACGGTAACGCTCGCCAATCAGGATCAGCGACAGGGTAAACAAGCCGCCGGCACTGGCACCGAACAGCACCCACAGCGGCCAGATCAGCAGCGTGTCGAGCAACACTGGAATGGCCAGACTCGACAGCATCAACACCACCGCGCACCCGGCAAACAGCGTGCGCCGCGACAGATAATCGGCCAATGCGCCGATCGGCAATTGCAGCAGTGCATCGCCGACCACCACGGTGCTGACCATGGCCAAGGCGATTTCGGCGGTGAACCCCTGTTGCAGGCAGTACACCGGCAGCAACGTCAGGATCATCGCCTCGAACGCGGCGAACAACGACACTGCCCAGGCAATCGCCGGCAACTCCCGGGCAAAGCCCCACAGATCGCCAAATGTCACGCTGTTGGCCTCACTGCTCGGCGCGCCGCTGCGACCCAAGAGCAGGAAGGGCGAGACCGTCAGCAGACCCACCCCGACCCAAAAACCGTAATCATGCTCGGTGCCCAGCGCGCCCAGCAGCAATGGACCGGACAGCTGGCTCAGCGCATAGCTGCTGCCATACAGCGCTACCAGACGCCCGCGCCACTTTTCGACAACCAGCTGATTGATCCAGCTCTCGCCAAGGATGAACACGATGGTCAGGATCACGCCGATCAGCAGCCGCAGCAGCAACCAGATCGGATAACTCGGCAGCAACGCCAGTAAACCGATCGACAATGCCCCGGCCCACAGGCACAGACGCATCAGGTTAGCGGTGCCGAAATACGCAGCGAGATGGCTGGAAATCTTCGCACCCAGCAGCACACCGATCGCCGGCATCGCCGCCATCACACCGATGGCGAATGAGCCGTAACCCCAGCCCTCCAGACGCAACGATACCAATGGCATGCTGACCCCCAGGGCCAGGCCGACACTCAAGACAGACGCCAACACGGCGAAATAGGTCGCCCACCGCATGTTCCACGCTCCTGTGGATATTTTTATGTGCACCACAAAACCAGTGTGGGAGCGAGCCTGCTCGCGAATAGGGTTTCACATTCAGCAGGTCTGCTGACTGATACACCGCTTTCGCGAGCTGGCTCGCTCCCACAGGGGATCTCTGTACGGTCGGAAGCCTGATCTACTCAGGCCCCTTAATGCATCACAGCTTGATCCACGTCGCCTTCAGCTCGGTGTACTTGTCGAAGGCGTGCAGCGATTTGTCGCGACCGTTGCCCGACTGTTTGAAGCCACCGAACGGCGCAGTCATGTCGCCGCCGTCGTACTGGTTGACCCACACACTACCGGCGCGCAGGGCCTTGGCGGTCAGGTGTGCCTTGGAGATGTCCTGGGTCCACACCGCTGCGGCCAGGCCGTATGGCGTGTCGTTGGCGATCTGGATGGCTTCTTCGGCGGTATCGAAAGCGATCACCGACAACACTGGGCCGAAGATCTCTTCCTGGGCAATCTTCATCGCATTGCTCACGCCGTCGAAAATGGTCGGCTCAACGTAAGTGCCACCGGTTTCCTGGAGGATGCGCTTGCCGCCGGCGACCAGTCTGGCGCCATCGCTGTGGCCGGATTCGATGTACGACAGCACGGTGTTCATCTGCTGGGTATCGACCAGCGCACCGACGTTGGTCGCCGGGTCCAGCGGATTGCCGGGTTTCCAGGTTTTCAGCGCCTCGATCACCATCGGCAGGAATTTGTCCTTGATCGAACGCTCGACCAGCAGACGCGAACCGGCGGTGCACACTTCGCCCTGGTTGAAAGCGATGGCGCTGGCGGCAGATTCGGCGGCGGCCTGCAGGTCCGGCGCATCGGCGAAGACGATATTCGGGCTCTTGCCGCCCGCTTCCAGCCAGACGCGTTTCATGTTCGATTCGCCGGCGTAGACCATCAGTTGCTTGGCGATCTTCGTCGAACCGGTGAACACCAGCGTGTCGACGTCATTGTGCAGGCCCAGCGCCTTGCCGACGGTATGACCATAGCCCGGCAGCACGTTAAGCACGCCTTTCGGAATACCGGCTTCAATGGCCAGTGCAGCGATACGGATGGCGGTCAGCGGCGATTTTTCCGACGGCTTGAGGATTACCGAGTTACCGGTCGACAACGCCGGCCCGAGTTTCCAGCAGGCCATCATCAACGGGAAATTCCACGGTACGATAGCGCCGACCACGCCTACCGGCTCGCGAGTCACCAGACCGAGTTGATCATGCGGGGTAGCGGCGACTTCGTCGTAGATCTTGTCGATCGCTTCGCCGCTCCAGCTCAGCGCCTGCGCCGCGCCTGGCACGTCGATATACAGCGAATCGCTGATCGGCTTGCCCATGTCGAGGGTTTCCAGCAGCGCCAGTTCTTCGGCGTGCTGTTTCAGCAGGCTGGCGAAGCGGATCATGGTGGCTTTGCGTTTGGTCGGCGCCAGGCGCGACCAGACACCGGAATTGAAAGTAGCGCGGGCGTTTTCTACGGCACGGTCGGCGTCGGCAGCGTCACAGCTGGCGATCTTGCCAAGCAGACGGCCATCGACCGGGCTGATGCATTCGAAGGTTTCGCCGGAGACGGCGTCGGTGTATTCGCCATTCAGGAAGGCGCGGCCTTCGATTTGCAGATCGCGGGCGCGTCGTTCCCAGTCGGCACGAGTCAGGGTTGTCATTCGGGTGTCCTCCTCTTATTGAATACAAGCACCGCAAGCGCTGCGGCGCTGTTCAAGAATCCTGCCCGGCCAGCCTGCACTTTCGGCCCAAGGCACCCGCCACCCTAAACCAGCGGCCGGGTTTGTTTCAATATATTTGACATAAGCTGGCCATACAGCCTTGCGGTGTTCATTTTAATAAACATAGACTTCGGCTCATTCCAGCCCACGCGTCGTCATTAGCGGAGAAAACAACAATGAACATCCACAACGTCGTCGACATCAGCCTCGCCAGCAGCGAAGCCGAGCGCTATCGCCCGGATCCGACGAAAGTGCTCAAGGGCGACCCTGAGCAGGCGGTGTTCCATCAATACGACAGCCCTTGTGGGCAAATGGGCGTGGGAGTGTGGGAAGGGGCGGTGGGTCAGTGGACGGTGAATTACACCGAGCATGAATACTGCGAAATCCTCCAGGGCGTATCGGTATTGCGTGACAGCGATGGCAATGCCAAGACCTTGCGGGTTGGCGACCGGTTTGTAATTCCGGCGGGGTTTCGTGGTACCTGGGAAGTGCTGGAGGCTTGCCGCAAGGTTTATGTGATCTTTGAACAGAAGGCTTGAGATGTTCGCTGCCTGATCTGGCCCTATCGCGAGCAGGCTCACTCCTACAGGACCGCATTCCACGTGTAGGAGTGAGCCTGCTCGCGATGAGGCCCCACCAGACACCGCCAAATCCGAGGCAACAAAAAAGGCCCGTATCGTGAGATACGGGCCTTTTTCGCAGTCAGGAAAAATCAATTACTTGATTTTGCCTTCCTTGTACATCACGTGCTTGCGAACAACCGGATCATATTTCTTGATCTCGATTTTGTCCGGGGTAGTACGCTTGTTCTTGTCGGTAGTGTAGAAGTGACCAGTACCGGCGCTCGAGATCAAACGAATCAATTCACGCATGATTAGCTCCCTTAAATCTTGCCATCGCGGCGAAGTTCGGCGAGCACGACAGTGATGCCACGCTTGTCGATGATACGCATGCCTTTGGCAGATACGCGCAGACGCACAAAACGTTTCTCTTCTTCAACCCAGAAGCGGTGATGCTGCAGGTTCGGCAGGAAACGACGACGGGTTTTGTTGTTTGCGTGGGAAATGTTATTCCCAGTCACCGGACCCTTACCGGTAACTTGACATACTCTCGACATGCCTCAGCCCTCTAAAACCACATGCCCAACCCGGCATGGGTTGGCCGCTTAATCTCTCAGTCATTTGGCGCCAGGCGCCGCGTTTCTTTAGAGGTCTTACCGGCTACACCTACAGTGAAGGAACCGGGCCCCTAGAAAAGAGCGCTGCTTTATACCAGAAAGACCGGGGTGCAACAACAATCGGTGTGCAATCAATCGGAAAAGGGGCGATTTTTTCCGCCTCAGGTGCCTTGAATAAAGGCCGCGACGAGTTTTGACCACTCGTCGCAGAATTCCCGCCCTACAGGCGATTCAGACTTTTCATCTCCCTGGCGGTGCCCGAAACCGCGCAAGACTGCGCCTGAAAATACAAAAAGGGGATAGTCATTTGCAATTCAGAGCTCTAGGGTAGGACTTTTCCAGACTGCACTTGCAGATGGGCCTTCGATCTGTAAAGGAAACCGACCATGCGCCTCGCTGCCCTACCCCTGTTGCTCGCCCCGCTCCTGCTGAGCCCCCTCGCCCAGGCCGCCGCTTTGAGCGTCTGTACCGAGGCCAGCCCTGAAGGGTTCGACGTGGTGCAGTACAACTCGCTGACTACCACCAACGCTTCGGCTGACGTACTGATGAACCGTCTGGTGGATTTCGACACCGCCAGTGGCAAGGTCATCCCGAGCCTGGCCGACAGCTGGGAAGTCAGCACTGATGGCCTGACGTATGTATTCAAGCTGCACCCGCAGGTGAAATTTCATACAACTGATTACTTCAAGCCCAGCCGCGAGCTGAGCGCTGAAGACGTCAAGTTCAGCTTCGACCGCATGCTCGACCCGGCCAACCCGTGGCACAAAGTCGCCCAAAGCGGCTTCCCCCATGCGCAGTCGATGCAACTGCCGACTCTGATCAAGAAGATCGACGCCCTCGACCCGCTCACCGTGCGATTCACTCTTGATCATCCGGATTCGACCTTCCTCGCCACCCTGAGCATGGGTTTCGCCTCGATCTATTCCGCCGAATATGCCGACAAGCTGATGAAGGCTGGCGCGACCGAGAAACTCAACAGCCAACCGATCGGCACTGGCCCGTTTGTGTTCAATCGCTTCCAGAAAGACGCGGCGATCCGCTACAAGGCCAACCCGGATTACTTCCGTGGCAAGTCTGCCGTCGACCCGCTGATCTTCGCCATCACGCCGGATGCCAACGTGCGCCTGCAAAAGCTGCGGCGCAATGAATGCCAGATCGCCCTGTCACCGAAACCATTGGACGTACAGGCCGCGCTGAAAGAACCAACACTGAAAGTCGAAAAGACTGACGCATTCATGACCGCCTTCGTGGGCATCAACAGCCAGCATCCGCCACTGGACAAGCCGGAAGTGCGCCAGGCGATCAACCTCGCTTTCGACAAGGCGAGCTACATCAAAGCCGTGTTCGAAGACACCGCCGAGGCGGCCAACGGCCCCTACCCGCCGAACACCTGGAGCTATGCGAAGAACCTGCCGGGCTATCCGCACGACGTGGCCAAAGCCAAGGCGCTGCTGGCCAAGGCCGGATTGAAGGATGGCTTCCAGACTACGATCTGGACGCGCCCATCGGGCAGCCTGCTCAACCCGAACCCGAGCCTCGGCGCGCAGATGCTGCAATCGGACCTGGCCGAGATCGGCATTCAGGCGGAGATCCGGGTGATCGAATGGGGCGAACTGATTCGCCGCGCCAAGGCCGGCGAACATGACCTGTTGTTCATGGGCTGGGCTGGCGATAACGGCGACCCGGACAACTTCCTCACCCCGCAGTTTTCCTGCGCAGCAGTGAAGTCCGGCACCAACTTTGCGCGGTACTGCAACGCCGATCTGGACAAGCTGATCAGTGCCGGCAAGACCACCAGCGAACAAGGCGTACGCACCAAGCTGTATGAACAGGCACAGGCGCAGATCCAGCAGCAGGCGTTGTGGCTGCCACTGGCGCACCCGACCGCCTACGCGCTGACCCGCAAGGACGTTCAGGGTTATTCCGTCAGCCCGTTCGGCCGGCAGGATTATTCAAAAATCAGCCTCAAGCCCTAAGCGGCAAGCGGCAAGCTAGAGCACTCCGCGCACGGCTCCAGCTTGCCGCTTGCAGCTAGAGGCTTGCCGCTGCTCTTTTACATCCAGCCACACTCCGCCATCGACAACGGCTCGCCGTCACCGACGATGAAGTGATCGAGCACCCGCACGTCAATCAACTCCAGGGTCTTCTGCAAGCGCTTGGTCAGCAGCCGATCCGCCTGGCTCGGGTCGGTGTTGCCGGACGGATGGTTGTGACACAGGATCACCGCCGCCGCGTTGTTGGCCAGCGCGCGTTTCACCACCTCCCGGGGATGCACGCTGGTGTTGTCGATCGAGCCGCGAAACAGCGCCTCGAAATTCAGCACCTGATGTTTTGAATCAAGAAACAGGCAGCCGAACACCTCGTGCGGTTCATGGCGCAGCATGGCCTTGAGGTAGTCGCGAACGACCTGAGGGTTTTCCAGCGCCGGTTTCTGCCGTGAACGCTCGGCCAGATGGCGCTTGCTCATTTCTTGCGCAGCTTGCAACTGGGCGAACTTGGCCGGGCCGAGGCCCATTTGTTTGCTGAATGCGTCCTGATCGGCCTCGAGCAGCAAACGCAGGCCGCCGAATTGCGTCAGCAGATGTCTGGCGAGGTCCACAGCGCTTTTCCCAGGCAGTCCGGTGCGCAGAAAAATCGCCAGTAACTCAGCGTCCGACAGACTCCCCGCTCCATGCTCCAACAACCTTTCCCGCGGGCGTTCCGCCGCCGGCCAATCGCGAATACTCATAGCACCTCCTTGTCTGTGGGCGCCGCTGTTCCGTAGCGGTCGCTGTGATATCGTAGCCCATCTTTTTGGCGGTCGATTCAACCCTGGGGAGGGGCATCGCGCCGCAGTCATCAACGAAATGAAAGGCAGACCTATGCAGCGGCTGTATCGGAAACGCATCGTTCTGGGCGTCGGCGGCGGCATTGCGGCCTACAAGAGCGCCGATCTGGTTCGCCGCCTGATCGACCAGGGTGCCGAAGTGCGCGTGGTCATGACCCACGGCGGCGCCGAATTCATTACCCCGCTGACCATGCAGGCCCTGTCCGGACACCCGGTTCACCTCGACTTGCTCGACCCCGCTGCCGAAGCCGCCATGGGCCATATCGAGCTGGCGAAATGGGCCGATCTGGTACTCATCGCGCCGGCCACCGCCGACCTGATCGCCCGTCTGGCCCAAGGCATTGCCAACGATCTGCTGACCACACTGGTGCTGGCCACCGACGCCGTAGTGGCCGTCGCGCCTGCGATGAATCAGGCAATGTGGCGCGACCCGGCGACCCAGGCCAACCTGCAACTGCTGGAAAGCCGTGGGCTGAAGACTTTCGGCCCGGCCTCGGGCAGTCAGGCCTGCGGCGACGTCGGCATGGGCCGCATGATGGAGGCCACCGATCTGGCGCTGCTTGCCGCCGACTGCTTCCAGCGCCTGGCGCTGACCGGCAAGCATGTGGTGATCACCGCCGGCCCGACCCAGGAAAACATCGACCCGGTGCGCTACATCACCAACCACAGCTCCGGCAAAATGGGTTTTGCCCTCGCCGAAGCCGCCGTGGAAGCCGGCGCCCGCGTCACCTTGATCAGCGGCCCGGTACACCTGCCGACGCCGGATCGCGTCACCCGTATCGATGTGGTCAGCGCCCGCGACATGCTCACCGCCTGCGAATCGGCCATGCCTTGCGACGTGTTCATCTCGTCGGCAGCGGTGGCGGACTACCGCCCTGAAGTCGTCGCGCCGCATAAACTCAAGAAAGATCCTGCGAGCGGTGACGGCTTCGTCCTGCAAATGGTGCGCAACCCGGACATCCTTGCCACCATCGCGACCCGCACCGACCGCCCGTTCAGTGTCGGCTTCGCCGCCGAAACCGAACACCTGCTCGACTACGCTGCACGCAAGCTGAAGGACAAGAATCTCGATCTGATCGTCGCCAACGACGTCGCCAACCCGAGCATCGGTTTCAACAGCGAAGAAAACGCCTGCAGCGTCATCGACCGTGAGCTGCACGCCACGGTTTTCGCCCAGACCAGCAAGAGCAAGATCGCTCGCCAACTGGTCACTTTTATCGCCGAACGTCTGAACCAGGTTTAATTTACATGCACGCTTTGCAAGCCAAGATCCTCGATCCACGCATCGGTACCGAGTTCCCGCTGCCGCAATACGCCACTCCGGGCTCCGCCGGCCTCGACCTGCGAGCCATGCTGGAACAGAACATCGTGATCAAACCGGGTGAAACCGTGCTGATCCCCACCGGCCTGTCGGTGTACATCGGCGACCCGAACCTCGCGGCATTGATCCTGCCGCGCTCGGGCATGGGCCACAAACACGGCATCGTTCTCGGCAACCTGGTCGGCCTGATCGACTCCGATTATCAGGGTCCGCTGATGGTCTCCTGCTGGAACCGCGGCCAGAGCGACTTCACCATGCCCGTCGGCGAGCGTCTGGCGCAACTGGTGCTGGTACCGGTGGTACAAGCGCATTTCGAAATGGTCGAGGAATTCGTCGAAACCGAACGCGGCACCGGCGGCTTCGGGCATACCGGCACCAAATAGCGCAAAGACACTATTGTGGCGAGGGGGGGTGGGTCCCCCCGGGCGGGCGCCCGGACCCCAAAACTTTTGGGGGCCCGCCCCCCACACGGGGGCGCGCTCCCCCGCCCCCAACATATGGGGTCGGGGGGGGGGGGGGTGGAGGCGCACACACA
>NZ_LHPA01000023.1:0-246003 GCF_001297215.1 Pseudomonas sp. RIT-PI-o | reverse complement strand
CATCTGAACGAATTACCCCCAAGGACTGGCTGGCGCAACAGCCGCTGCAAAGCGGCGAGCGCCTGTACCTGATCATCAGCGCCGCCAGCGACGCCGACGCGCTGAAAACCCTGTACCTCACCGAACCTACCGCCCAGCTCCTGCCGATCTGGGGCGGCACGCCCTACTCCACCTGGCAACCGGTGATGCCCTACCTCACCGAGCTCAAACCGAATTCGGCCTTCTTGCCCTGGATCGCTGAAACGGATGCGCTGGACTGGGGCTGGCTGGCGACATCGCGTTCAGCGCCGAACGAAGTGTTCGAACATCTGCGCAGCCTGACGCAGGTGAAGATGCCGGACGGCACTGAAGTGTTTTTCCGGTTTTGGGATGGGCGGCATATTTATCCGATCCTGCGGGGGCTTGGGGAGAAGGCCGGAGAGGTGCTGCCGGTGTTTGAGCGGTATCTGATCAACGGGCAGGCGCTGGAAGTGGGCACGCGGGTCGTGCCGAAGGTGCGGGACTGGCCGTGGTGGGAGGTGCCGAAGGAGTTGCTGGATGGGTTGATGGCAGAAAATCCATCCACCGTTATCGGCAACATGCTGCAGTGGCTACAGGAGGAACACGCCGATCTGTATTTCTCCTTTCCCGAATCGAACCTGAAACAAAAAGTGGCGCGCTTTGTTAAACGCACGCCACTCACGGAAGAAAACTTTACCGGGCTGTTGAAGGCCTATCTGGAAAAAGAGGTGGTGGTATGACCCCATTGGATACGATCACTCATGTCACCGCTCAACAGCCTGACTTCAACAAGGTCATTGCAGAGTTCAAGAACTGCCTGAAGAGTTATCGGTCCACCGCCAGACTCATACCTGGGCTGGAAATGGAGCAGCAATTTCAAGTCGGTGACGAGGTTAAAAAACCCATTGCGACGGGCGACAAGACCCAACCGGTTTATTTCGCCACTTGTCCCGAGAATGGAAAGCTCACGCTGATTCATAGTTTCGAATCGGCGCGTTTTGTGCCGATTGGCAACACTCCAGTGGTTCTGACCCCTGTCGACTCGAAGAACAAGACCGTCGGGCAACCCGTACGCAAAACAATCGGCCCAACCGGGATTGAAGTCGTTAGCGACCTGAAGCCACGCCAGCTCTACCGAATTACTTTCTACCCCGATCTGACGAGCGCGGACAACGAGCGTCTATTCAAATCCTACGACGAAGTCATCGGCGATCTGAGCAAGTGGTTGTCCTCGGAATGGACAACTACATGCCTGCCTTTGTGGAAGGAGCATAACAATGCGTCAATAGCTGGCCGTCTCTGGCAACAATTGCAATCGGAGTGGGATGGTTTCTGGAAATTCGTCATGGGAATCTGGGGCGATATCAAGTCGCTGTTCAAGCTTGTTACTCACCCCCGTGAAAATTACGAAACACTCAAGGAGTTTTTCACCGACGAAAACATCAAGAAAATCTACAACTCCTCAACTGAAGCACTTCGCACCAGTTTCTTGATAGCGAGTGACGAGCCATTGTTGTGGGTTTATGTCGCTGCGGTTTGGGCATGGACGACTTTACTGCCACCGCAGACTCGCACAGAAGTGCTAGCCAGAGTGAAGTCTGAAATAAGTTATATCGTCCTCGGGATCATTTTTACCGGCGGGCTGGGGGTTGCATTACGCGCCAGTGCGAAAGCGGTCAAGGGCACATTGCAGGCGCAAAAAGCGATCAACCTGGTTGAGAAGCTAACGGCCAAGCTCATTGAAATCAGCAGGATTCGCTCCAAGCCCCATGCGGATGCTGCTGCCGCGTTGAGATTTCATGGCAACGGCGTAACCAACTCGGGCAAAAAAGCAGTGGCGACTGTCGCCGATCACACGCCTGCACAAACGGCCACAGCTCCGAAGCGTCCTTCGCCTGCGACAGGAGGCAAAGTCGAAAACGACGCGCAAATTCACGCACGAAACAAAACCCAGAACGAAACGCGCCTGGAACAGCAGGAGAACATCGACAACGCGCCTAAACAGTCAAAAAACCCGGCTGATGAACCCGCACAATGCGTCGACAAAACCTGCTCCAACGGTGACCCCGTCTCCATGGTCACGGGTGAGGAGTTGCTGAAACTCACCGACGGCGAACTGGGCGGTCTCTTACCGCTGGAATGGACACGTCTCTACCGCAGCAGTGCTGTTGAAATCGACAACCGTATGGGGCCAGGCTGGAGCCACTCGTTGTCTCATCGCTTGCTTATCGATGACGAAGGCGTGCTGTGGACAGACAATGAAAACCGCCAGACCCGTTTCCCAAAGCCGACCGAGAAACGACCGGCCATCACCAATAGCCTCGCTCAAGCGGCCATTTTTCTGGGGAATGCACCCGGAGAGCTGATTCTCACGCAAGCAGGGCCAAAGCCGCGGTTCTATCATTTCCGTGCAGAACGACTGACCACCATCAGTGATTCGTATGAAAACCAGGTGCATATCAGCTATGACTTGGTCGGTCGCATTCAACGTATCGACAATGGCTCCGGTCGCGCCTTGCTGCTGCGTTACGACGACCGCCATATCATTGCCGTGGACCAACAGCAGCAACGCTCGGAGTATGACGATTCCGGTAGACGGCAGGATCCGTGGCTGACTTTACAGACACTGGTTTCCTACGAGTACAACGCTCGCCATCAACTTGTGTCGGCAACCAATGCTGCAGGCGAAACCGAGCATTACCGCTATAACGAACAACATGTAATCCTTGAGCGACAATTGGCCGGTGGTGCCCGCTTCTTCTGGGAGTGGGAGCGAGAAGGCAAGCTGTCCCGCTGCGTCCGTCATTGGACAAACTACTTACCCTTGGAAACACGCTATGAGTGGGACGACAAAGGCACGGTCACGGTTCATAACGCCGATGGCAGTGAGCAAGTTTACATACACGACGAAAATGCGCGCCTCATCAGCGAAATCGCTCCGGACGGCGCAGAAACGCAGAAAGCCTACGACGATCAGGGTCGTTTGATTGCTGAAAAGAATGCATTGGGCGCAGTCACCGAGTATCAGTACAACAATGCCGGCCGTTTGCTGGCCGTGATCCCTCCGGAAGGCGAGCCAACGCTTTACAACTACTACAATGGCCAACTGATTGAGGTCAGGCGTGGCCAAGCGCGTTGGCAGTATGACTACAACCGACAAGGCGATATCACTCAACAAATTGATCCGTTGGGTAATGAAACCCAATACAGCTATGACCACCAGGGCCGCTTGGTAGAGATCCGTCACCCCGACGGCAGTCGTCATCACCTGGGCTGGAACAACCTCGGCCAATTGCTGGAAGAACGCCTGCCGGATGGAGGTCAACGCAAGTATCGCTACGATGCGCTCGGCCGGCAAATCACTCGCCAGGATGAATTCGGCGCGATCACCCAATACCAATGGGATGCCGTCGACCGCCTCACTCAGGTCACCCTGCCCGGCGGCGCCACACGTGCGTTTACCTACAACCCGTATGGCCGCGTCACCGCCGAACGCGACGAACTCGGCCGTATCACCCGCTACGAATACGCCGACAACCTGCACCTCGTCAGCCGCCGCATCAATCCCGACGGCAGCCAACTGCGCTACCGCTACGACAACTCGCAACTCAACCTCACCGAGATCGAGAACGAGCGCGGCGAACGCTATCAACTCGATTATTACTCGAACGGCCTGATCCAGCAGGAAACCGGTTTCGACGGCCGACGCACCGCGTACGAATACGACCCCAACGGCCAACTGCTGAAGAAAACCGAGTTTGGCGAAGACGGCACCGAACTGGTTACCGAATATCAGCGTGATGCCGCAGGCCGTTTGCTGGTCAAAACCTTGCCCGATGGTGAGGAGATTCATTACAGCTACGACGCACTGGGTCGCCTGGTAAACGTCGACGACGGCCATTGGCCGCTCGCTTATGAATACGACGTGCAAGATCGCTTGATCACCGAGCATCAAGGTTGGGGCACCACGCGTTACGCATACGACAACGTCGGCCAACTCAGCCACTGCCGTCTGCCGGATGGCTGCACGCTCGATTACCGTCATTTGTCCGGTGGACGCCTGAGCAGCATCGACCTGAACGGGTCACGCCTGACCAGCCACCAGTTCAACGCCGGTCGCGAGCAACAACGCCAACAAGGCCTGCTGCTCAGCCAATACCAATACGATGAACAGGGTCGCCTGCAAGCACACAGCGTCAGCCAACGGGACAAACACCTGTTCCAGCGTCGCTACAACTACGACGTCAACGGCAACCTCGCTGGCATTAGCGACAGCCGCAAAGGCAACCGCAGCTATCACTACGATCCGCTCGACCGACTGATCAGCGTACGCGGCGCTATGCCAGAAAGCTTCGCCCATGACCCCGCAGGCAACCTGCTCAGCCAAAATGAACTGCCTGCGGCGAACCTCGCCAACGTCAAAGGCAATCGCCTGCTCATGCAGGGCGACCGCCATTACGACTACGACGCCTACGGCAACCTGATTCGTGAACGCCGTGGCGCCGGACAAAAACTCGTCACCGAGTACCGCTACGACTGCCAGCACCGCCTGATCGGTGTCAGCCTGCCGGGTGGCAGCACCGCATCCTACAAATACGATGCCTTCGGCCGTCGCATCGAGAAAACCGTCGACGGCCATACCACTGAATTTCTCTGGCAAGGCGAACGCTTGATCGCCGAAAGTGCAGAAAATCGTTATCGCAGCTATATCTACGAACCGGGCAGCTTCCGCCCGTTGGCAATGCTCGACGGCGAAGGCCCGCTAAAAGCGGCCCCGTTCTACTACCAACTGGACCATCTCGGCACGCCACAGGAACTGACCGACTACAGCGGCGAGATCATGTGGTCAGCGAAGTACCGCGCCTACGGCAATCTCGCTGCACTGGACGTCAGCGAAATCGACAATCCGCTGCGCTTCCAGGGTCAGTATTTCGACGCCGAGACAGGCTTACATTACAACCGCCACCGCTACTACAATCCGGGCACTGGGCGTTTTTTGACACCGGATCCGATCAAGCTTGCAGGTGGGTTGAATAGCTATCAGTACGTGCCTAACCCAACGGGGTGGGTGGATCCGTTGGGGCTGAATACCTGTCCTGGCGCAGGGGACGAACCTAAAGGTAAGAGGCCCGATGATTCGGAAAAAGCTGAACACGACGAAGGAAAAGCGCCACCTGATCCATATAATCGCCCATACGCCGGGGCACTGCCTGCCCAGATGCAAGATAAGATTCTGTTCGGCACGCGCAGCCCGAACAGTAATAAGCCGATTGGGGGGCATTCCTCTGAAGTTTTAAAATCCCCAAAACACGAAATGACCGTTGTACAGACAAACGCAGACGGTACGATAAAAGTTCAAGACTTCAAAATGGTTCTTGTACGAAAAGACGGTACCGTCGGTATGTCAGCCAAGAAAGGCGGAAAACATACACTAGCCCCAGAAACCTGGAGCAACGACAAGATACTTTGGGTTACAGATGAAGTAGCCGCGACACCCGGTGTATTCATGCGGGAAGTTGACGGCGTTACAACCACCCTACACACCAAAACGGTTGACGGTGTGAAGTGGCAGGTTTTAAAGGACGACGGAGTTATTACGTCTTCATTTCCTGCAGGCGACGCGCCTATGTCACCATCAACTTAAGTTGAGATAGCGAATGAACAGCAAAATTTACGAAGAGTACAATCACTGGCTTGGGCAGAATGAAGACTCCAATTGGAATGAGTACATAACGGAGCAAGTAGCTAAGGGAGTATTGAAAAAATTCAATGCGGAAGATTGGAAACATTTGCACGACACTATTCTCTCTATGGAGCAATATTGGCAAGAGCGAAGTGCTGCGGCACTGGGTGAATTGCGGTCAGCAGATGCCATAGAGATTTTAAAACTACTTCTTGACTCCGAATTTATCGAGGTATCTATCGCCGCCGCCTCAGAGCTAGACTGGACAGAAACACCAATTGAAACAAAATATGCCGAAAAAATACAAAATATAATTGACCAACTGCCGCCAGAAGAAATCGACTATTATCCAGAGCTGTACAACCTTTTGGAAAAAGCTAAAAAATCAGATAAAAATCAATAAGAGCCAGTCTGGACATACAGGGACAGATTTATTTTCCATTGAAATAAATCCGCCCCCAATTGTCGCAATGCCCTATCAGAGAAAAATAATATTAGAAAAAAAAAAAAAAAAAATCATACTGACTGGCGAAGATGCTCTGGAAGCACTCGCAAATATTGAATTCATCTTGATTTCTCTACATAAAATGGGAAGTTACTATAGCGACAAACCGGTTGAAGAATACCGGAAAGCTACAACTGAGTTCATTGACGATGAAAACGTAACTCAGCGACTAGCAAAATCAGAACAATTATCAGCAAAAATTTTGACTCAACTCTTGGTGAGGATGACATGGATGACATGGATGACATAGAGCGTCATATGGAAGGAATTGAGTTCTGGAAGCCTTGACTGATTAGTTGTACGAAGAAATCTGCTGGGCCGCCTGATAAGCATGGAAGGCGCGATACTGAGACCTGCAAGGCCGCTGTCAAATTAAAATCCCCAATCAAGAATAATGAAAAAAAACAGAAAACTTACGCTCAACGCATAATCACCCGATCAAATCTCTGCGATCACTCTCACGGATTAAATAACCAAAGGACTGTTATCTTGAAACACTTGAGCCGCACTCTCGCCTTGTTTCTAGCCTTCACCTTCTCCCTAAGCGCAATCGCGCTGTCACTTCGATCCGAACAACGTCCCGACGGCACAACTGCCTTGTTGCTCACAAACGAAGCCAGTCCAGAACGGGCTTCCAAGCTCAACCAAGACCCGGCGGTTCGCTCTGCACTCGTTAATTTTTTTGGGTACCAAACCGGAAGTTACACCAATGACAATACGATGATCGTGCAGCAGGTTCTTGAAGCGCTCGATTCGGAAATGTCGACGTTTGTTGATGGTGTGCCTTCCGGCATAAAAGTAATCGCCGCCATGGACGACGGTAACAACGGATTCGAGCGCGGCGCATTACTGTTGGACGACAAGGGGCATTTGCTCGCCGTAGGATTGGTCAATGGCCACTGCACCGTCAAGTCTCGTGAGGAAGCATTGACTTGTAACGATGCGCCGGAAACAGTGCTGACTATTTTCCAGCCAGAAGGCGCCAAGAAGGCTGACGCTGACTCTTTGGTCTCCTGGAGTAAGCAGTTGCCTCCTATGATGGCGCTGTGGGCGGAGAGTGATGACCCAGAACGCCGAGCCGCCGCGCAGAAGATTGCCCACGTTGAGTACATCGTGACTCAGCCGAAACAGGGAGCCTGGACTGCGGCTCAATTACCGTCCGATTTTCCAAAAGCGATGCTGGCATTGCTTCCGCAGCGAGCTCACCTGATTGGCGCTGGCGCTCACGGTGTATTTACGACACCGGGTATGGAAGACACGCCAATTGACGGTGACTGGGACAAAATAGCCGGACGCCCTCAGCATGAATATGAGGTCATTCTCAGGACTTTTACGGAATACGAGAATGTTATCGACTTCTATCAGCAGCATGCGAAGGACGCCGAAGTCAGCGGCAACGAGCGCAAAGCGCTAGTTGAGGGCCGCATCGATGGTGGTACCTATAAAATAGAAATCACCAATAGAAAAGAAGCCGGCACAATGATCACGTTCTCCGCTTGGCGACAGGAGGTCTGATTCATCTCTCAAGACAGAGCGATCATGTGGTCGCTTTGTCTTCTGGAAGCCGTCCGGATCCATTGAAAGCCCTGCTTGCTATAACAACTCAGTCAAACCGGCAAATTAAGCTTCACCTAAGCTTCCCCCGCTAGCATCCCGGCCCATGAACCCCGTCGTCTTGAGCCGTGGATGAGTCCCTCCGACATGAAAGCCTTCGATCTACCCTCCCAGCCGCAATCCAACTTCAGCCTCGTGCTGGTCAATTACAAAACCCCGGATATCACCCGCATGTGCCTGGAGCTGTTGCGCGAGCATGTTCAGGCGCAGGGCATTCCAGTGTGGGTGGTGGATAACGATTCGGCGGATGCCAGCCTTGATTACTTGCGTTCGCTGGACTGGATCAATCTGATCGAGCGGCCGTCGCCAGGCAAGGAAGCGGGTCATATTGCCCATGGCAAGGCGCTGGATCTGGCCTTGGCTAAAGTTGAGACCGACTACTTGTTTCTGCTGCACACCGACACCTTTGTCTACGACATGGAAGTGTTCGCGATGATGATGCGCGAATGCACGAAAAGTGCAGACATGGCGGCGGTCGGTTGTGTGGAGCAACTTGATCGTGGGTTATTGCGAGATACCTGGCGGTTGACTTCGAGATTCTGCAAACACCATGTTCGCCGGCTCAAAGTTCATTTCGGGCTGCGTTCGAAACCGCCACGCCCGTATAAAGAAACGCATCTTAAAAGTTTTTGTACGTTGTGGAATGTGCGTTTGATGAAGTCACAAGGGTTGCACTTCTGTATGGATGATCGGGTGCCGGGTTATACGCTGCAGGATCGAATGATCGAGTTGGGCTATGGCGTCAGGTTTCTCTCGCCACGGACGATTTTCCGCTATCTGGATCACATCCAGGCCGGCACCGTCGCGGCGGCAGGCACGTATGGCAAGGACCATCGCCGCACGAAGATGTATCAGGCAACGCTCAAGCGCTTACGGGGGCAGCGAGACAAGTCTGGCATGCAGGCTTCGGCTTGATTCCAGGCAACAAAAAGGGCGACTTCAAAGTCGCCCTTTTTTGTTCTTAACTTTTGTATACAACTACCGTCGTTGGAGTTCGCCCAGTGTTATGGCCTGGCAATCCATGCACCGGTAAAGAGCCCTGACACTGGGCGAACGCCGAGGATTTTAATTCAATCCTGTGAATATGTCGTCAGGTAGAAATATGAAATTTTTGTACTGAAAAGTTAAAGACCGTCCTTTCCGATATTTCCCCAGAATTGTCCGACAGAAACTTTTATATGATTGCTCTCATACATAAAATTGTACAAGAGCAATAAAGTTGTAGAGCTAATGCTCAACTATCGTGTTGACTGGTCACTTTCAGGATATCGGTGTAAGTGACAATTACGCTCTGCCCTACTTTCAGATCTTTCAACCTGGCCTGAATCTCCGGCTTCTTCACATCGAGCGTCTTCGATTGTCCGGATGGATTCTCGAGGGTGACCTGGTGGGTCTTCAAATCAATTTTGCTGATTTTCAGCTGCACCTGAACCTGACGATAGGCCTCGCCGCCAGGGTTGTCGCTACCCGGGGCCTTGCGCAGTTCGCCGGTGCGTTCGGTGGTGCCTGGCAGACCTTTATCCACATCCGTGTCGAGATAAGCGGCAACTGAACGCTGCACTTCGATCTTCACCAGATCGCCGACCTTGAGATTGGCAAGGTTTTTCGCTTTGTCGCTGAGCTGCACATGGACCTGACGTCCCTCGGGGCCTTCCAACACGACCTGGTGATTGGCCGGGTCGACGCCGAGCACTTTGGTGGTAACGGAATCGGCCTCAACGACGGCGGATAATGGGATATCGGCAGCCAGAGCGCCGAAGCTGGAGACCGAAAGGAGGGTTGCGAGGGTGATGGCCTTGGCCAGAGCGTCGAGCTTCATATGCATTACTTTCCCTGTGATGAAGTGGCGACGCCCGCTGCCGAATCGACTTCAGCGGCGGGCGTGCCAGGGAGCATAGACGCTGTTCAGGGCTTGACTTGGGTTTGTGGCCCGCGAGTGTGTGGCTTGGCGGTCTCCTGGGCGGTGGATTCGCCGCTCGCTGTACCTTTGCCGCTGTCCTGCCGCTGCTTGGGATCGGTCGGGCGCAGTGCGTCATTGTCGCGTTCGGTTTCGCCGGCCGGGCGTGGTTCGTCGGGGTTGTCGTTCTGGTTAATGGTCGTATTCATGGCAGGAGTCCTCAGGCTTCGGGATCTTCGAGTTCACGGGCGACGTTGACCTCGGGCGTTTGCTTGTGCAAATCGTCGGCTTTGGCGCGCAGCAACTGCCATTGCTCAAGATCGATCGCCCCTTGGCCGAGCAGGTCGTCGGCGATGCGCTGCAGATCGAAATAGTGAGCGTCAGGCGATTGCTGCCAAAGGGTCTGATCGTCGAACAGGCGCTGCCAGGTTTCGAGGTCTGGGAGTTGCAGGTCGTCGCTCATGGTTAAGTCCGAAAATGGCGGGTTTCTGGTAGAGCGGTGGGCGCCGGTGAGAGTTCCAGTCAGTTCGCTCAGCGGTGAAGGCACGGACGCCATCGCTGGCAAGCCAGCTCCCACAGGGATTGGGTAACTCTGCTATTCATCGGTGTCTTTGAGATAGCTATCGCGAGCAGGCTCACTCCTACAAGAGCAAGAGCAAGAGCAAGATCAAAAGATCGCAGCCTTCGGCAGCTCCTACATGATGAGCGTTCGCCCTTGGGCCGAGTGTCAGCTCGCCTGCTTTTGATCTTGATCCACCGGCGACGTCGGAAGGCTGAGCGGAGGGATTGATCCGGGCGTGGGAGCGCAGCGACCGTACGACGCAGTCGTACACAGCGAGTGTAGGTGCAGCGAAGCAAACCGGAGCCGCTGCGCCCGGATCGATCCCGCAGCGAAGGAACCCGGGCCGGCGAGGGCCAAACGCAGGAGCAAGCCTTTTGGGTTACCTTTTTGGCGTTTGAAAAAGGTGCCCCGCCGTAAGGGCGGACCCCTAAGCCGCCATTACCGCAGCAACGGATATGTACTCAGCCAAAAATCCTCAGCACCCGACAAAATGCCTTCGCGAGCAGGCTCGCTCCCACAATGAGACAGCGTCTGCCGTTAATAACCGGTCATTTCCAGATAGCCCTGGCCGGGATGGCTGCCATTGATCTTCACCGGCCCTTCCCAGTACGGAATACGCAAATCCATCCACGCATTGCGGTTGATCGCGTCAACGCTGATATCGAGTTTCTTGTCAGGAATACGGATCGACCATTTCACCGGCATCGGCCGATCAGCAACCTTGGCCGTATCCTGCGGCACAAGGCTGATCTGCTCGCTGCGCAACGTCTGAATCTGCCCGTCAGCGGCGATCCACGTGCCGGTCAGATAAGGCGCGCCGTCCTTCTGCCGCATGCGATAAAGCATCACGTGTTCGCCACTGTCCAGGTGCAGGGAGAACCAGTCCCAGCCAGTCTGGTTGGCAGTCAGCGGTTGACTGCTCCACTCGCGATCAAGCCATGCCGGGCCACTGACGGTGTATGTCTGGCCGTCGATCTGCAGCGTGCCGCTGGCCTGGAAAAAAGGTTGGCTGTAGTAGTACGAGGCCTGGCCTTCTTCGGATTTCTGGCTGAAGCCGCTGTCGCCCTGCAGCACCAGCGGGCGGCTGGAGGTGAGGCGCAGCTGATACGCGAAATTTTTATCGCGGGCGCTGAGCTGCATATCGCTCAGCGGGTCCTGCGCTTGACTGGCAAACATCCAGTCATCGATCCACGCCTCGAACGGCGCCAGCCGCACCCCGGCCTGCCCTACTCCGCCGCGGGCGTAGCGCTCGGCGGCGTGATGAACCGAACGCGAGGTGACCGCCGCATGACCAAGCCAGATCGTCTGATTGCCCCACCCGGCCTGCTCGGCGAGCGGTTTCAGGGCGCTGCGAAACAGCGTCCATTGCACGCCGAAATCATTGCCCTGCTGATCCTTGAGATTGGCGGTGACGTACCACCACTCGATGCGGAAACCATCATGCGCGCCGTGATCGGCAGGGAAACTGAACATCCGACCGGGCACCACCGGGGTGAACGATTGCGCCTGATCGCCCATGCCGGCGAAGCCTTTCTCCTCGGGTGCGGGCTGATCGCAACCACCGAGCAGCAACACGAGCATCAGCACGACGCCGTTAATCCTCATGGGCAAACGTCCTCAGCAAATCCGCCGGTTGCGTGCGATACAACGAATACAGCGGCCATGCCGAGGCCAGTAAAGTCGCGAGCAACGCCAGGCCCATCAGTTGCAACAACTGCAACGGGAACACCCGCAACGGCAGTCGCCAGCCGAACGCTTGCACATTGATTACCGCATCCAGGCACCATGCCAGCGCGATACCCAGCGGTAATGCCAGCAACAAAGTCAGTATCGCCAACAGCCAGGTCTGACCGAGGTTGAGCAGCATCAGTTGTTTACGTGTCACGCCCAATGCCCACAGCGGTGCAAGTTGACTGAGCCGACTCTGGCTCTGGGTCAGCAGACTGATGAACAGCGCCACGCCAGCCACGGCCAACGTCAGGCTGTTCAACGCCGCCGTCGCGGCAAAGGTACGTTCGAAGACTTGCACCGACCAGCCCTTGAGCCGCGCCTGATCGATGATGCGGTTGTCATCCAGCGCAAAGCGCGCCTGCAAGACGTTGAGCAGCGCCGGAATCTGCGCTGGATCGATACGCAAGTTGAAGCGGTTCGGAGTGAGCTGCGGCCAGCCTCGCAGCAGGTGATCGCTGCTAATCAGCACATGCCCTTTCGGATTGCCATAGTCAGCGTAGATGCCGACGATGCGCGGCGACCACGTGCCGTTTGGCGTGGGGATGCGCAGATGCTCGCCCGCTTTGAGTTTCAGGCGTCGCGCCAGTTGTTCGCTGAGCATCACTGCATCATCCGTGGCCAGTTTTCCCCACGGATCTCCGCCACTGCTGTCGAGCAGCGGCCAGTGCTGGCGATAGTGCGGGTGGTCGATGATGCCGTAGACATCGGCCGGCCAGCCTTGCAGCGTCACCGAAACCTGCCAGTTGGGCAGCACAGCGGTCACGTTGGGCTGCTGTTTGAGCCAACTGTGCATTTCGCGGGCCTGCGCCGGGTTGGTCGGGTTGATGTACAACTCGGCACTCAGGCGTTGTTCGAGCCAGTCGTTGAAGGTCTGGCGAAAACCGGCGGTCATGCTGCCGGCGCCGATATTGGCGGCGGGCGCCAACAGCAGCGCCATCAGCGCCAGACTCAGGGCTGGCAGTTGCTGGCGGCAATCGGCGAGAAACCACTGGCCGAGCACCGAACGACTGCGCCCGAGCAAGGGATTCAACAAAGCACTGAGCAACACCGGCAAGGCCAGCGCGGCACCGAGCAACAGCCCGGCCATTAGCACGAAGCCGCTGCTCAGGCTGTCACCCCAGATCAGCGCCACCAGCGCAATCGCCAGCAGCGCTGTCGCCAGCCACCCCTGCCGACGCAACCAGCGCGAATACTGTTGATGCCAGGCCTGCGGATCGGCCACCGCCAGCAACGGCAGACGCGCCGCCCGCAGCAGACTGTTGGCCCCGGCCAGCAACGCGCCGAACAGGCTCAAACCGATGCCGCTGAACCACCACCAGGGGCTCAAACGCAACTGTCCCGCCACCTCCGCGCCGTACAATCCGCGCAGACTGGCGGCGACGTCCGGCAGCAGCACGCTGGCCAGCCAATAGCCGCTGATCACGCCGAACAATCCGCCGATCAGCGCCAGCACACCCAGTTCAACCACCAGACATGCGATCAGCATTCGTGCACTGACGCCACAGGCGCGCAAGGTGCGCAGCAAGCCTCGGCGCTGTTCCAGAGCAAGGCCGATGGCGGCGTGTACGATGAACAGGCCGACCAGAAATGACAAAAATCCAAGGGCATCAAGATTGAGGTGAAAGCTCTCGGTCAGCCGCGCGAGATTGTTTTCTTCGCCGCTGCTTTTGAGCTGCAAGCGATCGCTGATACTGGCTGGTAATTCTTGATGAAAGTCCTTGGGCAGCAGCAATCGCGACAGTTGCTCGGGTTGGTCGAGCAGTCTTTGCGCTACGCCGATGTCGACCAGTAACAGGCCCGGCGCCATGTCCTTCTGCGCGAGCAGCGGCGGCAGGGTTTGGCCGTTTACGGTTTGCGGTGTATCACCTTCGTGCAAGCCGAGCATTTGCAGGGTGTCCGGAGAAATCCAGGTGCTGCCCGGCGGACTGAAGAATTCGACGATCCGCTCGATCGGCATCGCCTGCCCGGCCACTGCGGAGTCCGTCGGCAGCGACACCGGCTCGATGCCCATCACCTGAATGCGTTGGTCTTCGTGGCCCTTGAGTGTCAGCCGGCCCTGCAGCACCGGCGACACCGGCCAGCCCTGACGGCGCAGCTCGATGAACCAGCGCTGGGGAAACGGCGCACCGTTCGGCGTGCTCAGGCTGGCTTGCGGTTCGCCGCCGATCATCTGGCTGGCCCGCGCATAGCTGTCGCGCGCCTGGCTGTTCAGCGCCTCGACGCCGGTGAGCAGGCTGGTGGCCAGCCACAGTCCGGTCAGCACACTGAAAAACTGCACGGGATGGCGCCGCCAGTGGCTGAGCAGCGCGCGCAGGGTTTGCCGCCAGATCATCAGGCAACCCGCCCGTTGGACAACGCCACGCGCTGGGCCAATCGCGCCGCAACGCGCTGGCTGTGAGTGACCATCAGCAGCGTCGTCGGTGTGTCATCAAGCAATTCGAGCAGCAGCCGCAGCACTTCATCGCTGGTCGCTTCATCGAGGCTGCCGGTGGGTTCATCGGCCAAGAGCAATTTCGGCTGCGAAGCCAATGCTCGGCCGAGCGCTACCCGTTGCTGCTGGCCACCAGAGAGTTGCTCGGGATACCGCGAAAGCAAATCGCCCAGACCCAGACGCTGCACCAGATGCGCTTGCCAGCGCGGCTCATGGCGCCCGGCCAGGCGCGCCTGAAAGGCCAGGTTGTCTTCCACGCGCAAACTGCCGATCAGGTTGAACTGCTGAAATACCAGACCGATTTCCGTGCGGCGCCAATTGGCCAGTTGCGCTTCGCTCATGGCTTCCAGGCGATGTTCGCCGCTGCGGATGCTGCCGCTGTCGACCTTGTCCAGCCCCGCCACCAGATGCAGCAGCGTGCTTTTGCCACTGCCCGATTCGCCCATCAGCGCCAGGCTGCCACCGGCCGCCAGCGTCAGGTCGACGCCTTGCAGCACCGGCAACACTCCCTGTGGCGTGGCATAGCTTTTGAAAACGTCGCGAACCTCAAGCATGGGCAAACCCGATCAGTGAACCTGGACCTAGGATAGCGGCCCTGAATGGTTTTTGTCCGCTGATGATCATCGCCAACCTTGCGCCGCATCCTACGCTGCCGGTTGTTCGGCCATAACGATAAAAAACCGGAGACACCCATGCCCCGTTTCATCCTGAGCCCGCGTGGCCTGCTGACCTGCCTGATCACCACTTGCCTGAGCCAGCCGTTGCTCGCTGCTGACGGTCCGGTGGCGCCGAGCGTGCAAACCGCCGCAAGCAACGCTGCCGTGCTGCAAACCCTGCCTTTCAGCGACCGCACCGATTTCGAATCCGTCAGCAAAGGTTTGATCGCGCCGTTCAAGGGCCAGATCAAAGACGCGGCTGGCAAAGTCATCTGGAACGTCAACGCCTATGACTTCCTCGCTGAGGACAAGGCGCCGGAATCGGTCAATCCGAGCCTGTGGCGACTAGCCCGACTCAACGCCCACGCCGGTCTGTTCGAGGTCAGCCCCAAGCTGTATCAAGTGCGCGGCCTCGACCTGGCCAACATGACCATCATCGAAGGTGACGAAGGGCTGATCATCATCGATCCGCTGACCATCGCCGAAACCGCCAGGGCTGCGCTGGATCTCTACTACGCCAACCGACCGCGCAAACCGGTCGTTGCGGTGATCTACAGTCACACTCATGTCGATCACTTCGGCGGGGTGCGCGGGGTGATCGATGAGGCCGACGTCAAGGCCGGCAAGGTCAAGGTTTATGCGCCGGTCGGTTTCATGGAACACGTGATGAGCGAGAACGTCATGGCCGGCAATGCCATGAGCCGCCGCGCGCAGTACCAGTTCGGCAGTCTGTTGCCGCGCAGTGAAAAAGGTCAGGTCGACGCTGGCCTTGGCAAGAGCGCGCCCAGCGGCGGCACGGTCACGCTGATCGCGCCCACCGAGCTGATCGCCGAGCCGCTGGAAACTCGCACCATCGCTGGCCTGCAAGTTGAATTTCAACTGACCCCGGGCACCGAAGCGCCGGCGGAGATGAACCTGTATCTCCCCGAGTTGAAAGCCTTGTGCATGGCCGAAAACGCCACGCAGATGATGCACAACATCCTCACTCCGCGCGGCGCGCAAGTGCGTGATGCCAAGGCCTGGTCGCAATACCTCGATGACAGCCTGGCGCGCTATGGTGACAAAGCCGACGTGCTGTTCGCTCAGCACAACTGGCCGACCTGGGGCGGCGAGCGAATTCGAACTCTGCTTGCCGATCAGCGCGACATGTACGCCTTCATCAACGACCGCACTCTGCACTTGCTCAACCAGGGCCTGACGCCGCTGGAAATTGCCGAAGCAATCAAAAAACTGCCCGGCTCGCTCGATCAAAAGTGGTACACCCGTGGTTATTACGGCTCGCTGAGTTTCAATACGCGCGCGGTGTATCAGCGTTACATGGGTTTCTACGACGGCAACCCGGCCAACCTCAACCCGCTGCCGCCGGTCGATGCGGCTAAACGCTCGGTCGAGGCCATGGGCGGTGCCACGTCGGTGCTGGAAAAAATGCGCAGTGCGATGGCCAGCGCTGACTACCGATGGGCCGCGCAGTTGGGCAACCAGTTGCTGTTCGCCGATCCGGACAACGCGGATGCACGCAAGGCTCAGGCCGAGACCCTGGAGCAGCTGGGTTATCAAAGCGAAAACGCCACCTGGCGCAACATGTACCTGACCGGGGCGATGGAACTGCGCGACGGCGTGCCGCCGCGATCAGCCAATTCCGTGTCGGCGGACATGGTGCGGGCGATGAGTCCGGAAATGTTCTTCGACTACCTCGCGGTACGCCTGGACAGCGACAAAGCCGTGGCGAATGACCTGACGCTGAACTGGACGTTCGACGATGTGCAAAGGGATTTCACCCTGACCTTGCGCAATGGCGTGCTGACTCACCGCGCCGGCCTGAATCCGGCGGCGGATGCCAGTGTCAGCCTCAGCCGCGATACGCTGGAAAAGATCAGCCTCAAGCAACTGGACTTCCCGACGGCGATGCAGAAGGGGCTGGTGAAGCTGCAGGGCAATGGTCAGAAATTCGGGCTGTTGATGGGCAGCCTGGATACATTCGGACCGCAGTTCAATATCGTCACGCCGTAAGTCAAAAGCCCCTCACCCTAGCCCTCTCCCGGAGGGAGAGAGGACCGACCGAGTTGCATGGACGAGGTACGCCGACTTGGGATACCGAGTTGAATTCAATTTTGAATAACACGCAGATCGGCTCCCATGAGTCATAAGCCCCCTTCCCGGAGGGAGAGAGGACCGACCGAGTTGCATGGACGAGCTACGCCGACTTGGGATACCGAGTTGAATTCAATTTTGAATAACACGCAGATCGGCTCCCTTTCCCCCTCGCCCCCTTTGGGGGAGAGGGCTGGGGTGAGGGGGGAAATCTTGCTGACACCCTCAATGACGATCAAACACCTCGATCCTGCGTTCAACAGACCTGCCCAGTGTTCAGCCGAAACTGCTTCGGCGTAGTCCCGAACTGTTTGCGGAACGCGCGGATAAAGTTACTGGGCTGCCGATAGCCCAGCCGTTCGGCTATGCGCTCGATCGGCTGATCGCCCGCCGTCAGCCAGTGCCGCGCCATTGTCAGATTGTCCTGGCGCGCAGGTGCGCTGGCTTCAGCGTGCCAGTGGCGCAGCACGCTTTGGTGCAAAAACGGATTGGCGCCAGGCAAGGCCTGATCGAGACATGAGCGCGGCAATGTCAGGCGCAGGTGCTCGCCCTGCTCCACCGCAACACCAATTTCACGCAGCAAGCTCCCGGCCATTTGCGCAGCGCGCAGGCTGACATTCACAAACAAATCTCCCGGCGCCCTGCCTGACCGCCGGGCAATATTGCGCACCAGCGTCACGGCCGCCGCGTCCAGAGCGAAATGATGGAGCGGCCCCTGCAGCGAACTCATGCGCAAATGAGCAACGTCGCCTGCCTCGACCAACTCCACCGCGACGTAGTTGATCACCCGTGGCAAGCAGTCGATGAAGCACTTCAGACTGGCGCGCAAGGTCACCGCCGAGTCGAGGAGAATATTCAGTCCCTGCAGGCAATCGGTCGCCATCCCGTCGGCCAGTTCACAGCCGAACGTCGGCGCCACCCCCGCCCACTCACACTCACGCCACAACTGTTCAACCGATCGTGCGGCGATCAATTGATGCGCCCCAGCGAGCACTGACGGGCAAATCCCGGCGCGCGCCATCAAGTGTTGCGGGCACACGCCTGACTGTCGGGCATGAGCGAGAATCGTGCGGACAAAAGCGCTGGAAGCGAACACAGGCTGGGACATGAAGGCGTGCCATGGAAGACCAGGCGTGTACTTATGCCAGCGGACGTGCTATCGATCCAATGCATTAAAAGTATCCGCAAAATGCAGGAGACGCATGATGGACCTTCGCCAGCTTCGCCACCTGGTCGCCCTCGCAGACTGTCGCAATTTCGGCCGCGCCGCCGAGGCGATCAACTTGAGCCAACCGGCGTTCAGCCGCAGCATCCAGACGCTGGAGCGCGACCTCGATTGCGCGCTGGTCGAGCGCAGCAGCCGTGAATTCCGCCTGACCGGGCAAGGTGAATTGGTGCTGCAGCACGCGCGGCGCCTGCTCGCCGGCAGTCAGGCACTGCACAATGAATTGACGCAATACAACGGCCTCACCGGCGGCGAACTGCAATTCGGTTGCGGCCCGTATCCGGCGCAAGTGCTGGTGCCCGAAGCGCTGGCCGATTTCATTCAGGCGCATCCGGCGATTCGCACGCGCTTTCACCAAGGCGACTGGCAGCAACTGTCGCTGTGGTTGCGCGAACAGCAGATCGAGTTTTTCGTCGCGGACGCGCGGCACTTCGTCAGTGATCCGCAGTATCAGGTGCACCAGCTGCGCAGGCGGCCGGGACGGTTTTTCTGTCGCGCCGGGCATCCGCTGGTTGCGCAGGCAGACCTGCAATTGCGCGCCCTGCTCGATTACCCGATCGTCGGCACGCGCATTCCACCGATGATCCGCAAGGTGCTCGCCGATATCCTCGGTGAGTCCGACTTCACGCCGAGCGTGGAGTGTGCACAATTCGACGCCATCCAGCGTGTGGTCCTGCGCTCTGATGCCGTGGGTCTGGCGACGCTTGAGGCCTTGCGTGAACAGCTCGACGAGGGCCTGATCGAGCTGCTCGATTTTGTCGACGTACCGCACGACGAGGCGGCACTGCAATTGGGTTACGGCATCGTCAGCCGCGCCGGCTATACCCTGACGCCTGCCGCGCGGGCGATGATCGAGGCGATCCTTAGCGTCGATCAACGTTTGCTGACCGCCAATCGATGACCGCAAGAGCCTGCGCACGATGAGCAAATTCACGCCGTTCGCCGCCAATGCCTTTTACGCGCCGACCCTGTTGCCGGCCATTGAAGAATTGCTCGCGCGCGGCATTACCCAAGGCGCAATCGAAGCCCAACTGCGCCGCAGCCTGTCTGATCTGCGCACGCCGTTCATGCGCATGCCGCTGCTGATGTCGCGGCGCTTCTGGTCGTTTGCCGTGGAGCAGAGCGGAGATCCGTCGATCGGTCTGGCGGCGGGTGAACGCTTTGTTTCGACCGCCACCAACGGTTTGACCTATCTGTTCGATGTCGCCGTGTCGCTGCAACGTGCCTGCGAGTTTTTCGCCGAGTATTTTGCGTTTTTCAACGGGTATTTGCGCATGGAGATCATGCGTGAACACCGTGGGGTCACGCTGCGTCTGCTCGAGACGGGCAGTCTCGGTGCTCCGGCAGCGCTGACCGATTACATCCTTGTCAGCCTGTGCAGCCTGGTGCGACGCAAGTTGCTCGCCAGCGGTTTGAAGGGTGACCCGGTGCTGGGTGTGGCGCTGGTGTCGGCAAGCCGCGAACAACACGAAACAGCGTTCCGCGCCCCGGTGAGCGCAGAGCAGTCATGCGCGGCGATTCAACTGGATCCGCAGCTGTTCGCAATGCCGTTGACGCCGGGCAATCCGGCGCTGGAAGCAACCTTGATCGATTTGCTGGAGCAGACCCGCCGTCACAGTGAACCGACCTTGCTGGAACAGCTCAGCGATTACCTGATCGAGGATCTGGCGACAGCGCACTGGCAGCAATTCTGCGCAACGCAGCATGTGCTTGAGCGCACGGCGGCACGGCGCCTGAAGGCGTTGGGCTGGACCTTCAGCGAACTGCTGGACGAGTATCGCCACTACCGGGCCGAGGACCTGTTGCAGGCCGGGGCATTGGAATTGGTGGAAGTGGCGGATCGGTTGGGTTACAGCGATGTGCAGGGATTCAACCGGGCGTGTCTGCGCTGGCTGGGGTGCGCGCCGGGCGTATATCGGGCGCGGTTCATCAAGGGTTGAGATTCTCGCTGGCTGTGCTGTTTTTGTTCGCGAGCAGGCTCGCGAAGAGGCCCGCCCGAGTGACCTGAAACTCACTGCCCCGAAGCCACAGTGGCAGGCGCCCGCTCAGGCGTAACGATGCTGCCCAGATCAATATGCTTCCACTCGGGCTTGGCCCCCAACCGCGCATTGAAGCGGTAGTTGAAGGTGAACTCATCCGCCGTCGGTACGCTCAGCGGTTTGCCATACAGCGCTTCAATCCCCGCCAGGTCGTAACCCATCACCTGCAACAGCGTCGGGAAAATGTTGTAGTGGCTGGAGCGGTCCTTGTTGGCCGGCAGATTCGCCGCCCAGTCCGGCGTCTGCAGCCCACTTCCCTGAATCACCACCAACGGCACCAGCCCCTCCTCTTCCACCGGGTCGCCGCCGCAATGGGTATTCAAACCCGGGTTGCCGCGTTCATGCAGATCCTGGCCATGATCGGAGGTGTAGATCAGCAGCGCGTTGCGCAGATTGGCCTGGGCAAAGACCCGGGCGAAGAACTCGCCGACATTCCACAACAGCGTGTTCTTGTAGGCGTTGCGATACAGCACCCAGTCATCCGGCTGGCCGTTGAAACCGGCACGTTCCCCGGTGTCGGCGACTTCGGTGAACTGCCCGCGTGGCAGCGTTGGCCGGTAAGCCATGAACGCGTCCGGGTATTTGTCGTGCACCGGAAAATGCGCGCCGACCTTGTTGATCACGATCAGCTCGGGACGCTCGTCGTTGAGCAATTCGATCAGCTTCGCCGCTGCCGCCATGTCGCGATCACGGACGCTGGTCTGGTCGAACTGCACAAAGCTGTCGATGTCGTTTTTCTCGGCGGCGGTCATCAGGTTCTGCAGGTTGCCGGCGGTTCGCTGGGCGTCGATGTACACCGTGCCGAGCCCGGCCTTTTTCGCGTACTGCCAGATCGACGGCTGCGTGCTGTTGATGCGCCTGTAATCGGCGCGAGTGCCGCCGTAGCGCAAGGTGACATTGGTATCTGCGCTGCAATTGGCAATGGACGCGGCGTAGCCAAAGTTGAAGACATCGACCCCGGCCGGCGCCTGCTTGAGGTTGCTGTGCACGCCGAACGGCGCGTTGATGTCGAGGTAATTGCCGGAAATGCTTTCATCGATGATCAGCACGATGTCGTGGCCGACGGCAGGCGCGGCGCGCGCCAGTGTGACCGTCTCACGCGGGCCGACAGTGTCGTGCAGCGCTTCATAGGCAAACAGATTCAAATAGGCCAAAGGCGTGTACATGATCGGCAGGCCCCGGGCGCCCTCTCCCGCACGCAAAAACAACAGAGCGCTGAGCATCAACACACCGACGATGGGCGCCGCGATCCGCAACGTGTTCGGTACGACCAGTGGATGACGCGGCTTGAGCCCGATGCCGAACAACAGCAGCAAGCCGCTGAGCACCGCGCGCAGGATCGCGTCGCGATACTGATAGGCGGCTTCCTGAATGAAGCCACCGGAATACACCAGCGAGACAAAATCGCTGTACCTCAGGTAATCCGCAGTGACCCGGGTATAGACATCGAAAAAAACCGCCGCCGCAAACATCGTTAATGCGAATGCATGTCGAACGAGAGCTTGCCTTATATAGGCAGCCAGATATAACGCTAAAGTCAGCGCCAAAAACACCGCGCCAAAAACAAGTGCATTCAAACTCCACCCGATAGCATTTAACCGCTCCAGGTAATAGTCGGAATACAACAGCAAAAAGACAACTAAAAGGAGTTCTTTGGCATATCTGAACATGGCGATACCGGGCGGGCAGAAATGGCTGGATGTCAAAGCTTTGTCGGTCAGACCCTGACACTAGCACCCACCCCTAAAAGCGCAAGAATTGACTGATAGCCGGATTGACCGTCAAAAAAACGGTGCCTCAAATCTGACACACAAAATCTGGAAACCCCTTTAAAACCAATACTTTCGACCGCTTGTCGGTTACTTTAAATCTGAACAAATCTGCAAAAAAACAACAAATTCAATCGCAGCAATGACTTGATGGCCAATCGCCAAAAAGCCCTCAAGTGTTATACCCGTGCAACATGTCATTTTGCTGACACGCTTTTCCAACCCTGCGCTATACCCCTTTAACAATCTCATCCCGTAGTTAACTTTTCTGGTTTTATTTGAGGTGCGCAGATGGACGTGAGCGTATTTGGCACTGGCTATGTCGGACTTATACAAGCCGCCGCACTTGCCGATGTCGGCCATCGGGTTTTATGCATTGATATTGATCCGAACAAGATCAAACAACTGCAACAAGCGGTGCCGCCCATCAGTGAGCCAGGCCTGTCCGCAACACTTGAGGAAAACATCAAGGCCGGGCGCCTGTCGTTCAGCACCCAAGCCAGCGATGCGGTGACTCATGCCGAGCTGATCTTCATCGCCGTCGGCACTCCGGCGGACGAGGATGGCTCCGCCGATCTCAGCCATGTGCTCAACGTCGCCCGGCAGATTGCCGGACTGATGGAAGCCGATCGCACGCTGATCATCAAATCCACCGTGCCGGTCGGTACTGCCGATCAGGTTCTGGCCGCAGCCACCAGCGAATTGCTGCAACGGGGCAAAACCGAGCTGCAGGTACGCGTGGTGTCGAACCCGGAATTCCTCAAGGAAGGCAGCGCCCTCGCCGACTGCATGCGCCCGGACCGGATCATCATCGGCACCCGCGACGACGCTGCCCGCGAGCAGATGAGCGAGCTGTACGCGCCGTTCTGCCGCAACCACGAAAAACTGATGTTCATGGACAACCGCAGCGCCGAACTGACCAAGTACGCGGCCAACGCGATGCTCGCCACCCGCATCAGTTTCATGAACGAACTGGCCAACCTCACCGAACTGCTCGGCGCCGATATCGAGGCGGTGCGCAAAGGCATCGGCTCCGATCCGCGCATCGGCTACCACTTCATTTATCCGGGCTGCGGCTTCGGTGGCTCGTGCTTTCCCAAGGACCTGCGGGCGCTGCTGCACACCGCCGAACACAACGGCATGCCGTTGAAACTGCTGCGCAGCGTCACCGACGTCAACGACAGCCAGCGGCACATCCTCTTCAGCAAATTGCGCGCGCAGTTTCCTCAGGGCCTGGCCGGCAAATCCATTGCGGTCTGGGGCCTGGCGTTCAAACCGAACACCGATGATATGCGCGAAGCCCCCAGCCGTTATCTGATGGACGCGTTGTGGGCCGAAGGCGCCAGCGTGCAGGCCTATGATCCGGAAGCCATGTCCGAATGCCGGCGCCTCTATGGCTATCGCAACGACCTGCACCTGTGCGCCACACGCGACGACACCCTCGAAGACGCCGACGCGCTGGTGATCTGCACCGAGTGGAAAAACTTCCGCGTGGTCGATTTCGAGCTGCTCGCCGAGAAGCTGCGGTCGAAGGTGATCATCGACGGCCGCAACCTCTACAACCCGGAACAAGTGGCCGCCGCCGGCCTGCATTACAGCGGTATCGGTCTGCGCCACATCGCCCCTGAAGGGCCACGGCCATGAAGATTCTGGTGACCGGTGCCGCCGGTTTCATTGGTGCCCATTGCGTCCTGCGCTTGCTGCGCGACGGGCATGCGGTGGTTGGCCTGGACAATTTCAATCACTACTACGACCCGCAACTCAAGCATGACCGCGTGCAGTGGGTGCGCGAGCAGGTTGGCGATTTTCAGCTCGCCACTGTGGATCTGGCTCACGCTTCAGCCATCGACGCATTGTTTGCCCGCGAGCAGCCGCAAGTGGTGATTCATCTGGCCGCGCAAGCCGGGGTGCGGTATTCCCTGGACAATCCACGGGCGTACCTGGACAGCAACCTCAACGGTTTCCTGAACATTCTCGAGAGCTGCCGGCATCACCCGGTCGAGCACCTGATCTACGCCTCGTCGAGTTCGGTGTACGGCGCCAACCAGCACACGCCTTACTCGGTCAAGGATGGCGTCAACCATCCGCTGTCGCTGTACGCCGCCACCAAGAAAGCCAACGAGCTGATGGCGCACAGCTACAGCCATCTGTTCGGCATTCCCTGCACCGGCCTGCGCTTTTTCACCGTCTATGGACCTTGGGGCCGGCCAGACATGTCGCCAATCCAGTTCGCCCGGGCGATCAGCGAAGGTGAGCCGCTGAAGCTGTTCAATTACGGCGAGCATCAGCGCGATTTCACCTACATCGACGACATCATCGAAAGCATTGCCCGCCTGATCAATCAGCCACCGCAGGCCAACCCGCAGTGGGATCGCGAGCAGCCCGACCCCGCCAGCAGCATGGCGCCGTGGCGCCTGTTCAACATCGGCGGGCAGCAGCCGGTCGCGCTGAAAACCTACCTCGCGCTGATGGAAAAACACCTCGACCAGAAAGCCATTGTCGAGCTGCTGCCGCTGCAACCGGGCGACGTGCTCAACACCTGCGCCGAAGCCAGCGATCTGGCCCAGGCCACCGGATTCCAGCCCCGGATAGAACTGGATGAAGGACTGGGCCGCTTCATTGCCTGGTTCCGCGACTACTACCCCACTGCCCGTGCGCCGCTTGCGGCTGAATGAATGCGGAGGACGCCATGACTGGACATGAAAAAAGTGTGTCGATTGCACAGATGCGCCCTGACAAGCGCGTCGACCCGGAACATCGCATGCGTCTCGACGCAGCGATTCATCGCCAGGGTCGCGGCTGGCTCAGCGGCCGCGATGGTGGCCGCCCATGGCAGCTGTCGCGGACCAATCGAGTGGTCGCCTGCCTCGGTGCGCTGACCATTCTGCTGCTGATCTCGCCCTTGCTGTTGGGCCTGGCGCTGGTGATCAAATTCACCAGCCCGGGGCCGGTGCTGTTCGTCCAAAAGCGCACCGGTTATCGCGGGCGCAAGTTCGGCATGTTCAAGTTTCGCACCATGGTCAGCAACGCCGAAGAACTTAAAGAATCGCTGCGCCACCTGAACAAGCACGGCGCTGACGCCATCGATTTCAAGATCGACAAGGACCCTCGGGTCACCGGCATCGGCAGCTTTCTGCGGCGCACCAGCCTCGACGAGCTGCCGAACCTGATCAACGTGGTGACCGGCGACATGCGCCTGGTCGGCCCGCGTCCGACCTCGTTCAATGCCTACCGCTACAAGGACAATCACCTCGCGCGTCTGGCGATCTACCCCGGCATGACCGGTCTGTGGCAGATCTCCGGACGCAGCAACATCGACTTCGACCAGCGCGTTGAGTTGGACCTCAGCTACATCGCCGAGCAGAGCCTTCTGCTTGATCTGAAGATTCTGTTGAAAACCCCCTTCAAAGTATTCAGCGGCCACGGAGCAAGCTAATGGACGGTTCAACCAATAAAAGCCTGAGCATCGCCAGCCCCAGCGAATCGAATCTGACGTCGACCGTGCTGGATCTCGATCTGCGGATCCTGTTCCTGACCGCCGCCAATCCCGGCGCCGGCACCACCACCAGCGCGCTGGCACTGGCCAGTCAACTGGCGCAGATGAGCAGCGGCCAGGTGCTGCTGGTGGACGCCAGCCAGTCGGCGGACAACCTCACCCAGCAGATGAACCTCGGCAAGGAGCGCGGCCTGCGCGACCTGCTGTTCAACCCGGACAACCCGCCGTTGTTGCAGGACTGCGTGGTGCAGGTGTCGAGCCTGCCCTTCCATGTGCTGCCCAACGGCCGGCCGATCCGCACGCTGGAGCATCTGACTGCCGAGCGCCTGAGCCCGTTGCTCGACCAGTTGGGCAGCCAGTACCGCTTCGTGGTGATCGATGGCGACGCGGTGTACTCCGCCGCCGACACCCTGGTCATCAGCACTCAGGTCGACGGCGTGGTGTTTGTCGTCCGCGCTGAAGACACCCGCTGGGAAGTCGCCCAGGCCGCTGTGCAACGCCTGACTCAGGCCGGAGCGAACGTGGTCGGCAGCGTGTTCAACCGGCGCAAGTACTACATGCCCAAATGGCTTTACAAAAACCTGTAAGCGAACGCAAAGGATGACGCCATGAACGCCAGAATGCTTGTCCTGCTGTTGCTGCCGCTTGCGGGCTGCTCCAGCACTTCCGACACCCAGAACATGCCGGTGAATATTCTCACCGCCTCCCCGGCCAACGCCCAGGCGACCGATATGCCGATGATCGAGCAGACCCTGCGCCCGCAGGACGTGCTGGACGTGATCTTCCATATCAGTACCAGCGGCTCGGACGCTTACCGCGTGCAATCGGGCGACCAGATCGGTCTGAACTTCACCGCCGCCAGCCAGCTCAACGGCAATCAACTGGTGCTGCCCGACGGCACCATCGAGCTGCCGGGCGCCAACACCTCGGTGAAAATCGCCGGATTGACCAGCGAAGAAGCGCGTCAGGAAATCCAGCGCGTCTATCAGCGCAAACAACTCTTCCAGCCCAACCGCAACCAGCTCACCGTGCAGATCATCAGCCCTCTGAGCAATGAGCAGAACCTGAAAAGCGCGTTGAACCACCCGGCCACCGGCATGAGCCGCGAGATCACCGTCGGCACTGACGGCTACGCGAGTTTTCCGGAAATCGGCGCCGTGCCGCTGCAAGGCATGACCGTCAATCAACTGGAAACTTTCCTCAACAAAAAGTACGCGCAACTGCCGGGCCGGATGACTGTGGACGTGCTGCTCAAGTCCACCGCCGGCAACGAGATCTACGTGCTGGGTGAAGTCGCACAACCGGGCTCGTATCCGATCCGCCGGCCGGTGTCGGTGCTCGAGGCGCTGACCCTGGCGCGCGGTACCAACGTCAAGGCCCGGCTGGATTCGGTGGTGATCATGCGGCGCAACGGCAATCAGGTGAAAGCGGTGCGCTACGACGTCGAAAAAGCCCTGTCCGGCGATGCTCCGCAAATCGCTTACCTGCAACCGGACGACATGCTCTACGTGCCAAAAACCAAACTGGCCAGCGCCGGCGAACTCGCCCGCCAACTGGCTGATGTGGTGCTGTTCCAGGGCGTCGGTTTCAGCTTCGGCTACCGCGTCGACAACAAAGACAGTGACAACTAACTCACAGGTGACCGACATGAACCCAAAGGAAAACTACCTGCATGAGTTCTTCAGGATCTTCTTCGCCAACAAGCAACTGGTGAAGCGCGTGTTCCTGACCTTTGCAGTCATCGCCCTGCTCCTGCCGCTGCTGCTCAAACAGAGCTTCGACATCACCGCGCAGGTCATCGTACAGTCGAAAAAACTCTCTCAGGGTGACGCCACCACGTCGCTCACGGTGGACAATGCCACCTTCATTCCACCGTCACTGGCGGACATGGAAACCGAGAGCAACATCCTCCGCTCGCCAGCGCTGATCCGTCAGACCATCAGCGAACTGCGCGACAACGGTGAATACAGCCCGCCACCTGGGGTGTTCGCCAAGTTGCTCGGCGAACCGTTCAAGCGCTACGTCTCGACACCGCTGCGCGAGTACGTGATCAACCCGCTGCGCAACGGGCTCGGCATGGAAACCGATCCGGTGCGGGACACCACCCTCGACGCCCTGACCCAGCAAGCCGTCGACAGCCTGAAAATCGAAACCCTGCCCGGCTCCAACGTGATCTCCATCACCTACAGCTTCCCGGATCCGCGCCAAGGCACGACGTTCGTCAGCGCCCTGCTGCAGAACTATCTGGTCAGCCGTCAGGCGTTGCAATCGATCGATTTGCCGCAGTCGTTCTACGAGACCAAAAAGCACCAGTATCAGGTGCGTCTCGATGGTCTGGAAGGTAACCGCCAAGCGCTGCTGGAAAATGTCGGCGCGGCGGATCCGAAGGAAGAAATCACCTTCCGCCTCAATGCAATCAACACTGAAGAACAGGCGCTGAACCTGTATCAGGATCGCCTGCTGCAAAGCCAGCGCTGGCTCGAATATCTGAAAACCGCGCTCGCCGCCGCCAGCAGCAGCAAACTCAACGACTACACCTTTCCCTACACCTTCACCACCACCGTCGACAATGTGGCGTTCGAGGACCGGGAAATCAAACAGATGGGCGAGCAACTGACCAGTCAGGTCAGCCGCTACATGAACGATCTGGCGGTGTTCCAGCCCGGCAGCGAACCGATGCTGCTGACTCGCGAACAGATCGCCCGCACCCGTCAGCAGTTTCTCAAAGTGGTGAGCAACCGCATCCAGGAACGCACCGCCGACCTGGCCGTGGTCAAGCAGGTGATCGAGCAGAAAACCGCGCGCATCGCCGAGTTCAAGAACCGCATCCGCGACCTGCAACAGACCCAGAGCAAACTGCGTCAGATGGACACCGAGATCGATGCGCTGCACGCAGCGTTTTCGACCTATGCCCAGCGCTTTGCCGAAAGCAGCACCACGCGCTCGCTCAACGATGACCTGTCCAACGCCCGGGTACTCAGCCCACCGTTCGAACCGACCGAGGCGGCGTTCCCGAAACCGCTGCTGATCATTCCGTTCGGGCTGTTCACCGGCCTGCTGCTGGCGATCGCCTTCGTCTACGTGCGTGAGTTCTTTGATCACCGCTTCAAGCATCCGGCGCAAATCAGCCACGAGCTGGGCCTTCCGGTCCTGTTGGTGCTCAACGAAGAAACGTCGCAGCCGGGCAATCCGCACAAGAACTGGACCATGCCGAGCCTGGTTCACTGGGTGCGCAATTGAACGCGGTGTCCACCCCAATCGTCGCCCTGCCGATCATTCATTTGCTCAGCAGCGGCGGCTTCTACGGGGCCGAGCGGATGTTGCTGGATCATTGCCTGGCAACGCCGGGACAGCACCAGGTGCTGTTCCTCGATGCGCCACCAGAACTGATCGCGCGCTTTCGTGAAGCCGGGGTGGACGCCCGTGGTTGTGCCGGGCTGGGGGAGCTGTTGCGGCACTTGCGTCAGCGCCGGGGCGACAAGCCGTTGCTCAACACCCACAACTTCAAAGGGCTGCTGTTCGGCTGGGTCGGCGCCACGCTGTTGCGCCTGCCGCTGGTGATCACTCAGCACGGCTTCACGCCGCGCAGTCGCAAGCAGAAGTTCTACACCTGGTTGAGCCTGCAACTGTGCCGCACGGCGTCGGTGAAACGGGTGGTCTGCGTGGCGCAAAGCATCGCCACGCTGCACCTCCAGGCCAACGTCCGCGCGGAGAAGTTGCAGGTGATACCCAACGGTTTGCCAGCCGCGCCGGCGATGCAGCCGGTGGCAGACCGGCAACGCTGGCTGGTCGGGTACGTCGGTCGTTTGAGCAGTGAAAAAGGCCCGGACCTGTTTCTCGATGCGCTGATCGGCCTGTGTCACCAGCATCCGCAACTGGACGCGGTGATGCTCGGTGACGGCCCGGAACGCGAGGCCTTGCAGGCGCGCATTGATGCTGCCGGTTTGCAGCCGCGGATTCGCCTGCCGGGCTATCAGACGGCAATGCAAGGCTGGTGGCAGCAACTCGATGCGCTGGTGATCAGCTCGCGCACCGAGGGCACGCCGATGATTCTGCTCGAAGCGATGCAGGCCGGGGTGCCGGTGGTGGCGTTCGCGGTCGGCGGCATTCCCGATGTCCTGCAGGACCGCCACAACGGCCTGCTCGCCGCGCCGACGGATACCGCCGCCCTCGCCCGCCAGCTCGACACACTGCTGGCCGAACCGAAACTGGCAGCGCAGTTGCGCGACAACGCCAAACGTACACAACAGGAACGCTACGACCTCAAGGCTTTGGCCGAACGCTGGTCGCAGCTGTACATCCACACGGCACGGGAGGCACGCACATGATTTTCCCGCTCTCGATCGTCAGTCTGTTCGCTCTGGTCAGCTTGGGTTTGCTGGCCAGTCCCTGGCCTTATCTGGCTCCGGGAGCGGTGATTGGCCTGGTCGGTTTTACCGTCCTGTACCGCAAGCCGACCTGGGGCCTGCTCGGCATTGCCGCGCTGGTGCCGTTCGAAGGTTTTTTCAAAGACAGCTCAGTATCGGGGAGCAAATTGCTCGGCGCCTCGCTGGCGGTGATCGTGATGCTGCAACTGGCGTTGCACCAGATCCCGTCGCAGCGCCTGCGCAGCAATCTGTGGCACTGCCTGATCGGCTTCATGGTTTTGTATTTTCTCAGCCTGCTCAATACCGATGACATGGGCATGTCGCTGGGACACCTGCGCGAACTCAGCGTTGGTCTGGTGCTGTTTGTCATTACGTTGTTGATTGGCCGCGAACTGAACCTCGACCTGTTCGCCCGGCTGGTGACCCTTGCCGTCACCGCGACCAGCGCCATGGCGATGTTCTCGGCGAAGTTCCAGGATCAGGGGCGCGCCGCCGGCCTGCTCGAAGACCCCAACGCCTTCGCCATGCTCATCGCCTTCGCCATTCCTCTCGGACTGCTGCTGGTGATCCGCAGCCCGAACCTGCTGCACCGCCTGTTCTGGGGCGCCTGCTGCCTGCTGTTGCTGGGTGGCATGACCAAGACCGAATCACGCTCAGGCCTGGTGGTATTGGCGTTGAGCCTGCTCATCGGCATCTGGCACTACCGCGCGCAACTGACCCACATTCGTCCACGGCACCTGGGGTTCGTCATGCTCGGTGCGGCCATCGTGATTCCGCTGGCGATCTACGCCATGCCGGCCGGTTACCTGGCGCGGATCCAGTCATTGAGCATCCTCAGCGCCGGCTCCAAGGCGCAGGACGAATCCCTCGGGCGCCGTGCTTCCTACATCGTCGTCGGCAGCCAGATGATCCGCGAGCACCCGGTGCTCGGCTCCGGCCCCGGCACCTTCCCGTTGCATTACGCGACCACCGGTTACGCCAAGGCGTTTTCCGCCAACCGCAAGATCGGCGACCTGTACCGCCGCGCCCACAACACCTATCTGGAAATCTTCAGCGAACTGGGCGTGCCCGCCGGGCTGTTCTTCGTCGGCATGCTCGGGCTCGGTCTGTACAACCTGATCCGCGCGCGGGCGGCGTGGATGCTGCGCGGTGATGGACACAGGGCAGACATGATGACCCATTTGGGTGTGAGCTTTCTGTCGCTGACCCTGTTCCTGATGTTCCTCAGCGCGCCGAACCAGAAGTACGTGTGGATCATGCTGGCGCTGACCAGCGTGCTGCGCGTCAAGGCCGAGCAGGCGCCACTGACTACGGAGACGCAGGCATGAAGCGGATCAGCATCGTCATTCCGATGTACAACGAGGCGCGGCACATTGGCCGAACCCTGCTCGCCGCACAAAAAGCCGCACACGCGGCCAATGTCGAGTGCGAGCTGATCGTGGTCGACAACGGTTCGAACGACCAGGGCCCGCACATTGCCCGGCAGTTCGGCGCAACCGTGCTCAGTTTGCCGGGGCTGTTGATCGGTGCGCTGCGTAATCGCGGCACGGCGATCGCCAGCGGCGACTGGCTGGCCTTCATCGACGCCGACGTAGAAATGCCGGAAACCTGGCTGCAGCCAACGTTCGACATCGAGGCCAGTGGCCAGGCCGATGTGTTCGGCCTGGACCTGCACACGCCGGCCGAGGCGCCATGGTTCGCCACGGCCTGGCAGCGCCGCACTTCGCAGCCGTCGCACCGCGCCAGCCACAGCGTCGATTGGCTGCCCAGTTCCAACCTGCTGATGCGTCGCGCATGGTTCGACAAGGTCGGCGGTTTCAACGAGGCCCTGCGCACTGGCGAAGACAAGGAATTCACCCTGCGCTTGCACGAACAGGGCGCGCGCCTGCTGTCGGTCAACGACCTCGTCGCGCTGCATTGGGGTTACGAGATGAACTGGCGCGAATGGATGGGCAAAGAAATGTGGCGTCAGGGTAGCCATCTGCAACTGCTGCGCACCCATGGCATGAGCCTGCGCCTGCTGCGCTTCCCGATGCTGTCGTTGTTCGTCTGGCTGCTGGACTTTCTGGCGATCTCGGCGCTGCTCGACGGTTTTCCGCACCACGCGGCGCTAATGGTGACGCTGACCCTGATGCCGGGTCTGGTACTGAGCGTTCGCCAGAGTATCAAGCACCGTGATCCGGTCTTTACCCTGCAACTGTGGGGCCTGCACTGGCTGCGCCTGCACCTGGCCGGCGCCGCTTTCATCCTGAGTCTGTGTCAGTGGAACGCAAGGAGGCCTGCCCGTGGCTGAATTCATTTTCTGGATGTGCCTGTTGCTGCCGGTCTACGCCTACGTCGGCTACCCGCTGTTGCTGACGATCCTCGCGCCGCTGTTTCCGGCGTGGCGACACACGCCGGCACCGCCGCTGAACGTCAGCATCGTCATCGCTGCGCACAACGAGGCGCGGCATATCGAGCACAAGTTGCGCACGCTGCTGGCCCAGGATTATCAACCGGCGACGCTGCAGATCATCCTCGCCAGCGACGGCTCGACGGACGACACCGTGGCCTGCGCGCACAAAGTGATTGATCCGCGCATCACCGTCCTCGACCTGCCGCGTCAGGGCAAAGCCGCCACGTTGAATGCCGGCGCGGCCCTGAGCAGCGGCGACATTCTGGTGTTCACCGATGCCGACAACCAATGGTCGCGCGATACCCTCGGCCACTTGCTCGCGCCGCTGAGCGATCCGCAGGTCGGCGCCTGCGCCGGGCACATGGTGATACCAGTCACCGGAGGCGGCCTGAGCATCGGCGACAGTCTGTATCGGCATTACGAAGGCTGGTTGCGCCGGGTCGAGAATCGCACCGGCTGCATGGTCTCCGCCGACGGCGCCCTGCTCGCGTTACGCCGCGAACTGTTCCAGAACGTGCCGGCCGAAGTCAACGACGACTTCTTTATCAGCACCTGCGCACCGGTGGCCGGCAAGCGCATCGTCTACGTGCCCGAAGCGCAAGTGATCGACCATGGTGTCGACGAGGCGGACAAACAGTTCCGCCGCCGGCAGCGCGTTACCGTCGGTGGCCTGCAAAGCCTGGCCCAGCGCCGCGAGCTGCTCAATCCGCTCAAGCATGGCCTGTATTCCCTGGCGTTGATCAGCCACAAACTGATCCGCCGCCTGGCGCCGGTGCTGCTGCTGCCGTTGCTGCTGAGCAATTGCTGGCTGTGGGAAGAACACGGCTTCTATCGCCTGAGCCTGATCGCGCAACTGTTCGGCTACAGCGTGGCGATTGCCGGGCTGCTGGATGGGCAACACCGCTTGCCGAAACCGTTCCGCCTCGCCGCGTTTCTGCTGGTCACCCTCGCCGGGATGAGTCTTGGCCTGTGGCAGTTCCTGCGTGGCCAGCGGTATGCCCAGTGGAATCCGGAACAGAACCGTTAAGAGGACCGAAGCCATGGCGATCAAACAACTGATAAAAAGCACCAGTGGCTGGCTCTATCTCAACTCCCCGGTGGGTCGTCAGCAGTTGCAGGGCGCCGGGGTGATTCTGATGCTGCACCGCGTGCTGTCGAATGACCGCGCAGCCGACCTGCCGCACCGCAATGAATTGTGCGTCGGGCCCAAGGCGTTCGAGCATTTGCTGGTGTGGCTGCGCAAGCATTTCGACTGCGTGCCGCTGATGGAAATCCTCCAGCCCAACGCTTTGCGCAGCGAACGCCCGCGCGTGGCGCTGACCTTCGACGATGGCTGGCGCGACAACGCGGTCAACGCGTTTGCACTGCTGCAAAAACATCAAGTGCCAGCGAGCATTTTCCTCTCCACCGATTTCATCGGCAGTCGCCAACGGTTCTGGTGGGAAAGCCTCGGCGAAACCCTCTGGGGCAGCCACGGTGAAAAGGCGCGCATGCACCTGATTGAATGCCTGCACGCGTGCAAACATCCGCTGCCAGTGCTGCTCGATGACATCGATGTCGAGCGCCGCAGTCTGGCGTTGCTGCATTACCTGCAAGGGCTGAAAAGCCTGGCGCCGCAGGAGCTGGAACAGCTCACCGACGAATGCCCGAAAGACGCTCTGCCACAGGCACTGGACTGGCATCAGGTGCGTGCGATGGAAGCCTCCGGTCTGGTGCGTTTCGGCCCGCACGGCGCCAGCCACGCGATCCTCACCGGCCTCGACGACGTGCGCCTGAGCGAAGAAATCCGCCGCAGCCGCGACGCCTTGAACAACGGCTGCAACCGACCGTTGCCGGTTTACTGCTACCCCAACGGCGACAACGATGAACGCGTGCGCCAGCAGGTCGCCGATCATGATTACCCGTTTGCGCTGGGCACCGGCACCGGGATCTATCGCGGCGACGGCGACCCGTTGAACCTGCCGCGTTTCGGCGTCAGCCAGCGCACCGCCCGCCATCCGCAATTGCTGTCGTGGCGGATCTACCGGGGAGCGCGGCCATGAGCCGAGGCAACTACCTCAAGCACCTGGCGCTGAGCATGGGCACCAAACTGGCGATGATCGCCCTGCGTTTGCTGCGCAACGTGTTGCTCGCGCGGATTCTCGGGCCCAGCGAACGCGGCTTGTTCGCCCTGCTCAGCACTTTGCCGGATCTGATCAGCGCCGCCACCAGCGGCGGATTGAATGCGGCGGTCGGTTATCAGGCGGCGAAGCAGCGGCCGATGGGTTTGCTGCTCAGCCAAGTACTGGTGTTCGGTTGCCTGTTGGCCGGTTTGCTGACATTGCTGGTGGTCGCGCTGGTACGCGAATTCGGCGCGCAGCTGGACGTGACCGTGCAACTGGGCCTGCTCGCCTGGCTGTTGCTTTTGGCGGTGCCGTTGACCGTGTTGAAAAGCGGCCTGCTGACACTGCACAACGCCTCGGGTGGCGTGGTCGCGTTCAACGTCTTGCGGCTGATCGAATCGCTGGCGCCGCTGTTGCTGTTCGTCGCGCTGTTCTGGATGTGGCAGAGCGCAGCGCTGGAGGCGGCGCTGATCAGCTGGCTGGCAGGTATCAGTCTGGTGGTGCTCGCCGGTTGGGTCTGGCTGAAGCGGGCGCAGCCCTTGCAGCTGCAATGGGATCGCGCCAGCCAGAACGAACTGCTGCGCTTCAGTGCGCGCAGCCATCCCGATCTGCTGTTTCAGCAAGTGATTCTGCGCTCCGATTACCTGTTCATCGGCGCCCTGCTCGGCAGCACCGCGCTGGGCCATTACGCCATGGCGAGCGCTGCTGCCGAATTGCTGCTGATCGTCCCCGAAGCGGTGACCACACCCTTGATGAAGCGCCTGCTGCAACAGGATGAAGGCATGGACAAGGTCACTCCGCTGGCATTGCGCCTGACCGCAACGGTAATGCTCGGCGCCTGCCTGAGCATGGCCGTGATCGGCGAATGGTTGATCGTTACTCTGTTTGGCGCTGCCTACCAGCCGGCATATCCGGCGCTGCTGGCGTTGCTGCCGGGCCTGCTGGGCCTGTGCTACGCGAGCATTCTGCGCCTGGACTTGCTGGGCAAGAATCGCCCCGGCACGGTGTCGTTGTTGATGGGCCTGGGCGCGCTGCTCAATCTGGCGTTGAACCTGATACTGATTCCGGCCTACGGCATTGTCGGCGCCGCTGCCGCCTCATCGATCGCCTATCTGGCAGTGACCGTGGCCATGCTCGTGCTGTATTGCCGTTTGAGCGGCGTGCCGTTCTGGCAAACCCTGATCATCCTGCCCCGCGACGTGCTGCCGATGTGGTCGATGCTGCAGAGGAAGCCGGCATGAAAGGCTGGTACCTGCTGTTCGGACTCGGCTTGTCGCTGGACGCTTTGGCGGCGTCGATGCGCTGGGGCGAGATTCGTGACGGCAGTCTGTTTCTGCAAACCGATCAGCCCGACAGCGTGACTGTGCGCTGGACCCCGGCGTGGCAAGCGGATGCCAATGAAGAGCAGCTCTACCTGCTCGACGGTCGCGGCAAATTGCTCGGCGAACGCTTGATCAAGGCCAGCGAAACCCGTGGCAGTCAGCGCTGGCCGCTGCTGCCCGGTGCGGCGAGTTATCGGCTGGAAATTCCTGGCTACAGCTTCCGCCACTACCGCATCGAACACGATGAGCGCACCGTCGCCTTGTTTGCCCCGGCCAAAGTGCACTTCAGTGCCGAAAGCAAGAATGGCGACGTGCTGTATTTCAAAGTTGCGGCCGGTGAGCACGCGGTGCTCGCCGGCAAATTCCATGGCGGCGTCACCGCACTGCAGGCGCAGCAGGTCGGCGACCACCAGGCGCTGACCCTCGCATTGAAACCCTATCGCGCCTATTGGCAGTTCGATCAGGTTGCGTTGCCGGTCAGCCCGCGCGAGCAGGTCTGGCGCCTGCAACTGCAAGGCAGCGGCAAAGCGGCGTTCTGGCTCGATGGTACGGCCAATCTGTTTGCGCAGAATCCGCAGCAACTGCAACCGCTGCGCGAAGAGGTCGGAGATGTGCGGCTGGTACTGCATGACAAAGTCCTTGGACGCACGCCGGATCTTGGCATCGCTCTGCCCTACGTGATGCCGCCAGCGGCCAGCCATGCGCTGCTCGATGCGCTGAAGCCGACGGCGGCGAGCTATTACAGTTTTGTCGACGTCACCGCGCAGAATCCGCAGTTCGAGGACGCATTCCGCCGGGTCTATCAGCAGCGCTTCGGCATTCGCAACGACATCACCCTGCTGGCTGGCAGTCAGCGCCAGGCCGATCTGCGCGCCGACGTGCAGAGCAACAGCGGCCTCGACGCCTGGCTGGCGAGCACCCGCGCCCTCGGCGGCAACGGCACGCATTACATCGGCTTTGCCGACGAGCCCAATCTCAACTACTCCAGCTATGGGCAATATCAGGCGATTTTCGCCAGCATGGCCCGTCAGGTGCGCAGCGACCCGGCGAATGCCCGCGCCGGTGTACGCATCGCCATGCCGGCCAGTTCGCGATTGGTCAACGGCCCGTTCGCCGATAACGCGGCGGGCAAGCGCGGGATCGATTGGGCGCGGCGCCTGCTCAGCGAGTCAGCCGACCAGATCGATGCACTGGCCTGGCATGAATGGATGATTCGCGATCTGCTCGCCACCCGTGTCTACCGCGACAGTGTGCGGCGCGCCGCCGAACTGGTCGGCCTCGACGCCAATGGTCAGCCGCGCAAGGCCTTGCTCCTCGATCAGACCAACTTGTCCAGCGGCTCCAGCCTCAGCCCCTACGATCAGGAAACCCATTACACCTCGCTGTGGTGGGCGTCGGTGGTGATCAACGCCTCGCAGGACGGTTTGCTGAGCATGCTCAACTGGTTTCAGGCCGCCGATGAGCCGCAATACCCCAAAGGCATGTTGCGCGTATTGGGCGAGGATCGCTTCGAGCTGAAACCGGTCGGTCTGGCCCAGCAATTCATCGCCCGCCACTGGCTGCGGCAAGTGCTGCAATTGGACAACGACGCCTTCGAGGTGGATGTGCTGGCGATGGCCGGCGACGAGCAGCGCACGTTGCTCGGAGTGAACAAAGGAACGCGCCTGCAACGCGTCGATCTGAGCGGCGCCCGCTGCCCGTTGAACCATGGCGCGCTGCGGTACTTCGGCGCCGACAATCGCAGCCGCGACGCACCGTTTGCCTGCGACAACGGGCGCGTGCGTTTCGAACTGCCGGGACAAACCCTGTTTGCCCTGAGCTGGAGCGCTTCATGAGCCGCCCTTCGATGCTCTGCCGCGCGGGCTTGATGCCGCGCATGGCACCCTCATCAGGAGAAGAGACCATGGATGTTTTGCAAAAACTCAGCGGACATATTCGTCGGAAAGGCCTGCGAGCGACCTTGGGCAAGATCCGCAAACTGTACATTTTTTCCCATCAGCAACTGCTGTGGATGGAGCGCGACCTGGTCAGCCCGGTGCCGCCGCACCGCCTCAAACCCTATCCGCCACTGCGCGTGGTCAGGATTACGGCGGACAACGCCAGCGCTTTCGCACGCTACTTTGGCGACCGTGTCGGCACGATGGCCGAGCTGGCCAAAGAGGGCCATACCGGGCACATGCATGTCGACGAGCAAGGCGATGCCGTAGCGTTTATCTGGGGCACCCCGCGCGATTATTTCGACCGGCATTACTACGGCTGCCGGTTCCCGGTGAAACCCGGTGAGTTCTTCGAGTTCGGTGGCGAACTGGCCCGGGCGTACTGGGGGACGGAGCTGTCGGTAGACCTGCAATTGCGCCTGTGGGAAGCCATGGCCGCCCAGGGCTGCCGCAAAGTGGTCGATGTCTGTGAGTCGACCAACATACCGGCGCTCAAGCTGCACCTGCGCATGAGCTATACCGAACAACAGCGGATCATGAATATCTACACGCTGTTCGGTCGCTGGCGCTTCTATCGCGAAACCCGCTACAGCGGTTCGCGCCTGGCGGCGCTGGGTAAAACTTCCCGTCCACCTGTCAACGCAACGGCGGCCTGAACCTATGGTGATGCGATTCGAATGGCGCACGTCCCTGTGCGCCGCCGACTTCCCGGCAACCGCCTATGAAACGCTGCGCCTGGGCGTGGCCGACCATACGCCGTTCAACAACCTCGGCTGGTTGTGCGCGGCGGAACAGGCTTTGGGCGAGGACCAGCGCCTGCACATTCTGCTCGGTTGGGAAGCCGCAGAACTGCGTCTGTGCCTGCCGCTGGTGGCCAGCCGCGAGCGCTTCGCGGGCGTGCCGTTTCGGGTCTTGCATCACTTGGGTTATCCGCTGGCCGATCGTCTGGCTTTGCTGTCGCTGCTCGGCGGCGAGGACATGCACGAAGCGCTGGTGCTGATTCGCCAGCGTCTGCCGCATGCGCTGTTGCAACTCAATGAGCTGTCGGAACCGGCGGGAGAAGAAAGTGCCGTCACCGCATGGATGGCACGCAGCTCCACGGCCGAACGACGCCTGAGCTGCCGGGTGCCGGTGCATCTGATCAGCGAAGCCGACCATCAGGAAGTCTCGGGCGACCCGCGCTACAAACTGCGCCGGGCACGCAAACGGATTGCCGCGTGCGGTGCGCAGATTCGCCGGATCACCCCGGATGCGCTGAGCATGGGTGCCTTGTTGCAGACCCTCGGCGAAGTCGAGGCGGTGAGCTGGAAAGGCGATGAAGGCGTCGGGATTTTCGCCACACCGCGCAGTCGCCAATGGATCGAACGCGCCTTCACCGCCCTCGCCGGCCAAGGCCTGGTGCGCGTGGTGATGCTCGAGCTGAACGGTCGCTGCATCAGCTATCGCCTCGGCCTGCTCGAACAGGGCCGGCTCTACGATTACAACCTTGCATTCCTGCCGCAATACGCCGACCTGGGCAGTGGCCGGGTGTTGCTGGAGGAATGGATTCGCTGGGGCCTGGATGAGCACTGGCGCTGGATCGATGCGTCACGGGTGAGCCTGGAAAACTCCAGCCATCAACTGCACGAGCGCATGACCGGGCAACTGGAACACTGGCGCTGGAGTTTCTATTCGTGGCGCCCAAGTGGGCTGGCATTGGGTCTGGCGCTGCGCATCTGGTATCGCTGCAAGCCCGCCGTGCAGCAGTGGCGAGCCCGCCGTGCAAACAAAAAAACTGCAGCACTGGTGCAACCTGTCGCAATCACTCCGGAGGGCGGCCATGCCTCGCCAAGTCATAGTCAACGCTGATGACTTCGGTCTCAGCGCCAATGAAAACGCGGTGATCTTCGCAGCTTTTCAGGCCGGTCTGATCAGCTCGGCCACCGCCATGGCCAACATGCCGGCGTTCGAAGCCGCCTGCGCGATGGCTCGGCATCCAGCACTGGAAGGTCGGATCGGCCTGCACTTCAACCTGACCTACGGACGCCCGTTGAGCCAGGCGATCCTGGGGCGGCGGGCGTTCTGTGATGGCAACGGCGTGTTCGACCTCAACCTGCCCCGCCACAGCCTGTGGCTGGGTCGCGCAGACCGTGACGCGGTGCACGCCGAATTGCAGGCGCAATGGCAACGCTGCGTCGATCACGGGATGCGCCCGAGCCACATCGACTCCCACCAGCACGTACACAACATCTGGCCGATCGGCGAAGTCGTCGCGAAGTTTGCCGCCGAGCAAGGCGTACCGATCCGGCTGGCGCGCAACCTCGGGCACAACCTCACGCTGCCCAAGCGCATATTCAAAGGTTTGCTCAATGGCCGTCTGCAGAGTCTGGCGCGGGTTTCCGCTGATTACGTCTGCACCCCGGTAGACCTGCGCAATGCCAGCGTGCCCAGCGACGGCGTACTGGAAATCGTCGCTCACCCGACCCGCCTCGGCGTCGATTTCGGCGATGCCTATCTCGGCTCCGGCGAGTCGTTGAGCGAGGTACTCGAGCAGGGTTTGAGGGGCGTCGCGCGGGTCTCGTATGCCGACCTCAATCGACAAGAAACACAGGGCGCCACGGCGCTCGAATGAATCACCGCTGTAACGCAAGCCGACACGACACTCACCACAACACCCGGGCCAAGACCCTGGAGGGGCATCATGAGCATCATCACCAAAGTGCAAGATCGCATAAGACAGAAAGGCCTGGGCCGCACCGTCGGGACGTTGTGGAAACGCTACGTGTTCTTCCACTGGGAACTGCTGTGGATGGAGCGCGATCTGGTCAGCCCGGTGCCACCGCACAAACTGCGCCCGTATGAAGGCCTGCGCAAAGTCGACATCACCGCGCAGAATGCCGTGGCGTTCAGCAAACACTTCGGCGACCGCGTCGGCACCATGGCCGAGCTGGCTGCCGAGGGCCACACCGGGCACATGTATCTCGACGCCGATGGCCATGCCGTGGGCTTCATCTGGGGCAGCATCCGCGACTACCACGATTGTCATTATTACGGCTGCACCTTCCCGGTCAAACCCGGGGAGTTTTTCGAATTCGGCGGCGAAATGATCCGCGCCTACTTCGGCAGCAGCCTGTCGGTGGACGTGCAGGTTGCGCTGTGGCAAGCCATGGCGGCACAGGGTTGCAACAAGGTCGTCGACGTTTGTGAAACCCATAACATCCCGGCGCTGAAACTGCATATCCGCATGGGCTATCAGGAACAAGGCCGGGTGACCCACGTTTACTGCCTGTTCGGCCGCTGGAAGTTCTTCCGCGAAACCCGCTACGAAGGGTCACGCCTGGATCCGCTGCGCAAACCGGGCCGGCCGGTGGTAAGTGCCGCGGCGCAGGCTTGATCCGGCCTTGTGAAATGTGGCGGTCGCAAGGCCGCCATCGCGAGCAGGCTCGCTGCCACATTGGATAGTCGCCGTACGCGAAACCAATGTGGGAGCGAGCCTGCTCGTGAAGAGGCCCGTCGTCGCGACAATGACTCTCAGACCTTGCTCGCCACCAGGCTAAAGCACATCGGCATCTGCGCCTGCTGGTTCAGGTAGCAGTCATACACCTCTTCCCGATTCGAATGCGCATATTCCTGAAAATCAACGATGCTCAGCCCCGCTCCGATGGCGCCGCCGAAGATTGCGCCCAGCGTGTGCACGAACCAGTACGACTTTGCCGCCGGTTGCTCGACTTTTCCTACATAAACGATCGGCTCTTCCTGCACAAACGGCTCGGCACGGAAATACGAGCTGACGAGGCGCAAAGGATCATCTGCTTGCGGGTCAACCATTTCCAGAAACGGATGTGTTTCGTAGATCACCAGTTTGCCGCCCGGCTTCAGCACCTGCGCAACATGACGGAAGAATTCGCCGATGTCAGGCATCCAGTTGAGTACGCCAATGGTGATCAGGGCGACGTCGAAGCGGTTATGCAGCGATGCGGGCAGATGGTGGATGTCGCTCTCGACGAATTCGGCAATGTACGGCGAGCGGCTGTTCAGCTCGCGGGCCTGTGCAAGAAAGGCTGCCGATTGATCCACGCCGACCACACTGCGCGCACCCAGCGCAAACAGCGACAGGCTTTCCCGACCGTTGTTGCAGCCCAGTTGAATCACGTCCTTGCCGTCGACGTCCAGCAAGCCGCGCAAGGTGTCATCGAGACAGCAAAACTCCGCCTGCACGACATCGCGGAGCAATGCCTGCCAGTCCGGTGAATCCTGATGATGGCAGGCGGAATCGTTCCACGCCTGACGATTGCTTTCGATGGCGGTTTTGGGGTTGGGCACTTCCATGGCGCACTCCGGATAAGGCTCGTGATTGAGCGGCGTGAGTCTAGAACAGACCCGGAGTGGCGATTGTTGCAATGTTGTAAGCCCGTCACACGGCGCGAAACAGCGAGTCCTACAGAAAAAGGAAGGCACTCGGCAAACCCCAACCGTTTTCCTACATCTTCCGTCGGTTGGCCGTCGGAAGCGCTCAATCTAGGATTTGTCGAACTACAGATACTCACGGAGCTCGACCAAGATGCAGTTCATCCAGACAACGACGACAGCAATCCCTGTATCGAATAGCCTGCCAGGCATTGATCCTGGAGGCACTATCGAGAGCAAGATCTTCGCGGTTGATTCTGGATTTGAAATCGAAGGCCAGGCTGTAGGACATGATCGCTGGTTGCGAGCCAAGGTGCAGGCGTCCAGAGATGATCCCCATCCGAGCCTCCCCCATGAGGACGTGATGGCGGACATGCATGCCTTGATCGAATCCATTCGCTCAATCGAAAAGCGCCAGTTCCCTGAGAGTCCCACTATCAAAGATTCACATGACTCTGGTTAAGCCGCTCGCGCAAAAACTCCACCAGCGCCTGCACCGGCCGCGAAGCCTGGCGATGCTGCGGATAAACCGCCGACAAGGTCAGTGGCTCCGGGCGTAGATCATCCAGCACCGGCACCAGCCGCCCGTCCTTCAGCGCCGCGCCGACGATGAAGGTCGGTAGATAAGTAATCCCCATCCCCTGCACCGCCGCGTCCCGCAGCAGTTCGCCGTTGTTCACCCGCATGCGCCCGGTGACGTTGATCAGCAGCGGTTTGCCCGGTGCTTCGTTGAAGCGCCATTGCACCGAGCGCCCGTGGCCGTAAGGCAGGCAGTCGTGGCTGTGCAGGTCTTCGGGTTTGAGTGGTGTGCCGCGTTCGGCAAGGTACGCGGGGCTGGCGCAGTACACCCGTTCGATGCTGGCAATGCGCCGGGCGATCAGTGTCGAGTCTTCCAGCACGCCGATGCGCAGGGCCAGGTCGTAGCCCTCGCCGAGCAAGTCGACCGGGCGATCGCTCAAGTCGACTTCGACGGTGACCTCGCGGTACCGCTGCAAGAACAACGGCAACAGACAACCCAGATGCGCCACGGCAAACGACAGCGGCGCGCTCAGGCGGATCGTGCCGCGCGGCTCGGCGGTTTCGCCGGCGATGCCCTGCTCGACCTGCTCCACCTCACCCAGCAGGCGCAGCGCCGATTCGTAATAGCTCTGCCCCAGCGGCGTGACGTCGAGGCGGCGGGTCGAGCGATTCAACAAGCGCACCCCGAGGCGCTCTTCCAGTTGCATCAGACGGCGGCTGACGAACTGCTTGGACAGGCCCAGCTGATCAGCCGCGGCGGTGAAGCTGCCGGAGTCCATGACCTGGCAAAAAATACGCATGTCTTCGAACGGGTTCATTGTCACTCTCTGGTGGACAGTTAAACGCTTTATAGCCGCTTTTTCGCTTTTCAGCAGCCCATTAATCTGTGCTCACGGTGTTGCTGAGGCCGCAAACCCAGTGCCACAGCAGCCCGAAACTCAGGCAAACAATCAAAATTATTCAAAAGGATTTCCACCTATGAACATCGTCAAGAAAACCCTCGCCGCCTCCCTCCTCGCCCTGTCGGTCAGCAGCGCTTTTGCCGCTGGCAGTCCTGGCGTCGAACACAACACTCAGGCATTCCTCGACGCCCTCGCCGCTGGCGGTGGTCGCCCGCTGGAACAGCTGAGCCCAAAGGACGCCCGTGCAGTCCTGACCGGTGCGCAGGCTTCGGTGAAGGTTGATCTGTCCGGTGTGGAAGTCAGCGACAGAGCTATCAAGGTCGACGGCCAGACCATCAACCTGAAAGTGGTGCGCCCGGCCAAGGTCAAAGGCGAGTTGCCGGTGTTCATGTTCTTCCACGGTGGCGGCTGGGTGCTGGGTGACTTCCCGACGCACCAGCGTTTGATCCGTGATCTGGTGGTCGGCTCCGGCGCTGTGGCGGTGTATGTCGATTACACGCCGTCGCCGGAAGCGCAGTACCCGACCGCGATCAACCAGGCATACGCCGCGACGAAATGGGTGGCCGAACACGGCAAGGACATCGGTGTCGATGGCAAGCGTCTGGCGGTGGCCGGCAACAGCGTCGGCGGCAACATGGCGGCGGTCGTGGCGTTGATGGCCAAGGAACAGAAAGCCCCGGCGCTGCGCTTCCAACTGCTGATGTGGCCGGTGACCAACGCGCAATTCGACGACGGCTCGTACCAGCAATTTGCCGAGGGTCACTTCCTCACCAAGGGCATGATGCAGTGGTTCTGGGACAACTACACCACCAACCCGGCCGAGCGTGCGCAGATCCACGCCTCGCCGCTCAACGCCAGCGCCGAACAGCTCAAGGGCCTGCCCGCTGCGCTGGTGCAGACCGCCGAGTTCGACGTGCTGCGTGACGAAGGCGAAGGCTACGCGCGGCATCTGGATGCGGCTGGCGTGCCGGTGACCTCGGTGCGTTACAACGGAATGATTCATGACTTTGGCCTGCTCAATCCGCTGAGCCAGATTCCTGAAGTCAAAGCGGCGGTGCGTCAGGCTGCTGCCGAACTGAAAACTCATTTGCAGCCTTAACCGCAAAAGATCGCAGCCTTCGGCGGCACCTACCCTGGAATACGATTCCCGGTAGGGGCTGCCGCAGGCTGCGATGTTTTTTCTCACTAGCGTCGCGGAGTACCGGTCATGACTCTTTTCTACGCCCACCTGCTGTCCTGGAGTGCCGTCCTGTTGCTGCTCGACGCGGCACTCTGGCATTTCTCGCCCTTCACCCATCGCGCGCCGCGAGTCGGTGTGCGTCTGGCGCTGTTTCTGGCATTCAGCGCGCTGGTGATCAATGCCGGTGTCAGCCCGTTGCAGGCTCCGATATTCGCTGATGATCGCGTGGCACAACTGGGAGCGACGGCGCTGGGGATTCTCTGGTGGCTGTACGCAGCACGGGTGCTGACCGAAGTGATTGGCCTGGCGCTGATGCGCCGCATCGGTCACAGCGGTCGCTTGCTGCAAGACGTCATCGGTGCGCTGGTGTTTCTGGTCGCCATTGTTGCGGCGGCCGGCTACGTGCTGGAGCTGCCGGTCAAGGGCCTGCTGGCCACCTCCGGGGTGGTCGCCATCGTTGTCGGTCTGGCCCTGCAGAGCACTCTCGCCGATGTGTTTTCCGGCATCGTCCTCAACACCACCAAGCCCTATCAGGTGGACGATCTGGTGATGATCGACGGCGTCGAAGGCAAGGTCTTCGATATCGACTGGCGCGCCACGCACCTGCTGACCAGCGCCGGCACCATGGCGGTGGTACCGAACTCGGTGGCGGCCAAGGCGAAGATCGTCAACCTCAGTCGGCCGAGCAACATGCACGGCGTGTCGATCAGCATCCAGGTGCCCAACCACATTCGTCCGCGACGGGTGCTCGACGCCCTTGATCGCACCTTGCAGGGCAGCAGTTCGCTGTTGCTCAGCCCAGCGCCGAAAGCCGTGCTCAAAGAGGCTGGCGAAACCATGTCCGAGTACGTCGCCAGCGGTTTCATTGCCGAGCTGGGCAAGAAAAGCGAAGTGCGCAATCAGCTGTTCGACCTCGCCCACCGCCATCTCGAAGCGGCGGGCATTTCGCGCCATCCCGACGGCGTAATCGAACCGTCGAGCCGTGCTCGTGCGTTGCTGGATGAAGTGAAGATTTTCCGTTCGCTGAGCAGTGAAGAACGCGATCGCCTCGCTGAGTCGATGGTTGCGCAACAGTACACGGCGGGTCAGGTGGTGCTGGATCTGGACGAAGTGCCGGACAGCCTGTTCGTGATTGCCACGGGCGTGGTCAGCGCGACGGTGCCGGACGGCAATGGTCAGACCGAGGCCGGACGCATGGGGCCGAGCGAAGTCATGGGTGAGCAGAGCATCCTCGCCGATACGCCGTCGCAGGCGACGTTCACGGCGCTGACGTCGAGCATCATCTATCGCCTCGACAAGCAGTTGACCCGTGAGTGCATGGACAAGCGCAGCGAAGTCGGCCGGGCCTTGAACAAGTTGCAGGCGGTACGTCAGCAGAACAGTCGCCTCGCGTTGATGGCCAAACCGGTGGCGGTGAAAAAAGGCGGGTTCTTGGGTTGGTTGCAGAAGCGCTGATTCGAGGGCTTGAAAATCAAAAGCTTACCCCCCTCACCCCAGCCCTCTCCCCCCAAGGGGGGCGAGGGGGAAAGGGAGCCGATCTCCATGCGTTTCAAGAGCGGAGCTCGGCTCGGTATTGCAGGTCGATGCAACTCTAGCAAACAACGCCGTCAGTCCCCTCTCCCTCCGGGAGAGGGCCAGGGTGAGGGGCTTTTGACGTTCGACCAAATTACTTGGCGGTGAACTTGGTGTAGCTGTTGATCAGGTTGCGATAGTTAGGCAGACGCTCGGACAGCAGGTGCGCCAGGCCTTCCATGTCGTTGCGCCAGTCGCCCTGCAGCTCGCAAGCCACAGCGAACCAGTTCATCAGGTGGGCACCGGCGGCGGACATCCGCGCCCACGCCGCTTGTTGCACGGTGGTATTGAAGGTACCCGACGAATCGGTCACGACGAACACTTCGAAGCCTTCAGCAATCGCCGACAGGGTCGGGAAAGCCACGCAGACGTCGGTCACTACACCAGCGATGATCAGTTGCTTGCGGCCGGTGGCCTTGATCGCTTTGACGAAGTCTTCGTTGTCCCAGGCGTTGATCTGGCCTGGACGCTGGATGAATGGTGCGTCGGGGAATTGCTCGAGCAGCTCAGGCACGATCGGGCCGTTCGGACCTGCGTCGAAGCTGGTGGTCAGAATGGTCGGCAGCTTGAAGAACTTGGCGATGTCGCCCAGTGCCAGCACGTTGTTCTTGAACTCGTTCGGCGAGAAATCCTGCACCAGCGAGATCAGACCGGTCTGGTGATCGACCAGCAGGACGACGGCATCATCTTTGTTCAGACGCTTGTAAGGAACGCTCATGGCAAAACTCCTGGATGGATGGTTGTTGCGTGAAGCGCCGGCCCTGATGACCGGCGCTTTTTTCGAACTCAGAACGCGAAGCAGGAACAGCCGAACGCGCCCCAGAAACCGGCGAAGTCGCTGACGGGTGCATTCGACATCCGCGCTTTTTCATGGCTGTGGGTGTGCACGGCGCACGGCCCGCTGCACTGGTGAACCTGCGCCTGGAGTGGCGAGTTCGGGCGCCAGTGGCCCGGAACCTTGACCACCGGCGACCAGTCCGGCAGCACCGGAATCGAACGCGGGCCAAGGTCTTCGAAGTCGCCGGCGGCGTAGACAATCTTGCCGCCGACCACGGTCATCACCGACTCGATCCACTTGATCGCTTCTTCTTCGACGCTGAAGAAGTCCGCGCTCAGCGCCGCCAGGTCAGCCAGTTGACCGACGCGGATCTGGCCCTTCTTGCCCTGCTCCGAAGAGAACCAGGCGCTGCCGTGGGTGAACAGTTCCAGCGCGGTGCTGCGTGGCAGACCTTCTTCGTACAGGGCCAGACCGCCAACAGTGCGGCCGCTGACCATCCAGTACAGCGAGGTCCACGGGTTGTAGCTCGATACGCGCGTGGCGTCGGTGCCGGCGCCGACCGGCACGCCTTCAGCGAGCATGCGCTTGATCGGTGGCGTGGCTTCGGCAGCTTGCTTGCCGTAGCGATCGACGAAGTATTCGCCCTGGAACGCCATGCGATCCTGAATCGCGATGCCGCCGCCCAGCGCCTTCACGCGCTCGATGTTTTGCGGGGTGATGGTTTCGGCGTGGTCGAAAAACCACGGCAGACCATTGAACGGAATGTCGCGATTGACCTTCTCGAACACGTCGAGCATGCGGCTGATCGATTCGTTGTACGTGGCGTGCAGACGGAACGGCCAGCGCTGCTCGACCAAGTGGCGCACCACCGGCTCCAGCTCCTGCTCCATGGTCTGTGGCAGGTCCGGGCGCGGTTCGAGGAAGTCTTCGAAGTCAGCGGCGGAGAACACCAGCATCTCGCCAGCGCCGTTGTGGCGCAGGTAGTCGTCGCCCTGATGCAATTTGACGCTGCCGGTCCAGTTCTGGAAGTCGGTCAGCTCTTCTTTCGGCTTCTGGGTGAACAGGTTGTAGGCGATGCGTACGGTCAACTGGTCGTCTTTGGCCAGTTGCTCGATCACTTGGTAATCGTCCGGATAGTTCTGGAAACCACCGCCGGCGTCGATCGCACTGGTCAGGCCGAGACGATTGAGTTCGCGCATGAACTGGCGGGTCGAGTTGACCTGATATTCCAGCGGCAGCTTCGGCCCCTTGGCCAGTGTCGAGTAGAGAATCATCGCGTTCGGCCGCGCAACCAGCATGCCGGTCGGGTTGCCGTTGCTGTCACGGACGATCTCGCCACCTGGCGGGTTCGGCGTGTCGCGGGTGTAACCGGCCACGCGCAGAGCGGCGCGGTTGAGCAGCGCACGGTCGTAGAGGTGCAGGATGAACACCGGGGTATCCGGCGCCGCCTGGTTGATTTCTTCCAGGGTCGGCATGCGTTTTTCGGCGAACTGGAATTCGTTCCAGCCACCGACCACGCGCACCCACTGCGGGGTCGGTGTGCGATCGGCCTGATCCTTGAGCATGCGCAGCGCGTCGGCCAGCGACGGCACGCCTTCCCAGCGCAGTTCGAGGTTGTAATTCAAACCGCCGCGAATCAGGTGCAAGTGCGAGTCGTTGAGGCCAGGAATGACGCAGCGGCCTTTCATGTCGACCACTTGCGTGGCGCTGCCCTTGAGGGCCATGGCCGCGGCATCGTTACCGACGGCAACGAAGCGGCCGTCCTTGATTGCCACGGCGCTGGCCAGTGGTTTTTCCCGGTCTACGGTATGAAATTGGCCATTGAATAAAATCAGATCGGCGCTCATCGCAGTTCCTCAAGCAAAAGTGAAAAGAAGCAAACCCCGCTCAACGCGGCGAGGTTTCTTGGGAATCGAGGTGTTCATGGGCCTGGCTGGCTTCCAGCCACGGGGTGAACAAACGGGTGACCGGCGGCATTACCACGTACACCACCGAGAGGACGATGGTCAGGGTGATCAGGAACGTGGCGACCACGTAGTTGGACAGAAGCGGATGCAGCGCCAGCAGCGGCCCCCAGATCAGCGGCACCAGCAAGGTGTGCGGCAGAATCACCAGCAGCGAAACCACGGCCTGCTTCCAGCGCGGCGGCGGCGAAGCAGCATCGGCCAAGGGGGAGAACCAGAACTCGTTGACCGGGGCGACTTCAGTCTGATCACCGTCGGCCAGCATCGGCGCAGCTTCGGCGACCAGCGCCTGACGCTCGGAGGATTCCAGCCAACCCTGCATGGCCTCGGTGGAGCTGAAGCGCAGCACGCACGTGTAAAAATCCAGACGCCCGCGCTTGCCGCGCACCACGTCCACACCCAGATGCCCTTCGCGCTGCCCGGCAACGCGCACGATGTTGCGCAGCCATGCTTCATACGCCGACTCGAAACCGGCCTTGACCGAGTGTTTGATGATCAACGTGACAGTCTCATCGGCCCCCGGTGCTTGTTGATTAAGGACTTCAGGCATAACGCAGCACTCCGGGCAAACGAACAGGAATCGCCAGCCGTCCAGGCCCGGCGATCAATACAGTGGTGAAAAGAATCAACAGCAACCAGCCGAACTGCCCTTCAGCCACACTCCATTGCGGATGCACGACCAGCAACGCCACCAGCAGCACAAAGAGAATAGGCAAGCAGGCCAATCGCGCCAGCACGCCGGCGACGATCAGTAGGGGGCAGAGGACTTCGGCGAAGATCGCCAGGATCAGGGTCAGGTGGGCGCCGAGGTGGAACGGATCTTCGATCAGTTGCAGTTGCGCGGTGAAGTCCAGCAGCTTGGGCAAGCCGTGCACCCACAACAGAAACAACCCGCCGCTGACCCGCAGGAACAGCAACCCGATGTCGCGTGCCTGTTCATCCCTCGTAGCAATCATGACCCGACCCTTTGAATGTCATTGAGGGAATGATGCCAAGGCCGGGGCGGGAGAAATTGGATGGGTGTGCTTAGTTGCTTTCCATGCCCAGATCGTCTGCCGCCAACGACAAACAAAGGTGGGAGCGAGCCTGCTCGCGAAGGCGTCAGGTCAGTCAAAAAATACTTTGAATGACGCACCGCTTTCGCGAGCAGGCTCGCTCCCACAGGGATTGGCGGCATGCACTCAATTTGCAGACTGCCACAAAACATTGTGGGAGCGAGCCTGCTCGCGAATACGTCGGGTCAGTCAAAAAATACTTTGAATGACGCACTGCTTCACTTGAGTCGCGCTAACCCCGAGGACCTGCCAATACGTGTCCTTTACACACAATCACGGTAGGCCATGCCGTCATAAGGTTTGATTCTGACAGTCACGCCTTTGGCCGGAATGTTTGCAGGATCGAGTACATCGTTCTCCTCTTCGTCTACTGACGGTTTGAGCGGGAGGTTTGTTGTTTTGTGCATGGTGAGACCTCACACGGCGCTCGGTCGAGCGCCGTGTTCCCGGGTTGAAGCAAGGCTCAAGGGCAAGCGTTCATCGCTCGGTGTTCAGCTCGGCCCAGCGACTGGCCAGAAGTGCCCGGCCTCTGGAGGTCGGTGTAGCGTGATAAGACACCTTGCCCCTCAGCCGCTCCTGTACGGCGCTGCTGTCCCCGCCGCCATCGGCATGTCCCCAGGTCACGACGCGGCCGTCAGCGGTGAGCGCAGTAAATCCATGAGTGTTGTCGTATAGCGCTTGTACCTGAGTCAGCTCGGTGACGACCGTCGAGGTGTCGCCACCTACGGTCGCATCCCCCCAGGCGACCACTGTGCCGTTCTTGCGCAACGCGGCGAAAGCCATGGAGGAACCACACACCTGAACAATGTCATCGAGCGCCGCGATTTCGGCAGGCACCAGACCACCCTCCGCGGGAGTGCCCCATGCCACTACATGACCGTTGCCTCGGCGCGCTGCGAATGCGCGCCAGGTGGAACTGACCTCGACAATGTCCGTGAGCCCGCCAATCAGCGCGTCGATCGTCCCGCCATACGCGGCCGTTCCCCACGCCACCACCTGCCCGGTGGCACGCCTTGCAGCGAAGGCCTGCGCATTGGCGCAGCTCAATTCGATGATGTCGGTCAGAGACGCAATTTCAGCCGGCACAACGCCGCCATAGGTGGCGTCGCCCCAGCCGACAAGTCGCCCATTGCCACGATGCGCGGCAAAGGCACCATAGCTGCCGATCAGATTGTCGATATCGGTCAAGCCTGCAATTTCACCGGGAACCACCCCACCATTTGCCGCCAAGCCCCAAGCCACAACATTCCCGGCGGATCGTTTTGCTGCAAAAGCCTGACCCGCCGCCACCACTCGTACAATATCAGTCAGCGCGCTGATCTCTATGGGAATACTACCTCCATCGTCAGGTGTGCCCCAGGCAACCACCTGCCCGGTCGTCTTCAACCCGGTGAACGCAGTCGCATTACCGATGACTTCGACAAAACCCAGCGGATCTATACCGCTCATGCTTCCGCCCTCGGCGGCGGTTCCCCAGGCGACAACTGCACTATTGGCGCGGCGAGCCGCATAAGCGCTGCGCGTGCAGCTCACCTCAACGATGTCATCCATGGTGATAATGGTCGGAGGAATATCGGCGCCGTAAGCAGCGTTGCCCCAACCGGCGACATCCCCGACATCCCGGTGAGCGACGAAGGCAGCGAAACCAGTGACCGTGGTGTCGATCCCGTTGCCAATGATATTCGCCGAGTTGAGCGTGACCAGATCATCGGCAGTGCGCACCTGCAGCAGCTGCTGCGGTGCGGTGTCGCGCCAGATGGCAGCGGTCATCCACTCTGTGTCCGAAGCGTACTTCCACTGCGCTTGCAGCGGCTGCCCCGTGGTGGCGTTGAATGCGCTCAGCACACGCGTGGCACTGGACGCGCGATAAGTACTGCGGTTATAGCGCGCCCCCATGATCTTCAGGGTACCGCTGCCAATAACCCGGCGAACATCGTAAACCGTCGGCGTCGACGGGCCATCGGTCCCTCCCGCCTTGCGCTTGACCTCATAACTCAACGCGATGCTGTCATCGAGGTTGGCGCTGATGACCGTGTGGGCCACCTTGATCACGCTGAGTTCTTTGTCGGCCTCTGCTGCCAGAACCGTGTGGGTGTAGGGAGTGGTGGTTTTACCGACCACGGTCACGGTAATTTCATCGTCGGTCTTCAATTGCGCGGTGGCCGGGATCACCACCGTTGCGCCGTTGGGGTAGACATCGTCCGGGTTCAACTGATCCTTCTGCGCCCCCGTGGCTTCCCTGAAGGTGGCAACCGGTAGCCGGATCTCTTGCGCTTGCACGTTGAAGTCATAAGGTTTGCCGTCGGCCTCGCCGCCGTCAAACAACTCGACCCGATAATCGATAGTCACTTTTTTGTTCAAGCTGGCCTGCACAACGGACAGGTCAACAGTGAACTCGATCGGCTTGCCCTTGTTGTTGCCACTGACCGCTTTGTCATCGGTGTGATTGACCACTCCATCCGATGATGTCCAGGTCATATAGAAGTGATCGCCGGCATTCTCGGGATCATTGGCCGGTATCTCGACTGTCGCTCCGTCTGGAGTATTGGCCGGATCGAGTATGTCATCGGCCGCCTGCACAACGCGGGCCGGATCCAGCAATTGCGTGGACTCGCCGACGGAGAACACGAGGGGGTTGGAATAACTGATCGTGTCAGTTTCTTTGCGCCAGATTTCGTAACTGGCCGTGATCGTGGCACCGCGATTGGGCTCGATATGCTCGGCCACAAACTTGTCGCTGAGCCGGAATGGCACGTCGCTGTTCTCGTTGAGCGCAGTAATGTCGATGGAGTCGCCGGTCTTGCCTGATTGTTCCCCATCCCATTTGTAAGTCACCTTATCGCCGCGTTTCGTCGGTGTGACGATGGGTTTGGGAACAGTCAGCTGACCAACGCCGTTGGGTAAATCAGCAGGCTCCAGTGAGCCATTGCTTTCTCCGAGCACGATCGGTTTAACCAACTCGAATTTTGGCTCGCCCACGCTCAGCGTTGCCGCGGGACGTGACACACGCCTGACAATGGCGCCGTTCCCATCCACACTCAGATGGACATATGACAACACCAGTGTTCCGCCCTCAATGGACTTCAAGTGCAAGCCTTCGACAGTGAGGAAAAAACCGATCGGGTCGGCGATTTCCTCCCGGCTCGGTATATACCTTTCGAATTCCGGGACATAGACGCTGCCTTCCGAACGTTTACCGAACCACACCAGTTCAAACGCATCGCCATAGTTGAACAGCGAATCAGAGCGAATCAGAACCCGGGTATATGCCAGGTCAGGTTCAATGGCACCCTGGTTTTCATCCTCAGCAACAGGGGCATCCAGGCGCGTGGCCTCACCGTTGACTTGCACGAACTGACCTTTGGATTGCAGATCGGAAGTTCCTTCACGCTTGACCTCATAAGAAAAAATCACCTGGGTTCCGACAAGCCTGCGCAGATCGGCATTTTCGAAATCGAATTCATAGGTGTGGGGAAGATTGTCGACCTCCTGCCTGGGCGCAGTGAACGTGACGGTTTGACTGTCCACTGTGGTACCGCTGACTTTTACTTCAATCCAGTCCTGATGTTTGAATTCGCTCGAAGTTGCCCAGACCTGAACAACGACGTTTTTATCACCCAACCGGTCAAGGTCCAGGACATTGTTGAGCGCATCCTTGGCAATAGGGGCAACCAGCCGATTGGTGTTGAGCGAAACCCTGATCCGGGTTTCTCTACACCAGTCCTCCGAATAATTGTGGACGATATCCCGCACGCGAAAGCTCACGGCCAGGCCCACCTCATCGGTATCACCTGCCTTTTCTATAACTGCCCGCTTGACGTAAACAGTGATCGGATTCTTCACCGGATCACTGATTTGCTCCGCCGTCACCGGGTCGGACAAGATCAGCATGCCCCCCCAACTGAGCTCAGCTTGATCGCCCACGGCAATACCAGGATAGGGTTCGCCGCTACCGGATGCGTTTCGAATGACGATAGGCAAACCTACTGTCGGATCCGGATCATCCGGATCCTCCTTCGGCGGAGCGTTCTCGCTGTCAACTCCACCAGAGACGAACTCCGGCGGGATGAACATGTATAGATTGGAATGCCCCGGCCCCTCCTCCGTATCCTGTCCGCCGGGAATTTCCAGCTTGACGAATATTTTCAATGGCGGCGCATACGTCTCGGCGGGATCCAGGCCTAAACGCTTTACCCAATAGTCGATTTCATGGGATCCCGAAGCAAGATGCCGTGGAGCAACGAACAGGGTCGCACGCTGATCAGATTCTGATTGATCACGAATGATGTACCGATCCACCTCGACAGAGCCTTTCCTGAGCACCACCAGGTCGCCTTTATTCTTGGTCGTCCATGGGCTGAGGTAGACCTGCAATCCATCGTCCGGATAGACCCCTTGCGCCGCGGCCCGATTGATCCCCCACTCTCCCGAGGGAAGGATGGGAAGCATGCGACCGGTGATATCCGGCTCAGGAAGTGCCAGCGTTGCGACGTGTTTCTTGAGTTTCAAAAGCATGACAAAACACTCCTGCCGAGGGATTAGGCGACGGAGTGATTAACAGCCAGAAACAGTAAATCGTCACCTGTCACATCTGACAGGTGCAGAGCAGTTTCCGACGAACGGAGGGCTCAAGGTGACGGTATGTCCAGCGGTGCCGCCATGAACTGGCTGATGCGCGAGCGTAGCCACTTCTCCGCCGGGTCGTTGTCGTGCACCCCGCTCCACGCCATCGACAACTGCGCGGCATCAATCGGGAATGGCGGATCTTCGGCACGCAGGGCGCAGCCTTCGACCAGTGCACAGGCCGCGTAATCCGGCACGGTGGCGATCATCTCGGTACCGGCGAGCAAGGCACGCAAGCCACTGAATTGCGGCACACCGAGAACCACCCGGCGGCAGCGGCCGATCTTCGCCAGATCGAGGTCGATATTGCCGCTCAGGTCACCCGAGAACGACACCATCGCGTGCGGACGCTCGCAATATTCGTCCAGCGTCAGCGGCCCCGGACGATCATCGCCGCGCAGCACTTTGCAGGGGATGTCGCGCAGCTTCTTGCGCTTGGCGTTGGCGGGCAGATCCGTGGTGTAGCTGACACCCACGGAGATTTCCCCCGAAGCCAACAACGCCGGCATCAACAGATAGTTGGCGCGGCGCACCACCACGACGATTCCCGGCGCCTCCTGCTGGAGCTGGCGCAACAGCGGTGGAAACAGACCGAACTCGGCGTCGTCCGACAGACCGATGCGGAACACGTCGCAACTGCTCGCCGGTTCGAATTCCTTGGCGCGGCTGACCGCACCGGAAATCACGTCCATCGCCGGTTGCAGCTCCTTGAGGATCGCCAGCGCCCGCGCCGTCGGCTCCATGCCGCGACCGTTGCGCAGCAGCAACGGGTCGTCGAACAGATCGCGCAAGCGCCCCAGCGCCGCACTGACCGCGGGCTGGCCCATGAACAGTTTTTCGGCAACGCGGGTCAGGTTCTTTTCGAACATCAGCGCTTCGAAAATCACCAGCAGGTTCATGTCGACGCGGCGCAGATCGTTACGGTTCATGGGCGTGGTTTCCTTATCGGTGTCAGACGCTTTTTGCCACTGGCGCTGGGCACTTTACTCGATCAATGGCACTTTCGCCGCGCGTTTGTACGGGCCGTACTCCACCGGTACCCACTGGAAATGTTTGCCCTCGGCGGTGATGTGGCCGATGCCCGGAAACGGCAGATGTGCTGCGGTCACCCAGGTCTTGCTTGCTGCCGCGGCACTGAACACGGCCTGACGACTGCTGATCGCTTGCTGACTGTTGACGTCAAAACCGATCGACACTTCCGGGTGCAAAAACTGCACCGCCAGGTTGTGCACCAGATCGCCCATGAACACGATGCTCTGCTGCTGCGAGGTGAAGCGGTACGTCGTGCTGCCCGGCGTGTGCCCGGCTTCGAGGGTGGCTTCGACCAAGCCTGGCAACGGCGACTGCCCGGGGGCGAAAGTCTTGAAGCGACCGGCTGCAACATAGGGCGCGGTGGAGTCCTGGGCAATTTTGAAAAACTCTTTGGCGCCTGCCGGGGCCTTGGCCAGCGCTGCCGGATCGAGCCAGTAGTCGGCCTCGGCCTTGGCCGCATACACGGTGGCGTTGGCGAACAGCGGTTTTTTCTCTGCATCGACCAGACCACAGACGTGATCGAGGTGCAGGTGCGTCAAGAGAATCGTGTCGACCTGCTCAGGCTTGTAGCCGGCGGCCTGCATGTTGGCCGAAAGCTGCCCGGCGGTGGCGCCGATGCACTGCCCGGCGCCGGTATCCACCAGAATCAGCTGTCTGCCGGTGTTGACCAGGAACGCATTGAACGCCGTCTGCACCCCTGGGGTTTCAATCGAACGGCGGGCGAGGAGCGCGCGAATCTGGCTCTGGCTCATGCCCTGCAACAACTTCGGCGACAAATCGTTGTAACCGTCGAACAGCGCGGTGACTTCGTAATCGCCCACGGCCAGCCGGAAGTAACCCGGCGCTTGAGTGCCCACCTGCGGCGCCTGCGCCATCGCGCCGGACATCGCCAGCATGACCGCCACGGTCGTCGCTGCTTTCACCAAGACTTTCATTGCATTCCCCTTGAACCGGGCCGACGGCGGCCGCGCTTTATCGACATCGTCGCGCAAAGTGCCAGGCGCTGACTTGCAAGGATGTGCTGAGTTCCAGCCCGAGCCATGAAATTAACAACGATTAACTCGTCAGGCTTACGCCCTCACCCAACAATGAAGTCCTCTGCGCAGCGTTGCTTTTTTGACCTGAGGGAATGCGCCGACCGTGCCTTCCCCACCGACACGGACCTAGGCCATGGCTTATCCACAGCAAACCGTCGCCCTCGCCCCTGCCTGCGAACCGCGTAAAAACGCGACTGGCGGACTCAGTCCACAGCGCGAACGCCAGATCAAACAGTTGATTCTCGATCGCTTGGGCGAAAGCCTGGAAGTGGCTGAACTGGCCCGCGCCTGTTCGCTGTCACGCAGTCATTTCTCCCGCGCGTTCAAGTGCAGCACCGGCCTGTCGCCACAGGACTGGATTCGCGCCCAGCGTCTGGCCCGGGCCAAGCTGCTGATCCAGCACACCGACCTCAGCCTGACGCAGATCAGCCTGGAATGCGGGTTCTGCGATCAGGCACACTTCTGCCACATGTTCACCCGCAGCGAGGGGATCAATCCGTTCGCCTGGCGCTGTCGAGTCATGGGCAAACCGAAAAACAACGCAGCGCAGCCTGCGGTGTTTTGACTGCTGCCGTTACGCCACCCGTTGCACTGATGCTCAAACCTGAGGATTATGCCCGGACACCCCGGATCAGACGGCCTGCGCACGCGCCAGGCACTGGTTCGCCCTGTTCGCCGCATTACCGCAGGAGCGCGCTGTTGAGCTTTTCCCCGAATCAGGCCATTGCGTTTGGCCCCTATCGGATTCATCCCGGGCAACGACTGCTGATTGAAGGCCAACAGCCTTTGCGCCTGGGACGGCGGGCGATGGACATCCTCCTGATTTTGCTGGCCCACGCCGGCGAAGTGGTGAGCAAACAGCAACTGATGGCTGGCGTCTGGCCAGACAGTGTCGTTGAAGACATCAACCTGCGCGTGCACATGGCGGCGCTGCGCAAGGCGCTGGGCGACGGGCAGAACGGGCAGCGCTACATCGTCACCGTGGCGCAGCGCGGCTACAGCTTTGTCGCACCGATTGTGCTCGACAGCATCGAACAAAAGCCTGCAATGCCCGTCGCCAGGCACAACCTGCCGCTGCGTCGCACGCGAATGATCGGCCGCCAGCCCGTGGTCGATCATTTGATTGCGCAACTGCCGCGCCGACGCTGCATCACCCTGGTCGGCCCCGGCGGCATTGGCAAGACCACCGTCGCCCTGCGTGTCGCCGAACAATTGATCGGCCAGTATCGCGACGGCATCCGCCTGGTAGATCTGGCGCCCATCGCCGATCCCGCGCTGATCGGCTCGCATCTGGCGACGCTGCTCGATCTGTCTGCGCCTGAAGGCGATGCGCAGGCTTGCCTGGTCGATGGCCTGCGTGAACGGCAGATGCTGCTGGTGATCGACAACTGCGAGCACCTGATCGATGCGGTCGCATCGCTCAGCGAGCAGATTCTGCGTGGCGCGCCCAGGGTGCATATCCTCGCGACCAGCCGCGAGAGCCTGCGTGCCGAGGGCGAGTTCGTGCAGCGTCTGGAATCACTCGAATGCCCGTCCATGTCGACCGCGATGGAGCCGGTCCAGGCGCTGGGCTTTGCTGCGCTGCAATTGTTTGTCGAACGCGCCACGGCGGCGCGGGAAAGCTTTCAACTGAGCCACGCCGAGCTGCCGCAAGCGATCGAGATCTGCCAGCGCCTGGACGGTATTCCGCTGGCACTGGAACTCGCCGCCGCGCAGGTCAGCGAATTGGGCATGGATGGATTGCTCAAACAGTTGCGCGAGGGTTTGCCGCCGCTCTCAGCCAGCCACCACAGCAGCGCCGAGCGCCACCTGACCCTGCACGCAACAATGGACTGGAGTTTCAACCTGCTCAACGTCTGTGAGCAAACCTGTCTGCGCCGTCTGGGCATTTTCCGCGGCAGCTTCACTCTCGCCTCGGCGGCGGCAGTGGTCATCGGCCAACAGATCGATCCCGGCGCAGTATTCAACGCAATCACGCAATTGGTGGCCAAATCCCTGCTTAGCGTCGAAGTGGGCGACGAAGATGTTTTCTACCGCTTGCTCGACACCACCCGCCACTATGCACTGGAAAAACTCGAACAAGCCGATGAGCTCAGTGCAACCCGCCGACGCCACGCCGAGCGTTGCCTGACCTTGATGCAGCAGGCACAAGCGGATTGGGACAACACCCCGACCGTGCTGTGGCTGGAGCGCTATGCCCGGGGTCTGGAAGATTTGCGTGCGGCGCTGGACTGGAGCCTCAATGGGCCGGGACCGGATGAGCTGGGCGTTCAACTGGCAGCCGCTTCGGCGCCGTTGTGGCAGGAACTGTCGCTGCTGCGCGATTACAGCCGCTATGTGCGCCGCGCACTAAGCCTGCTTGAGGAAACGACCGCGCCCTGCCCTCGCCTGCAAATCGCCTTGAAACTGGCGCTCGGCAGCGCCAGCTATCACACCTGGGGCGGTACGCCACAAACCATCCAGGCCTTCATCGATGCCTGCCAATTGGCCGAAGAACAGGGCGATCTGGCTGGTCAGTTGCGTGCGATATCGGGGCACATGGCGGTCAATCTGAGTTGCGGGCATTACCGCATGGCGTTGGCCCAGAGTGAGCAATTCGACCGCATCGGCGTGCACGGCGAGCCACTGCTCTCGCTGAGCACACATCGCTTGCGCGTGCTGGCCCTGCATTATGCCGGCGACCAACCGCAGGCGCGCGCGCATGCCGAGCAAGTGCTGCAACGCATGGCCCACAGCGGCCATCTCAATCGTTTCACTCATGGTTTTGGCGTGCAGTACGACCAGAGCGTAGCCTCGTTGACGGTGCTGGCACGGGTGCTGTGGCTGCAAGGTCTGCCCGAACAGGCATGGCGCGCCGCACGGCAGGCGCTGGACATCGCCGTGCAGATCAACCACGGCACCTCGATCTGCTACACCCTGGCACTGGCCAGTTGCCTGATCGCTCATTACAACGGCGACCGCGAAAGCGCCCGCGCGCTGCTGCAGCTGCTGCTGGAGCAGTCGCAGAAACATTCGGTGTTGCTGTTCAATAATTGGGGCCGGCATTACGCGCAGGTCATTGATCCTGACAATGCCGCGCCCGTGTCAGCGCAAAGCAGCGGGCTGATCCGGGAGGTGATGGTTACGCTGGATGAACGTTTCGTGGATGACGCATTGATTGAGCGAGCGCGCAATGGCGATGCGGGTTGGAGTGCGGCAGAGATATTGCGCGCGCGCGCGGCGGCATTGTTGATGGGCTCAGAGAAGCCCCTTCGCGAGCGGGCTCGCGAATCGGCCCTCTCTCTAACCGCTGAAACCCAAGAAGCCGAACAAACCCTGCAACAAGCCTTGACCATCGCCAGAAGCCAAGGCGCGCTGGCCTGGGAACTGCGCAGCGCCACGGACCTCGCAGAGTTATGGCACCGCCAGTCGCGCTACCGCGATGCCCTGGATCTGCTTAACCCGATCTACCAGCGCTTCACCGAAGGCTACGCCACTCCGGACTTGTGCAAAGTACGCCGGCTACTCGACCGCCTGCGCGACCAGTGCCCGGCCTGACGCATTGCGCGTTCGGCTGAGATAGCGCGCATGGCGATGGTCCAGTTCGAGCTTGTCGTCGCTGCGCTCGAATTGATCACGAGCATAGCGACGCACGGTGTTGAGCATCCAATAGCGGACCGTTGCATGGATCGGTTGCTGGATCAGCAACGATTTGCGTGCCAACCCTTCGATTATCGCGCTCAGCCTGGAACCGGCCAGATCCACGCTGCTGATCACGCTCAGTGCGGCCTCCAGAGTAAAGCCCGTGCTGAACACCGACAGACGCAGCAGCACTTGCTGCTCCATTTCTGTCAGGCATTGATAGCTCCAATCGATAGCAGCAGCCATCGACTGATGGCGCGGTTCCGCGGTGCGCCGGCCTTGGCCAAGCAACTGCAGACCGTTTTCAACCTGGGCCTGTAAGCCGATCAAGCCCAACGCATCGATCTGCGCCGCCGCAAGTTCGATCGCCAGCGGCAGACCGTCCAGTTGACGGCAGATCTCGCGCACGCCTGGCAAATCCTGTTCACGCAAAGTGAAGCCATGCTGCCGCGCCCGCGCGCGATTGACAAACAACTGCACCGCCGGATAGCCCATGGCTTCTTCGACGGTGTTCAATGCCGAGCGCTTGGGAATCGCCAACAGCGGGACGTAATGCACGGTCTCCTGAGCGACGTGCAAGGCTTCGCGGGCGCTGACCAGAATCGACAGGCGGGGCGCAGTATGCAACAGGGTTTCTACCAGAGCCGCGCAGCTGTCGTGCTGGTGGTCGCAGTTATCCAGTATCAACAAGGCGTGCCGGCCGGTCAGGGTGAAAAAGTCCGTGTTCAGGGTGCGCAACAGGTGCTCGAGCAATGGAATGTCATCTTCGACGCCGGCGAGGTCGACCCACCAGGCGCCATCGCGAAAGTACTGCAGCAGCAATTCCGCCACGCGCAATGCCACAGTGGTTTTGCCGACTCCCGGCGCACCGGTAATTGTCATCAATCGGCACACCGGCATTTGTCGAACCAGACTACCGACCAAGGCATCGCGCCCACTGACTGGCGTCAGTCGTGCTGGAAGATTATGCACAGGCGTGAGCGCGGCGACGGGCGTGGGCAGCGCATCACTTGTGTGCCGCTGCACCGGGGCGACAAAACTGTAGCCGCATTGCGCCACGTGAACGATGTAACGCTGCCCGTTGGTGCCGTCGCGCAGTGCGCGCCGCAACGCAGCAATGTGCACCCGAAGATTGATCTCTTCGACGATCGACGTCGGCCACACTTGAGCAATCAATTGCTCTTTGCTGACCACCTCGCCCGCGTTATCTAGCAGCACCTGCAGAATGTCCAGGGCGCGCCCGCCCATGCGCAGCGGCTGCTCTCCTTCAAGGACCAGACGCTGGCGCACATGAAAGGCGTAGGGGCCAAAACGCAGCACCGAACCGTGGTTTGTGTCGTTGTGATTATTCATGCCAGACATCTTGGCACCCTTGCGTGACGATACAACCGCCACAGCCGACACAGTACGGACATCCGGCTGCGCCAGACGGACAGAACCGCTCTAGCTGAACTGTTCCCGGTATTGTAACGGTGTAAGACCGAGCTTTTCGGCGAACAGCGAGCGCATGTGCCGGACACTGCCGAAGCCACTTTTATAGGCAATGGTTTTGAGGGGCAGATCGCTGGTCTCCAACAGGTTTCGCGCGCAGTCAATGCGGGCGTTCTGCAGGAATTCCATCGGCGTCATGTTGACGTCACGAGTAAACAGACGCGCGAAGTGGCGTGCGCTCATGTTCGCCAAACCGGCCATGCGCTCGACGGTGAAAGCTTCTTCCAGGTGTTCAAGCACGTAATTCTGCGCGCGGGTGATGGGCGTCTCTTGCGGAGAGACTGCCGCCATCAAAGGGCTGAACTGCGCTTGTCCGCCTTGGCGCTTCATGACCACCAACAAGCCCTTGGCCACGTCCTGGGCGATTTTCTTGCCGTGATCCCGGGCAACCACCGCCAGTGCCAGGTCGATGCCGGCGGTAACGCCTCCCGAAGTGATGAGGTTACGATCCTCGACGTAGATCTGATCGGTGGTCACCGTGGTTTTCGGAAAGGCCTTGATCAGCCGCTCGGTGTAATTCCAGTGCGTGGTGACGCGATAACCGTCCAGCAGACAGGCATGACCGAGGATGAATGCGCCAGTGCAAATCGAACCATAGCGTTCGGCGCGCGGCACGGCGTTTTTCAACCAGGTGAACAGCTCCGGAAATCTCTGGTTGTAAGCGCCGGGTCCGCCGGGCACCAATAGCAGGTCATAGCGCTCGGCGGCTTGGTCGATGTGCAAATCAGCCTGAACCTGCACGCCATTGGACGCCCTCAGCAACCCGCGCTCCGTGCCTAACGTCGTCAGTTGATAATGCAAATCCGGTTTCAAATAACGGTTGGCGACGGAAAACACTTCCAGCGGCCCGGCCATGTCGAGCATCAGAAAGTCAGGAAACAGCACCATTGCCACGGTTTTCATGGGAGGCATCACACATTTCAGGGGTAAATACGCACGCTGCAACCCGGGCATTATGGCCAACTCAGGCGTAATCAGCGCACACGAATGGGTGAACCATAACGCAAAACTGTCAACCTGAGCCGGACAGTCTTTCAATTTCCATCTACTTATTGCCTTGTCCGGTAACCAGTAACCTTCTCCTCACTCGGACGAATTCACGTCCCGCCAGGAGATTTCATCATGCTGACTCTTCGCAAAGCCTCCGATCGCGGCCTCGCCAATCACGGCTGGTTGAAGTCATTTCACACCTTCTCTTTCGCCAGTTACCGCAACCCGCGTGAACAGGGGTTTTCCGACCTGCTGGTGATCAACGATGACCGGGTCGCCGCCGGCAAAGGTTTTGGCCAGCATCCGCACCGCGACATGGAAATCTTTTCCTATGTGCTCGAAGGCGCGCTGGAACACAAGGACACCCTCGGTACTGGCTCGGTGATCCGCCCCGGCGATGTGCAATTGATGAGTGCTGGCAGTGGCGTGGCGCACAGTGAGTTCAACCACTCAGCCGCCAAGCCCGTACACTTTTTGCAAATATGGATCGTGCCGGATGTCAGTGGCGCCAAACCGCGCTATCAGCAGGAGCACTTCAGCGCGGAGAAAAAACGCGGTCGCCTGCAACTGATCATCTCGCCGGACGGTAACAACGGCTCTCTGAAGGTCCGCCAGGATGCGCGGGTCTATGCCGGGTTATTCGACGGCAAGGAAAGTGCCACGCTGAAATTGCCCGCCAATCGTTACGCCTACGTGCACGTTGCGCGTGGCAGCGTCGAACTCAACGGCCAGTCCCTGCAGGAAGGCGACGGTGTGCGGGTTCGTGAAGAACAGCTGCTTACGTTGAGCAACGGTGTCGATGCCGAAGTGCTGGTGTTCGACCTGCGCCCACAGGAGTTGCCTGAAATGCCATGATTTGGCGCGATGCAGAACGGCCTTCCAATGAAGGCCGTTTTTCATTGCGGCGGCACCGTTGTGGGTCGTGCGACTGGTTGGGGGACGGACACCTCCTTGCCAATCTGAATCGCCGCCAGCGTGGTTTGTATTGTGGTCAACACCGCCGCCTGATTGGCGAAATGCGCGCCTACCAGCAACGAAGCCACGCCGAGGAAATGCACGGTGGTGGCAGCCCAATAGTTGGCCTTTACCGTTGATGCCTGCCTGATCGCTTCCCGCGATTCGTCGGCAATTTTCTGCACGCCCATCCACATCAGGTCATAACGCTTGTCCCGTTCCTGTAGGGCCCTGTCCCGTTCAAGATAGACCTTGTTCTGCTCTGCCTGAGCAGCGAGGAACCCGCGAATGTCGGCGCGCATTTCTGCTACGCGACCGTCCATTCTCGTCTCGATGGTTTCTATCCTGGCATCGAATTCTTCGCGGCTTAAGGTGCTCATGATTTGCCTATCCCGACCTGCGTCCGATTTGTCCCCTGCATATTGATTCACTTCCCTGATTTTCAATTCGACACCTTTGTGTGGCTACCGAGGCCTTCCCTGGCGCTTCGTTTCGATGCAGGCCTGAGGTCTGCATCGAACTGCAGTCACAATAGAATTCATCACTGGCGACGACAAGCCGGCCCATTCTGCCTCGGACGTAGGCTGTTTCGTCAGACGTTGTAGCCTCGGCAAAACCCTGAATCCACTATTGGTTTTCCAGCGCAAAAGCCTCAACGATTTGCTCGATGACCGCACGTACCCGCGCGGTGTGACGGAGGTCGGCGTGGGTGACCAGCCACACTTCATACGGCAACGGCCGGGTCCGCTCCGGCCAGAGTCTGACCAGGCCGTCGCACTCGCCCATGTACACCGGGATCTCCCCTACGCCGAGGCCGGCAGCAAGGGAGCGACGCACCAAAAGGCTGGAACTGAGCGTGGCAACAATGCGCCCTCGGCCTAACGGCTCGGAGACCAGCGTGAGGTCTTTTTTGCTCTGCAAATAAGGCTGATAGACCACCAGATCATGGCCTTCGAAAGCTCTGCCCGGCTGCGGTTCGCCGTTGCGATCAACATAGGCCTGCGCAGCGAAAAGTCCTACAGGCCAACGGGCGATTCGCCGGGCGATGAGATCCGGGTTATCCGGCCGGGTATTGCGCACCGCGATATCCGCCTCGCGCTTGGCCAGACTGAGAATCTGCGTCGACGCATCCAGCTGGATCTGCACATCCGGATGCTGACCATGCAGGCGTGCCATCGCCGGGATGATGAAGTCGATGGCCAGCGAGTCAGTGGTGCTGATCCGTACATTACCGGTCAGCCGGTCATCCAGCCCGTGGATGTGCCGCTCCAGTTCCAGTGCCGAATGCTCCATTTTTTCCACGCTTTTGAGTGCAGCTTCACCTACGGCCGTCAACGCATAGCCGTCAGACGTGCGCAGGAACAGCGTCGCGCTCAAAGACTTTTCCAGCGCGGTGATGCGCCGTCCAACAGTGGCTTGGTCAACGCCCAGAACACGCGCCGCACCGCGCAAAGTCGACTCCCTGCAGACCGCCAGAAATACTCGCGCATCATCCCAATTCATGCCGGCTCTCCTAGAAGCATTTTTGCATCACTCTGCCGCTTAATCGCTGCGTATACGCAGCAACGATAGCCGATAAGCTGAGCGCCATACACCTCTGATGAGATCGCTATCATGCGTACTGCAAACTCTTCCGGCATCTGGCTGCCGATCTTCGCCGGACTTTGCGCCAGTCTGGTCAGCATTGGCCTGGCGCGTTTCGCTTACACGCCACTGATCCCTTCGCTGATTCAGGCGCAGTGGTTTTCGGCCAACGATGTCGTCTACCTCGGCGCGGCCAATCTGGTCGGCTACTTGATCGGCGCCCTGCTCGGGCGGCCCATGGCTCATCGTTTGGGTAATCGCAATGCCTTGCGCTTGATGATGCTGGCGGTCACGGGAGCATTTTTTGCCTGTGCTTATCCGCTGTCGGTGAGCTGGTTCTTCGGCTGGCGTTTGCTGTCCGGCATTGCCGGTGGCGCGATCATGGTGCTGGTGGCGGCAACCGTGCTGCCCCACGTTCCGGCGGCGCGCAGAGGTTTGGCCAGTGGCGCAATCTTCCTTGGCATCGGCCTCGGGATTGCCGGCTCGGGAACCCTCGTGCCGCCGCTGCTGAGCCTCGGCTTGCAGGCCACCTGGCTGGGACTGGGCGCGCTGGCGCTGTTGCTGACCGCGTTGAGCTGGTTCGGCTGGCCTGCGGATACCGCGCATCCTGTGGCTGCGCACGCAACGTCGGCTGATGAGCCGACACCGCCGGGCGTGTACCTGTTGTTCGCTCAATACGCGTTCATGGCGGCCGGCCTCGTGCCCGCCATGGGGTTTCTGGTGGATTATGTGGCTCGCGGACTGGGCGCGGGGGCACATACCGGCGCAATGGTCTGGGTCATGTATGGGCTGGGGGCGATTGTCGGGCCAGTGACTTACGGTTTTCTGGCCGACCAGCTTGGCGCACGCACTGGCATTCGCGTGGTGCTCGTAGTGCAAGCCATTGCCCTCGGTTTGCTGGCCGTCTTTCATTCGTTTCTGGCACTGGCTTTACTGGCGGTGATTCTCGGCTCGTTCCCGCCGGGCATTGTGCCGCTGGCCTTGGCCCGGGTGCATGAACTGGTGCCATCCCATCACCGCCAGCAGATTGCCTGGAGCCGCGCCACCGTGTCGTTCGCCACCTTTCAGGCGCTGGCCGGGTTTGCCTACTCCGCACTGTTCAACGCTTCGGGTGGGCAGCACACGCTGCTGTTTGTGATCGCAGCAGGCGCAATAGCAGTGGCTCTGCTGCTGGAGCAAGCCATGCGCTGGCTGCCCGCTGCGACTGAAACCCGTTGCGCGGCGAACTGAAGGGAATCATTGCCCACTGCCGGCGCTCCCATCTACACGACCTTTTTCACAGGAATCGACATGTCACTGCCCAATGAAATGACCCGTATCGAAATCACTGAACCAGGCGGCCCTGACGTATTGCAAGCCAGGCGCGTGCCTCTGCCAACCGTTGCCGAAGGCCAAGTGCTGATCCGCGTTCACGCCGCCGGTATCAATCGCCCGGACGCCCTGCAGCGTGCCGGCAAGTATCCGATGAAACCCGGCATGGACCCGATTCCCGGCCTGGAAGTGGCTGGCAAAGTGGTTGCACTGGGGGCGGGAGTAACGCGGTTCGCAGTCGGCGATCGCGTCTGCGCGCTGACCAATGGCGGCGGCTACGCCGAATATTGCGCGGTTCCAGCCGGGCAAACGCTTCCCGTGCCGGACGGAATCGATTGGGTCCAGGCCGCCGCGATTCCGGAAACCTTTTTCACCGTATGGGCCAACCTGTTCGGCCTCGGCGGTGCCAAGGCCGGCCAGCGCGTGCTGATTCACGGCGGAACCAGCGGCATCGGAACCACCGCGCTGATGCTCTGTCGTGAATTCGGCATCGAGGCGTTCGCTACCGCTGGCAGCGCTGAAAAATGCGCGGCAATCAGTCAGCTGGGCGGACAACCGATCAACTATCGGGAAGAAGATTTCGCCAAGGTCATTGCCGAGAGGACGGCAGATCAGGGCGTGAACGTGATCCTCGACATCATGGGTGGCTCCTATCTGAACGGCAACATCAGTGCCTTGGCAATGGACGGGCGTCTGGTAATGCTCGGCTTCCTCGGCGGCGCCCGCGCCAATGACGTTGATTTGTTGGCCATCCTCGGCAAACGCGCGGTGGTCACCGGTTCGCTGCTGCGCGCGCGCACGGCTGCGGAGAAAGCCGCGATCGCCGATCAATTGCGCGACCAGGTGTGGCCTGCCCTCGCCGCCGGGCGCTGCCTGCCGATCATCGACAAGGTTTACCCGCTCGCTGAAGCGGCCAAGGCCCATGCCCGCATGGAGGGCGGCGACCATATCGGCAAGATCGTGCTGCAGGTGGCGTGAGCGATTGCAGCATCTTGTAATCGTTGCGCATGCACGGTGGTCGAAAAACAGTCACGCGCAGACCGAGGCATCTGGTAAAAAGCGTTCTTTGTCTGCGCCGTGGTGAAACGATTAATGTCCCTGTCCTTCCTGACTCGTCTGCGACGCCGCCGTCTGGTATTTGCCTTGATGGCTGCGCTGATCGTTGGCGTGCCGACGAGTTGTGCCGTACTGGAACACACTGAGCGCAAACTGCTGTTCCGCATCGAACCCGGCACCGCCGGCTGGTATCGCGGTCTGCCCGGCAGCGTTCAGGAACTCGATCTGCAACCGAAAAGCTTCAAGGCCGGGCAGAACATCCATGCCTGGTGGTGGCCGGCGGAACGTGCCAATGCCCCGGCAATCCTTTATTTGCATGGCGTGCGCTGGAACCTGACCGGGCAATTGTTTCGCATCGAACAGCTGCGCGCGGCGGGTTATTCGGTGTTGGCTATCGACTATCGCGGGTTCGGCCAGAGCAAGGGCGATTTACCATCCGAAAGCAGTGTTTATGAAGATGCCCGCGTAGCTTGGGAGCGCTTCCAGCTGCTGCAACCCGATCCGAACAAGCGCCTGATCTACGGCCATTCCCTCGGTGGCGCAGTGGCGATCGATCTGGCGGCTGAGCTTGGGAAGAATGCCGCGCGCAACCACACGCCTCTGCCGGTGCGCGGGCTGGTCATTGAATCGACCTTCACCTCGCTGGCCGATGTGGCCGCCGCCGTGGCGAAGACCTCGCTACCGGTGCGCTGGTTGCTGTCGCAGAAATTCGACTCCATCGACAAGATTGCCGATATTCACATGCCGCTGCTGGTGGTGCATGGCATGGCTGATGCCTTTGTGCCGCCGCGCTTCAGCGAACAATTGTTCAATGCCGCTGAGCAGCCCAAACGCCTGCTCCTGGTGCCCGGGGCGACGCACAACAACAGCATGGCCCTGGGTGGCCAGGGTTATCGCAAGGCTCTGGATGCGTTGATGCAGACCAAACCGTTGCCGCGGATTGCGGGGCCGGCGCTGGGCAAGGGTTCTCGCGACTCCTGAATCATGTAAACGGCTTCGGTAAAACAGCATCAGCGCCGGGCCAATTCGTGGCGCACGCATTGTTCATAATAGGTCTGCTTGACCGCTGCCGGTTTGAGCTTCGAACTGCTGTTATAGGTCTGCTCGGTAATCCCCATTGCCGTCATGCGCATCCAGGGCTGCTGAAATCGGCGAACCTGCAATTGCTTGCGAGCGCCGTACAGCGAAACGCCGGACAGCTTGGATTGCTGCGCACCGGCAGCAATGTCCGAGCCCCACGTGCAGGCAAAGCGATGTCCCTTGCTCAACTCTCTTGCCTGCGCTCCCGAAGCGATCAAAGCCAGGGAAAGCGTCGCAACGGTGATGACAATCGTCCGCATATAGCCAACCTAACCTTTTGAAAAAAGGCGATTTTGCCGGGGCGAATTACCTCTGGGGGCCAGCAATTTGCCTGCTGTCGAGAGATTTTTTATCAGGGAGAGCACAAAACAGGCATCGCCGCTCGTCCACTACCGCGCACCTTTGGCAGGCGGGCCTATCCAAAGCAGTACATCCCCGAGTAGAAGGCCCACGAGATGAATAAGAAAATTCTCGCCCTGTCGTTCTTCAGCCTGTGCTTGATCGGTCCGCTCCATGGCTGGGCAGCCGAAACGACAGCGGGCGCCGCCACCCTTGCCACCGCCCTGCCCGGCGTCAATCACGCAGAAAGCTCTCGCGATCATGATGAGAAGGCAAACAAGAAAGGCGAAGAGTCGTCAGGCGCCAACGCGGGCTCAGAGCCGCATGAGACGGAAAAGGATGCGGCGACGTCGAGCGACTCCGAAGATCTTGAGAAAAAACCCGCTCAGTAGAGTCTTCGATAAACGAAAAGGCCAATGTCATCGACACTGGCCTTTTTATTTCAGTTCTGAGAGAACTGCTTCGTCATTGCTTGGTGCATTGAGCGCCCAGCCCCATGCCCATGGAGCCCAGAGCAACCATCGGGCCGCTTGGCAGCTCGCACGTATATTCACCACCTTCGGTTTGAGCGGTGTAGAAGGTCGTATTGAAGTCGCTGCGAATGTTGGAAACCTTGATGACGGGTTTGCCGATGGTGGTCTGTGCTCGATTCTTGAGATCGCTCTCTCCCGGCTTGACGGTCTGGCATCCAGTGACCGCGAGCGCCAATGTTGCGAATAAAGCGAGAACCGGGATAGTCCTTGATGAGTTCATTGCAGATCGACCTTTTTGATTTTCATACCGGAGAAATTCTGGCAATAAGCTGCCAAGCGAAACGACTTTAAAGTCGAGCCGGAACTGGGGCAATTAGGTTGGATGTGCTAATGGCTGAAGGCTAGCGGCGCTCTCGGTCAACGTTTGCAAATGCCTTCAGGATTGCAGGACGCTGCTAATCGGTTGGTAAAATCTCCAGGCGCAAGCGATCACTGCCCTCCTCCTGGCAATCGATACGCACCGGCAAAAACAGCTGGATGACTTCAATGTTGCTGCGCAGATGATCCGTCATACGCGGCGTGGTGAACGATCCGCCGCCGGCCAGCGCCATTGGCAACAACAACTGATCGGCGAGATGTTCAGCGACCGCGGCATCACTGCGCAACCAATCGGCTGCCTGATTGATCGCGGCATCGGCTACCTTCTCGGCACGCAACGACACCCGGCCAAACGCGCTGAACACTTCAGTCACGTGCTCAAAAGCATATTCCAACAACAACACATTTCCCGGACCGCGTGCCGGATCAATTGTAACGTGTTGCAGCGCATCCGATGGCCAGTTCAAACGCTTGGCCACATGATTGAGTTCGCGCTGAGCAACGGTAGACGCAAGTCCGGCAGTCAGCGCCAAAGCCTGTCGTGAAATCGCCTCGCCGCGCTCACACAGATCCAGTCGCATCAGGCTCGAAGGCTGCACTCGAACTGCAATCTCACCACCGCCGGCCGGGGCAAATCCATGACGCAGCAAGTCCAGCTCGACATCGCCGCCCATGCGCCGCAGCAGCGGTAGCCAACTGCGCGAGAGGAAATCAGTCGGGGGCGCCAGCGGATTGTGCGTACCACCGGAGATCGTCACTCGACTGGCCTGCGGTGCCCGCATCAGGGCTGGCAGCAACGTCTGCAGAACCAGCGTGCAACTGCCCGCCGTGCCGATGGCGAACTTGAAATCGCCTGCGCGGATTACGCCCGGTTCGAAGCTCAAGGCCTGCGAATCCAAATGCGCCCCGCAGATCCGTGCACCACAAACCTCCGCCGCCGCCATTACGGCTGTCAGATGCTGCCGCAACAGTCCCGGACGGCTGCGTCTGGCGCGTATCTGTCCAATGCGAAACGCCCGGCCTGTCACCATCGACAGGCTCAGCGCACTGCGTAACACCTGGCCGCCGCCGATCGCGCCGTCCAGTTCAATTACATCCTGTGTCATTGCACTTCCTTACGCGTACAGCACGCCAGTGTCCCTGAGGTACCGATCCAGCCGCCGCGAGTCTTCCTGAGTTCTGAGTAATGTTGGTACTTCGCGGCTCGGTTCACCCGCGATAAACCAGTGCAGTGCCGCACGATGCCATCGGTAAGCGCTCTCACCGGCACTGCAGTCCCTTATCCTTTGACGCACACCACTTGACGCAAGGTGTGCAGCACTTCCACCAGCTCGCGCTGGGCGTGCATGACTTTGTCGATGTCCTTGTAGGCCATCGGAATCTCGTCGATGACCGCTTCGTCCTTGCGGCACTCCACGTGGGCGGTGGCACGAATCTGATCGGCGACAGTGAACGTGCTCTTGGCCTTGGTGCGGCTCATGGTGCGTCCGGCGCCGTGGCTGCAGGAACTGAACGATTCTTCATTGCCGAGACCACGCACAATGAAGCTCTTCGCGCCCATCGAGCCCGGAATAATCCCCAGTTCATCTTTCTTCGCCGACACCGCGCCCTTGCGCGTGATCAGTACGTCATGACCAAAATGCCGCTCCTTCTGCACGTAGTTGTGATGGCAGTTGACCGCCTCCAGCGCGACTTCAAACGGCTTGCGGATAATCTGCCGCGTGGCCTGGATCACCGCGCGCATCATCAGTTCGCGGTTCTGTCTGGCGAAATCCTGCGCCCAGCCCACCGCCTCCACATAGTCATCAAAATGTCGGCTGCCTTCTTCGAAATAGGCCAGGTCACGGTCAGGCAGGTTGGCGATATGCTGACGCATATCTGCCTGGGCCATCTGGATGAACAGGTTGCCGATGGCGTTGCCGACACCACGCGAACCACTGTGCAACATGAACCACACCCGGTTGGCTTCATCCAGGCACACTTCGATGAAGTGGTTGCCGCTACCGAGAGTTCCCAAGTGCCCACGGTTGTTGGTGTGGGCCAGTTTCGGATGCTTGTCGGTGATCAATTTGAAGCGCGGCTGCAAGCCCGCCCAAGCCTGATCGGCTTGCTGCGGAATCTCGTCCCAAGCGCCTTTGTCTCGCCGCGAACGACTCAAACTGCGGCCATGGGGAACCGCCTGTTCAATGGCACTGCGCAACCCGTGCAGGTTGTCAGGCAAATCGGCGGCGGTCAGCGACGTGCGCGCAGCGATCATGCCGCAACCGATGTCGACGCCCACGGCAGCCGGAATGATCGCGCCAACCGTTGGAATTACGCTGCCGATGGTTGATCCCTTGCCCAGGTGCACATCGGGCATCACCGCCAGATGCTTGAAGATGAATGGCATTTTCGCCGTGTTCATCAACTGTGCGCGGGCTTCGTTTTCAACCGGGACGCCTTCGGTCCACAGTTTGATTGGTTTGCCGTTGGCGACTTCTAGAAGCTGGTAGCTCTGATCTTTCATGTTTTGTTGTCCTGTTCGTTTCCATCAGCAGTGCAGCCGCTGTGCCAGCTCATGACTTTCTCTCTACATATTTTCTAACTCTATGTTTTTGAACGGTTTATCTGAATTGTAACTGGCGACTTGAAACCCATCAGAGACAAACACGCCTTGGAAAATTATCATTGAATATCGTCATTTCTCTTATGAGATAAGCATGTCCAGCAAACGCACGGTCGCCATCGGATTTATCGGAGCCACCCTCGATCGCGTCAACAAAGCTGGCAACCGCTGGAGTCACTGGCGCCCCACAGTAGGCCTGTGCCAGCAAACAGATCTGCCGATTCATCGACTTGAACTGATCCACGGCCTCGATGCCCGCGACGTGAGCCTCGCGGAGCGCATTACTGTTGATATTCAGCAGACATCTCCAGGCACCGAAGTGCGCCTGCATCCAATGTCGCTGCGCGATCCCTGGGATTTCGAGGAGGTCTACGGCGCCCTGCACGATTTCACCACTGCTTACAGCTTCGACACTGAGACCGAGGATTACCTTGTACACATCACCACCGGCACCCACGTCGCGCAGATCTGCTGGTTCCTGCTCACCGAAGCGCGCTATCTGCCGGCCAGACTGATCCAGACCTCCCCCGCCAAGCGCAACAGCGATAACGAGCCCGCCTGCGGCACCCATGCGCTGATCGATCTCGACCTGTCGCGCTATGATCGCATCGCCTCACGCTTCGCCAGCAAGCGCCTCGAAGGCCTGGAGTTTTTAAAGTCCGGTATCGCCACGCGCAACGCTGCATTTAACCGCTCCATTGAGCAGATCGAGCGCGTAGCGGTGCGCTCCAGAGCACCAATGTTGCTGATTGGCCCGACCGGCGCCGGCAAATCCTTCCTGGCCCGACGCATCTACGAACTCAAACGCAATCGCCATCAGATGCAGGGACGCTTTGTCGAAGTCAATTGCGCCACCCTGCGGGGCGACGGCGCAATGTCTGCCTTGTTTGGTCACGTCAAAGGTGCCTTCACCGGCGCACAGAACGCTCGCGAAGGCCTGCTGCGCGCTGCCAATGGTGGAATGTTGTTTCTCGACGAGATCGGCGAGCTTGGCGCAGACGAACAAGCAATGCTGTTGAAGGCCATCGAAGAGAAACGCTTCTTCCCGCTGGGTTCGGACAAGGAAGTGGAGAGTGATTTCCTGATCATCGCCGGCACCCACCGCGACTTGCGCAGCCGAGTCGCCGAGGGAATGTTTCGCGAAGACCTGTACGCTCGGATCAACCTGTGGACGTTCGACCTGCCCGGCCTCGCCGGCCGCCGCGAAGATATCGAGCCGAACATCGACTTCGAACTGGAACGCCACGCTCGCGAACATGGGCAACGGGTGCGCTTCAATCTCGAAGCGCGCCGACGCTACCTGGACTTCGCCAGCTCACGCGAAGCAGCCTGGCTGGGCAACTTTCGCGAACTGTCCGCATCGATCACGCGGATGGCGACTTTGGCCGACAGCGGGCGCATCGATGAAGAGCAGGTAGACGATGAGATTGATCGATTGCGGTATGCGTGGGGCCTGGCGCAACCCACTGCGGTGTCAGACGAGTTGCCGGGAGATGGCGAGAAGATGGACTTGTTCGACCGTTTGCAACTGAAGGCAGTTCTTGAGGTGTGCCGACAGGCAAATAGTCTGTCGGATGCCGGTCGACAGCTGTTCGGTGTTTCCCGGCAGGCCAAGGCTCAGCCCAATGATGCTGATCGGCTGAGGAAGTATTTGGGGCGCTTCGGGCTTGAGTGGGCTGAGATCGCAGGCACGAAGTGAAGTGCAGCGCCCCTGATTACCCAGGCTCAATGATCTCCGTAGAAAAAATGAATTAGCCGGCTGATCTCTCGGTCAAGAATTATGAACGTAGTAAATCTGACGAGGTGACAGCAATGACTATCCAGGCAGAGACACTCGTACAACTGACCGAAGCGCTTCAAGAGCGCGGCATGAAGATGGTCTCAGACGTCCATTTCACCCGCGCACCTTACCGATACAACCACCGCTGGATTTGCATCGTAGAGTGAACATGCTTGTTGCCGGCGCCTGGATCGAAGCATCCAGCCGCCGGCGCCGCTCGCATTCGCCCCTGACGCCTAGATGACCTTCTCCCTATCCATCCCGGCTACGTTGGTAGCATGTTCGATGGCAATAAAAACCCGGCGCGATGGCCGGGTCGATATCGATTGATGGCGGCTATTTCGCGCCGCCGTTATTCCGGCCTGTCTGGGCATCTTGATCAGAGCCAGGATTTCCGGGTGGCGGATTCCAGTCCTCTGGTCGTTCGTCGGTACCCTGCTTTGGCTCAGAGTCAGCTTGCTCCAGACCGGAGTCATGACCCTCGCCAGAGTCAGGTGTTTGCTCGCCTGGTCCCGGATATGGCGCTTCCGGGCCGTTGTTGTCGTCGATCATCATTCTCTCCCGTCAGTGGCGCAGGGGCTGCGCTTATTGTTGAGAGAAGGCGCGCGGATTCAGAGTGCGATCTGCTCGACGAGCGGGCATAAAAAAGCCCCGTGCAACGACGAGGCCGGGTGTCCGATAAATCATTTATTGCGTTGCAGCCAACCTATCAACATGAAAGCCAAGCCAGGTATCAATAGGCCCGGCGCGACGTACGCAAAGGTTCCGCTGACGAGAAGACCATTAAGGCCGAAAACAAAGCCGCAAATTGCAAGTGGCAGCCCAACAACAAACATTGGCTGTTTGAACGCCTTATCCATGACTCGACTCCATTCGCAAATCTCACGCACATGAAAAAGGCCAATGCTTTGAACATTGGCCTAAGTCATTGAAAAATATGGTCGGGACGGAGTGATTCGAACACTCGACCCCTAGCACCCCATGCTAGTGCGCTACCGGACTGCGCTACGCCCCGACTGATGTTGCATTTCGTTCTTCATCTCGAAGAACGCTCAAGAATATATCGCAAGCTTTTGAAAACTGGAAGTATTCAAACGCAGCTTTTTATTTCTTGAGCACCACAAGCACATCTTCCAGTTCGGCAATCATCTGCCGAATCATCTGTTTGTACTGGGTGGTGTCGTCTTTGGCTTCGTCGCCGGAGAGGCGCAGACGCGCGCCGCCGATGGTGAAACCCTGATCGTAAAGGAGCGCGCGGATCTGCCGGATCATCAGCACGTCCTGGCGCTGATAATACCGGCGGTTTCCGCGGCGTTTGACGGGGTTGAGCTGAGGAAACTCCTGCTCCCAATAGCGCAGTACGTGTGGCTTTACGGCGCACAGCTCGCTGACTTCACCGATGGTGAAGTAGCGTTTGCCCGGGATGACGGGTAGTTCGTCGTTATGACTTGGTTCCAGCATAAGCCTCAACTCGGGCCTTCAACTTCTGCCCTGGACGAAAGGTGACCACACGGCGAGCCGTGATCGGGATTTCTTCCCCCGTTTTCGGGTTGCGGCCAGGCCGCTGGCGTTTGTCCCGAAGGTCGAAATTGCCGAAACCGGACAATTTGACCTGCTCGTTGTCTTCAAGAGCGTGCCTGATTTCCTCGAAAAACAGCTCAACCAATTCCTTGGCTTCCCGCTTGTTCAGGCCCAGCTCTTCATACAGACGTTCCGCCATCTCAGCTTTCGTCAAAGCCCCCATACGTCACTTCCTTAACGTGGCGTTCAACCTTTGTTCGAGCGAGGTGAGGATATTTTGCGTCGTCGAATTCACCTCATCGTCATTAAGAGTGCGCGATGGATGCTGCCAGGTCAAGCCGACTGCAAGGCTTTTTCTATCAGGATCAATACCTTTACCCTGATACACGTCAAACAGCCTGAGCTCTGTGAGCCATTCGCCTGCATTTTCACGGATTACGTCCAGCACAGCCGAGGCCGCGACGTCTTTGTGCGCGATCAGTGCAAGGTCACGACGCACTTCAGGAAAGCGCGACAACTCGTGGAATTTCGGCATTTTACCGAGCGCCACTTCCGCCAGAACCAGCTCGAAGACGAATACCGGACGATCCAGACCCAGTGTTTTCGACAGCTCAGGGTGAATAGCACCGATAAAGCCTACTTCACGACCGTCACGCTCGATGCGCGCAGTCTGACCCGGATGCAGCGCCGGGTGTTTGCCCGGTGCGAAGGTGAACGAGTCCAGGGCACCGGCGAAACCCAGTACCGCTTCAACATCGGCCTTCACATCGAAGAAGTCGACGGTATCGCGACCCTGCGCCCAGCCTTCCGGCAAGCGGCTACCGCAGACAACCCCGGATAGCATCGGCTCCTGCTTCAAGCCTTCAAGCTGACCGACGAAGCGCAGGCCGCTCTCGAACAGACGCACACGGTCCTGCTGGCGGTTGAGGTTGTGCTGCAGAGCCTTGACCAGACCTGGCCACAGCGACGAACGCATGGCAGCCATGTCGTTGGAGATCGGATTGGCCAGCAAAAGCGGCTCGACGCCTGGATTGAACAGCTCGAACTGCTTCGGATCGATGAAGCTGTAGGTGATCGCTTCCTGATAACCACGGGCGACCAGCAACCGGCGCAGCTCAGGCAGATCGCTACGCGCTTCGGCCTTGGCTTGTGGCGCAAGACGCGCTTGGGGGTAGCGAACCGGCAGACGATTGTAGCCGTACAGACGAGCCAGCTCTTCGATCAGGTCGACTTCGAGACTGATATCGAAGCGATGGCTTGGCACTTCGACGCGCCACTGCCCTTCTCCGTCAGCGGTAATGTTCAGGCCCAGGGCGCTGAGCAGACGCTCGACCTGTGCCGAATCCATCTCCATACCGAGCATCTGAGTGATGCGCTGGGCACGCAGAGTAATCGGCGCGATCGACGGCAGATGTTGCTCGCTGACGGCCTCGATGATTGGGCCAGCTTCGCCGCCGGTGATTTCCAGCAGCAGGCCAGTGGCTCGTTCCATGGCCTCACGGGCCAGCTGCCAGTCAACCCCGCGCTCGTAACGATGCGACGCGTCGGTGTGCAGGCCGTAGGAACGTGCCTTGCCAGCCACTGCAATCTGATCGAAGAACGCAGATTCGAGGAACACATCACGCGTGGTTGCGGAAACGCCGCTGTGCTCGCCACCCATGACACCAGCGATCGCCAGCGCACGAGTGTGGTCGGCGATCACCAGCGTATCGCTACGCAGGCTGACTTCCTGACCGTCGAGCAGCACCAGCTTCTCACCCTCTTCCGCCATGCGCACACGAATGCCGCCATTGATTTCGGCGAGATCGAAGGCGTGTAGCGGCTGACCCAGTTCGAGCATCACGTAGTTGGTGATGTCGACCGCAGCGTCGATGCTGCGTACGTCAGCGCGACGCAGACGCTCAACCATCCACAGCGGGGTTGGCTTCGACAGATCGACGTTGCGGATGACCCGCCCCAAGTAACGTGGACAGGCGGCTGGCGCCAGCACCTCAACCGAACGCACTTCGTCGTGCACCGCTGCAACCGCAGCCACCGCAGGGCGGCTTACCGGCACGGCGTACAGCGCGCCGACTTCACGGGCCAGACCGGCCAGGGACAGGCAATCGCCGCGGTTCGGGGTCAGGTCGACCTCGATGCTGGCGTCTTCCAGATCCAGGTACACACGGAAGTCTTCGCCTACTGGCGCGTCGGCCGGCAGCTCCATCAGACCGTCGTTGCCTTCACCGACCTGCAACTCGGCTTGCGAGCACAGCATGCCGTTGGACTCGACGCCGCGCAGCTTGGCTTTCTTGATCTTGAAGTCGCCCGGCAGTTCTGCGCCGATCATGGCGAACGGAATCTTCAGGCCCGGGCGCACATTTGGCGCTCCGCACACGACCTGAAAGGTTTCCGCGCCATTGCTGACCTGGCACACACGCAACTTGTCGGCGTCCGGGTGCTGCTCAGTGCTCAGCACCTCGCCCACCACGACACCACTGAATACACCGGCGGCCGGAGTAACACTATCGACCTCAAGACCGGCCATCGACAGACGGGCAACCAGCTCGTCGCGATCTACCTGCGGGCTAACCCAGCCACGCAGCCATTGTTCACTGAATTTCATCCTGCTCTCCTAAGAATTCGTTACGACTAGCGAAATTGCGCGAGGAACCGCAAGTCGTTGTCGAAGAACAGACGCAAGTCGTTCACGCCGTAACGGAGCATGGCCAGACGCTCGACGCCCATGCCGAAGGCAAAGCCGGAGAATTCTTCCGGGTCGATGCCGGACATGCGCAGCACGTTCGGGTGAACCATGCCGCAGCCCATCACTTCCAGCCAGCCGGTCTGCTTGCAGACGCGGCAGCCTTTACCGCTGCACATCACGCATTCCATATCGACTTCGGCGGATGGCTCGGTGAACGGGAAGTACGAAGGACGGAAACGTACGGCCAGTTCTTTCTCGAAGAACACCCGCAGGAATTCTTCGATGGTGCCTTTGAGATCGGCAAAATTGATATCGCGATCAACCAGCAGGCCTTCGACCTGGTGGAACATCGGCGAATGGGTGATATCGGAGTCGCTGCGATATACGCGGCCAGGGCAGACGATGCGGATCGGCGGCTGCTTCGATTCCATGGTGCGGACCTGTACCGGCGAGGTATGGGTGCGCAGCAACATGTTGGCATTGAAATAGAAGGTGTCATGCATCGACCGGGCCGGGTGATGGCCTGGGATGTTGAGCGCTTCGAAGTTGTGATAGTCGTCTTCAACCTCTGGGCCTTCGGCGATGCCGTAGCCGATGCGGGTGAAGAACTGCTCGACACGCTCCAGAGTCCGGGTGACCGGATGCAGACCACCAGAGGTCTGGCCACGGCCCGGCAATGTCACGTCGATGGATTCGGCGGACAGTTTGGCAGCCAGTTCGGCTTCTTCAAACAGGGCCATGCGCGCATTGAGAACGCCTGTAACACGTTCCTTGGCAACGTTGATCAGCGCACCGACTTGCGGACGCTCTTCGGCCGGCAGATTCCCCAGGGTCTTCATCACCTGAGTCAATTCGCCCTTCTTGCCAAGGTATTGAACCCGGATTTGCTCCAGGGCATTGATATCTTCAGCGCTTTGCACAGCCTCTAGTGCTTGAGAGACCAGCGCATCCAGGTTTTCCATGTACAGACTCCAGATACAAAATAGGGGAAGAGCTTGTAGGCTCTTCCCCTATTTATGACGTTTAACACCTGGCCCCACAGAGGTGAGGCCGGGTGACTGTCGGGGGTACTTAAGCCAAGGTGGCTTTAGCTTTCTCGACAATCGCAGCAAACGCCGCTTTTTCGTTCACTGCCAGATCAGCCAGAACCTTGCGGTCGATCTCGATGGACGCTTTTTTCAGGCCAGCGATGAAACGGCTGTAGGACAGACCGTTAACACGAGCACCAGCGTTGATACGAGCGATCCACAGAGCGCGGAACTGACGTTTTTTCTGACGACGGTCACGGTAGGCGTATTGGCCTGCCTTGATTACCGCTTGCTTGGCAACACGGAATACGCGGGAGCGTGCGCCGTAGTAGCCTTTAGCAAGTTTCAGAATTTTTTTGTGACGCTTACGGGCAATGACGCCACGCTTTACACGAGCCATGAGTTACTTCCTCTATTCTTGACTAAATTAACGAAGGCGCAGCATGCGCTCGACTTTTGCCACGTCAGACGGATGCAGCAAGCTGCTACCGCGCAGTTGACGCTTACGCTTGGTCGACATTTTAGTCAGGATGTGGCTCTTGAAAGCGTGCTTGTGCTTGATGCCGTTAGCAGTTTTCAGAAACCGCTTGGCAGCACCACTTTTGGTTTTCATTTTTGGCATGTTCGGATACTCCGCATTCAGTTGATAAACATAATCAGAAGGCCTGCCGTGCCCTGTTGATTACTTCTTCTTTTTCGGGGCGATGACCATGATCAGCTGGCGTCCTTCCATCTTAGGATGCTGTTCGACCGAACCGTACTCGAGCAGGTCTTGTTCAACCCGCTTGAGGAGTTCCATCCCCAGCTCCTGGTGGGCCATCTCACGGCCGCGGAATCGCAAGGATACCTTGGCCCTGTCCCCGTCACTCAGGAAACGTACCAGGTTGCGCAGTTTTACCTGGTAATCCCCTTCCTCCGTCCCTGGACGAAACTTGATTTCTTTAACCTGAATCTGCTTCTGGTTTTTCTTCGCCGCGGCAATCTGCTTCTTCTTCTCGAAGATCGACTTGCCGTAGTCCATCACCCGGCAAACAGGCGGGACTGCGTCGGCGGAAATTTCCACCAGATCAAGCTTTGCTTCTTCAGCGATACGAAGCGCTTCATCAATCGAGACGATGCCAATCTGCTCGCCATCAGCGCCAATTAACCGAACCTCGCGTGCCGAGATATTCTCGTTGATCGGGGCTTTCGGTGCAGCTCGTTTATCTTGTCTCATTTCACGCTTAATAATAATTACTCCGAATCTGGGCGACCACGCCGGGAAACCGCTTGCGCGAGAAACTCAGCGAACCGGGCGACGGGCATCGAGCCCAGGTCAGCACCTTCACGAGTACGCACAGCGACAGTCTGCATCTCGACTTCCTTATCTCCGATAACCAAAAGATAGGGAACCTTGAGCAAAGTATGCTCGCGGATTTTAAAGCCGATCTTTTCATTTCTCAAGTCGGACTTGGCACGAAATCCGCTTTCGTTGAGAGTTTTTTCAACCTCTGCAACAAAATCTGCCTGTTTATCAGTGATATTCATGATCACCGCCTGGGTTGGCGCGAGCCACGCAGGGAAAGCACCTTCGTAGTGCTCGATCAGAATCCCGACGAAACGCTCGAACGAGCCGAGGATCGCCCGGTGCAGCATCACAGGGTGTTTGCGGCTGTTGTCTTCGGAGACGTATTCAGCGCCCAAACGGACAGGCAGGTTAAAATCGAGCTGCAAGGTACCACACTGCCACACGCGACCGAGACAATCTTTCAGCGAAAATTCGATCTTCGGACCGTAGAAAGCACCCTCGCCCGGCTGCAGATCGTATGGCAAGCCAGCGGAATCAAGGGCTGCAGCCAATGCGGCCTCAGCGCGATCCCACAGTTCGTCGGAGCCAACGCGTTTTTCCGGACGAGTGGACAGTTTCATCTCGACTTCGGTAAAGCCGAAATCGCGATAGACGTCCATGGTCAGCTTGATGAACGCAGCGGACTCGGCCTGCATCTGCTCTTCGGTGCAGAAGATGTGCGCGTCGTCCTGAGTGAACGCTCGCACGCGCATGATGCCGTGCAACGCACCCGACGGCTCGTTACGGTGGCAGGCACCGAACTCGGCCAGGCGCATCGGCAACTCGCGGTAGCTCTTCAGGCCCTGATTGAACACCTGCACGTGGCACGGGCAGTTCATCGGCTTGATCGCGTAGTCGCGGTTTTCCGACTGAGTGGTGAACATGTTGTCGGCGTAGTTGGCCCAGTGCCCGGATTTCTCCCACAGGCTGCGGTCAACGACTTGAGGGGTCTTGATCTCAAGGTAGCCGTTGTCACGCTGGATCTTGCGCATGTACTGCTCGAGCACTTGGTACAAAGTCCAGCCGTTCGGGTGCCAGAACACCATGCCCGGGGATTCTTCCTGGGTGTGGAACAGGCCCAGGCGCTTGCCGATCTTGCGGTGATCGCGCTTCTCGGCTTCTTCGATGCGCTGGATGTAAGCTGCCAGCTGCTTCTTGTCAGCCCAGGCGGTGCCGTAAACGCGCTGCAATTGCTCGTTCTTGGCGTCGCCGCGCCAGTAGGCACCCGACAGCTTGGTCAGCTTGAAGGATTTCAGGAAGCGCGTGTTCGGCACGTGCGGACCGCGGCACATGTCGACGTATTCTTCGTGATAGTACAGACCCATGGTCTGTTCGTTCGGCATGTCTTCGACCAGGCGCAGCTTGTAGTCTTCGCCGCGAGCCTTGAACACTTCGATCACTTCGGCGCGCGGAGTGACTTTCTTGATGACGTCGTAATCCTTCTCGATCAGCTGCTGCATGCGCTGTTCGATGGCCGCCATGTCTTCCGGCGTGAAAGGACGCTCGTAGGCGATGTCGTAATAGAAGCCTTCGTCGATGACCGGGCCGATGACCATTTTCGCGGTCGGGTACAGCTGCTTGACCGCGTGGCCGACCAGGTGCGCGCAAGAGTGGCGAATGATCTCCAGCCCCTCTTCATCCTTTGGCGTAATGATTTGCAGGGTCGCGTCGCTGCTGATGATGTCGCTGGCGTCGACCAGTTGGCCATTGACCTTGCCGGCGAGCGTGGCTTTGGCCAGGCCTGCACCAATGGATGCGGCGACCTCGGCTACGGAAACCGGGTGATCGAATGAACGTTGACTGCCGTCGGGAAGAGTAATAGTTGGCATGGCGCCTCCTCTCCTAGTGGTGACCCCTACCAAAGGTCACGTGGGTTGGGATGAGCCAGTACAAGATCCGATCCAGGCCATTCAATGACGAACGCCTGCCTTACAGCGGCAGGAGCCTTGCGGCCAACCGGAAAACCGAACCAGAGTGACTGGGATTCAAATCGGAAAAATTCGCACGCCGACCGCTTCGGGACTGAAGGTCATCCGAAGCCTGAGAACGCTTGAGCCCGGCATGCTAGCACAGATGAGCGGTCGCTCACGCCCTGATTTGGCAGAAGGCCAAATGTCCGTTTTTATGCCAGAGTGCTGAACTTGATCGGCCTTTGCGCCCTCAGATAACAAGACATTGACCCACAAGGAGCATCCTCGATGCGTCTGAAAAGCTTATTCGCCGCCGTCGCCCCCGTCGTTCTGCTGCTGCCACTGAGCGCCCATGCCGACTGGCCGAAGGGCGAGCGCGAGAAGTACATGGCCCAGTGCACCCAGGCTGCCACCCCACAAATCGGTGCTGCTGCAGCGAAATCGCACTGCGCTTGCGGTGCTGACGCCATCAAGTCCTATCCGGCCAGCGATATTCAGGCATTGATGGACAACAAGGCGGCTCCGGAACTGCAGCAGAAAGCCCTTGGTCAGATCGCCAAATGCAAGGCAAATACCCCGGCGAAAAAATAACAAAACCGAGCATCCTGATCGCTTGAAAGGCCGAAAAAAGTGTTGGAAATGAGCCTTTTTGAACGATTTATGCAGGTTTTACAGGTTTTTTTATCGTCTTTACGTTTCGCTGCAAGCCTTTCAAACCGGGGCTTTCAGCAGAAACAGGCGGTAAAGAAAACACGACTGATTGGCAAACAGCACGTCCGGGGGGCTACCAAAGCGAACATTTCGACTATGATACCCGGGTGTGCCCAGTTGGCCTGAGCAGCACAGTACTACTGAAAATATATGTTTCTTGGAGATACACCATGTCTAATCGCCAAACCGGCACCGTTAAATGGTTCAACGATGAAAAAGGCTTCGGCTTCATCACTCCTCAAGGTGGCGGTGACGACCTGTTCGTACACTTCAAAGCTATCGAATCCGACGGTTTCAAAAGCCTGAAAGAAGGCCAGACCGTCTCTTTCGTGGCTGAGAAAGGCCAAAAGGGTATGCAAGCTGCACAGGTTCGCCCAGAGTAATTTCTCGGCGCACTAAAAAAACCCCGTCCAGGTGACGGGGTTTTTTATGCCTGACACAAAAGCGCTCAGCCGCAGTTGACGCGGGTAACCACCAGGCTGTTGTCAGTGTTCAGGTTCAGGCGGTCGGAGCGATATTCCAGCGTGATCATGTCGTTCGGCTTGAGGAAACGCGCATTTTGCGCTCCAGCCTTGGCACGCGCCTGATCCAGCAGCTCAGGGGATGCTTTCTTGCCAACGGCAAATTGTGCTGCCGATGCTTCGCAGCGGCTATTTCCGGATTCAGCCGCCACGGGCTCCTTTGCCGACTCGCTGGAGGTTGTGCTGCAACCGGCCAATAGAGCAGCGGCCATAAGTGCACCCAGTGTCGCGAACTTCAAAGGCATGAAGCCTCCTTGTTTTCAAATGTTTAAGCAGAGATCGTGCGACCGCCATCTCGGCGTTTGGTTTCACGGCCAGAGCCATGCCCTGCCCCACGAGCGGAAAAATGCCGAGTGTGCCTGAGCTGCCCTGCCCGGCTCATCAAACAATCGTGACTGAATATTAACGACGCTTAATAAACGTCGATGTAGTCAAAGGGCGGATTCGGCCAGTTGTCCCTGAGCGCGTTGAAAATCTGCATGACCCAGACTTCATCGCTGGCCGCGACCTTGCCGACATAGCCCGAGCCTTTCGCCCAGGTTTCAAGACGAAACAGCAGACCGTCAATGTCCTGCCCGCCAGTCACGCTGGACAAATAGGCGATGCCGCCCTTGGTCACGCGCAATTGAGTATGTTCGTCGTCGCTGCCCGCGGCGAGCAATTGGCGCACAGCGTCGAGCGTGAGGCCGTCAGGGGTATTCAGATCGATCTGCACAACAGGGTCCTTGGTAGGCCGTAAAAGACCAAGTGTCGCATAGCACTCCGCTCATGCCTAAGTCGCAGTGCCAAACGCCGCGCAAAATGGTTAACTCGAAAAACAGACACCCTGACCTTCGAGCCTTCTCATGACCAGCCTCAGCATCGACGCCGACATCAAAGCCAAATGGGCAGACGGACACAGCTCTTACAGTCCTGGTACGACGGAAGAGCTGGCGCTGATCGGCATCGACCTGTTGGTCAAGGAGCTGGGAATCGAGGCGGCGCAGCAATTCATCAATCAGGTATTCGAACGATACCCGACCGTATCGGCCGAACACGCCCAGTGAAACCCGCAGGCAGGGGCCTGCGGGTCAGCGGACTTATTTGAGGCGCTTCAGGCGCTCGGTCAGCAGATCAAAGAATCCCTGGGCATCGCCATTTTCGACCCAGAACGCATTCTTCGGTGCTTTCAGACCGTCGTACCAGTCGACAATGGTCTGGCCGAATGTCGGACCTTCCCGACTATCCACCACGACATTGACCGCCCGACCGGTAAACAGCTCAGGCTTGAGCAGGTACGCCACAACAGTCGCGTCATGCACCGGCCCGCCGGGAATGCCGTAGTGCTCCATATCGCCCTTGATGTATTCGTTGAGAATGTCGCCAACGATCTTGCTCGCATTGTTGTTCAGCGCGGCAATCTGCTTCAGGCGTGCATCACTGGTGAGGATCTTGTGCGTCACGTCCAGCGGCAGATACGTCAGCTTCACCCCGCTCTTGAGCACCACCTCGGCAGCCTGTGGATCAGCGAACAGGTTGAATTCTGCGACGGGGGTGATGTTGCCACCGTTGAAATGCGCCCCGCCCATGATCACCACTTCCTTGATGCCCTGAACGATCTCGGGCTCCTGGATCAGCGCCAGCGCCAGATTGGTCTGCGGACCGAGCATGGCGATGGTGATGCTGTGTGGCTTGGCCGATTTAAGGGTGTCGATCAGATAATTGACCGCATTGCCTTTCGCCAGGCCTTTTTTCGGTTCGTGAACCGTAACGCCCGACAAGCCTTCCTTGCCATGAATGTTCTCGGCGTAGATCGGCGTGCGCATCAGCGGTTTCGGCGCGCCGGCGTAAACCGGTACGTCTTCGCGCCCTGCCCATTCGCGAGCCAATCGCGCGTTACGCGAAGTCTTGTCCAGGCGCACATTCCCGGCCACCGTCGTCAGCGCGCGAATATTCAGTTCATCCGGCGACGCCAGAGCGAACAGCAAGGCGACCACGTCGTCAGCGCCAGGATCGGTGTCGATGATCAGGTCGATTTTTTCCGCCGCCTGAGCGCCGGTCGCAGTTAGCACGGACACAAGCAGCAGGCTCCGGATCAGTTGGTGAAGTTTTTCAGCATAGCGTTGCATGGCGCATTCCTTGTGCAGGTGAATCGGAAATCAGAATGTAACCCCGGCGACCAGAACGATGTTGCAGTACGGCTGACATTCTCCTGTACGAATGATCGCCCTGGCCTGTCGGCTCAGCACCTTGAACTGTTCGTGGGTGAGCAGATCCCTACGGCCCAGCGCACCCTCTTCGTTCAAGGCGTCCAGATCCGCCAGTGCCGTCGGTTGCTTGTCGAAGATCTCCTTGGCCAGCACATGGCTTTCCACCTGCATTTCGCTGAGCACGACTTTCAGTGTGCTGACGAAATCAGGGATGCCATGGGTCAGCGCCAGATCGATCAATTCGACACCCGGCGGCACCGGCAAACCGGCGTCGCCAATCACGACCATGTCACCGTGGCCAAGAGATGCGATCAGTCGCGACAGCGCGACGTTGAGCAAAGGAGTCTTTTTCATGCGGGTCTGAACGCCTGTACTTCGGACATGGTTGGAATGGAGGGTTGCGCACCGGCACGGGTGACCGACAGTGCAGCAGCAATCTGGCCATAGCGAATCGCCTCCGCCTCAGACTTGCCATTGGCCAGCGCTGCAGCGAAACCACCGACAAAGGTGTCGCCCGCCGCCGTGGTGTCCACCGCCTTCACGGTCGGTGCGGGAAAATGTTCGAAGCCTTTGCCATCGGCGAACAACGAACCCTGCGCGCCTAACGTGACGATGACTTTGCCCGCGCCCATGGCAATCAATTGAGTGGCGGCCGTTTCTGCCGACTGCAGCGAGTCGACAGAGAGACCGCTCAATGCGGCTGCTTCGCTCTCATTGGGAATCAGATAGTCGATGGCGGCGAACCAGTCTGCCGGCAACGGGCGACTGGCCGGCGCCGGGTTGAGGATTACGGTTTTGCCCAGTTCACGCGCACGCTTGAGCGCATGTCCGACCGTCGCATCGGGAATCTCGAGCTGGCAGATCACCACATCGGCGGCCTGCAACACCGCATCAAAACGGTCGATAACTGCCGGGGTCATCGCGCCGTTGGCACCGGCGACAATCACGATGGCGTTCTGGCTGTTGTCATCGACCACAATCAGCGCTACGCCACTGGAATCCTCCACGACGCTGACAGCCTGGCAATCGATGTGCTCGGCCAGCAACGCATCGCGCAACCGCACACCATAGTCGTCATTTCCGACGCAACCGATCATCGCCACCTGCGCGCCCAGGCGCGCTGCGGCAACTGCCTGATTGGCGCCCTTGCCGCCGGAAACCGTGGCGAAGGTATGACCGATCAGTGTTTCACCGCCGCGAGGCAGCCGTGGCGCCCGGGTGACCAGATCCATGTTCAGACTGCCTATTACCACTACATTTGCTGGCATACATCACTACTCATCAATTCGGTTTCAGCGATATTCGGTGAACACGCCGGACAGCGGCGCGGTCGATTCGCGCAGGACAATGCTGGGAGTCACGATGCGTTGCTCGGTACCTGAATCAGGCGCAGCAATTCTTCGCAAGAGCACTTCGGCAGCCATTTCGCCGAGTTGCAGGATCGACTGGCCGACCGTGGTCAGCGCCGGATAGACATAACGACTCATTTGAATGTCATCGAAGCCGATCACCGATAACTCGGCCGGCACCCGCACGTTACGTTCGGCCGCTGCACGCAGCACACCTATGCCAATCATGTCGTTACCGGCAAAAATCGCACTCGGCGGATTGCTTTCAAGCAGCCGTGCGGCGGCGTTGTAACCACCGGTGCTGGTGAAATCGCTTTCGAGCATGCGCTCTTCGCGCGCCTCGATTCCCGCCTCTTGCAGCGCCCGGCAATAACCGGCCTGACGCATTTGCGCCACGCTGGTGCTCGCCGGGCCGCCGATGGTGGCGATGTCGCGATGCCCCAACTCAAGCAGGTGGCGCGTCGCCAGATAAGCGCCGTATTCGTGATCGATGCGCACCAGATCGGCATTCACACCCTCCAGGCCACGGTCGACGATCACCATCGGCGTCTTCACGCCCGCCAGCCCTTCTGCCAGACCGCTGTCACCGCCGGCGGAGGCAACGATCAAGCCGTCGATGCGCTTTTCCAGCAACACGCGCAAATAACTGCGCTGCTTTTCCGGGTTGTCGTCGGAGTTGCAGAGGATCACGCAGTAGCCATTACGCTCGCAATAATCCTCGATTCCCCGCGCCAATTCGGCGAAGTACGGGTTGAGGCTGTTGGGCACCAGCAGGCCGATGGTCGCCGTGGTTTTGGCTTTCAGCGAGCGCGCCACGGCACTGGGTACGTAGTCGAGGCTCTTGATCGCCGCCTCCACTTTGCGCCGCACTTCCTGACTCACCGGGCGGGTGTTGTTTACCACGTGCGACACGGTCGTGTAGGAAATGCCCGCGAGTGCCGCTACATCCTTGATCGTTGCCATGGTTCAGCCCCGGCGACTGGCGCGTTGACTGCGATAGGTGTCGAGCACCACGGCGATGACGATCACCGCACCGGTAATAATGCGCTTGGTCGGCTCCGTCGCACCAATCTGTGCGAGTCCGGCAGCGAGGACGGAAATGATCAACACGCCAAAGAAAGTGCTGATCACCGAACCGCGACCACCCATCAGGCTGGTGCCGCCGATGACCACGGCCGCGATCACTTGCAGCTCCAGGCCCGAACCTGCGTTCGGGTCAGCCGCTTCCAGACGCGAAATCTGAAACAGCGCAGCGATGCCCGCCAGCAAACCCATCAGGCTGAACACCAGAATCTTGTAGGGCTTGGGATTGATCCCGGCCAGACGCACCGCTTCTTCGTTGGTGCCGATGCCGATCAGGTAGCGACCGAAAACGGTGCGGGTCAAAACCGCCTGCGCGATGAAAATCACCAGCAAAGCGATGATGAACGAGGGGGAAATACCGAACGCGATCGGATTCGACAGCCAGGCAAACGCATCACCAATGTAAGCGGTACGCGAGCCGGTCATCTGATAGGCCACACCGCGGGCCATCTCCAGCACGCCGAGGGACACGATGAACGACGGAATCCGCCAGGCCACGGTGATCGAGCCCGTGATGGTCCCGGCCAGAGCCGCTACGGCCATGCCGAGCAGGGCTGCCGGTAAAACGCTCCAGCCCCAACCGAGAATCGCAACGCTGACCGTAGATGCAGCCAGCGCCAGCACCGAGCCAACCGACAGGTCGATGCCGCCGATGATCAGCACGAAGGTCATGCCCACTGCCAGCACCATCAGGTCGGGAATCTGGTTGGCCAGGGTGCTGAACGTGTTGTACGAGAGGAAATGGCTGCTCAGGACCGAGAACAGCGCAATCATCGCCAGCAAGGCACCGGCCAGGCCCAGGTAAGTACCCAGGCCGAAAAAATTGCCACTACGTTTACTGGCAGAGGATGCAGTTTTCATGGGAGATCCCTAGGCGCTGCTTCGTTGAGCAACGCATCACGTTTTTGGTAGCCGGCGAATGCGGCGGCAAGCAAATCATCCTGGGTCCAGCTGTCGCGCTCGAAGGTGTCGATCAGGCGCCCCGCCGAGAGCACGCCGATCCGGTCGCAGATCAACATCAACTCGCGCAGGTCACTGGATACCACGACCAGCGCTTTGCCCTGACGGGTCAGTTCGCCGAGCAAACCGTAAATGTCGAACTTGGCGCCGACGTCGATACCGCGAGTCGGCTCGTCGAACAGCAGCACTGAGCAGTCGCGTTCCAGCCAGCGGCCGATCACGACCTTCTGCTGATTGCCGCCCGACAGCTCCGAGACCAATTGCGTCGGGCTCGAACTGCGGATGCGCATGGCCTCGATCTGACGCTGTGCCAGGGAGATTTCGTCGCCGTCATTGATGAACCCGCCACTGGATATTTCCGGCATGTTGCCCAAGGCAATGTTGGCGCTGATCGATTGACCGAGCAGCAGCCCTTCGCCCTTGCGATCCTCGGTGATCAGGGCAATGCCATTGCGCACGGCATCCACTGGCGAGCGAACACTCACAACTTTGGCCGGGGAGCCGAGCGCGATGGTTCCGCTGTCGGCCGTGTCGGCACCGAAGATCAGCCGCAGCAATTCCGTGCGCCCTGCCCCGATCAACCCGGAAATGCCGTAAATCTCTCCGGCACGCACTTCGAAGGAGACGTCACGGACTTTGTCCGAACGCGTCAGGCCGGTGACCGTCAACGCCGGAGCACCGATCTTGCGCGGCCCCATGTCGATGTGTTCGCCCAGTTCGCGACCGACCATCAAGGTGACCAGTTGCTCGCTGTTGTAGTTGGCCATCGGCTCGACGCAGACCAGATTGCCGTCACGCAGCACAGCAATGCGCTGTGCCACGCGCGCCAGTTCTTCGAGGCGGTGGGAAATATAAATGATGGAAACGCCACGGGCCTGCAATCGGGTGATCTGCTCGAAGAGCATTTCGACTTCGCGCGCCGTGAGCATCGCGGTCGGCTCATCGAGGATCAGCACGTGGCAGTCGCCGATCAGGTTGCGCGCGATTTCGACCATCTGCTGGTGACCGATACCGAGTTCGCCGACCAGCGTGTCCGGATCGATCGCATCAAGGCCGACCTGCGCCATGGCTTCGATCGCCGCCTTGCGCAATTGCTTGCGGCTGATCCAGCCAGCGCTGCTCGGCAGATTATCCAGAAAGAGGTTTTCCGCAACCGACAGCGTCGGCAACAGATTGAGTTCTTGCATGACCATGCGCACGCCAAGCTCTTCAGCCTGGGTACGGCTGCCCGGACGGTAGTCCCTGCCCTGGAATTGCATCTGGCCAGTGGTGGGCGTGACCAGACCACCAATGATTTTCGACAGGGTACTTTTGCCGGCACCATTTTCGCCGGTCAGCGCCAGTACTTCACCGCGCATCAGCGTCAGATCGATGCCGGTGAGCACCGGTTGCGCATAGGTCTTGCCGATACCGCTGACCGAGAGGACAGCGTTCGGAGCGGAAACTGACATAGGAATCTCCACGCGCTCGCCCGGACGGACGAGCGCCGTTGTATCGCCAGAGGACTTACTTGGTGACCAGCTCGACCGGTGTTTCGATCACGCCGTTGGCACCGCTGTCGACTTTTTCGCCCTTGATGATCTTCAGCGCGGTTTCGATGCCGAACACGGCTTGCTTGGCAGCAAACTGGTCAGCCGTAGCCAGCACGCGACCGTCCTTGAGCATTGGCTTGATCGCGTTGATGTTGTCGTAACCGACGACCTGAACCTGGCCCGCCTTGCCGGCGGCACGGACCGCGGAAACGGCGCCGACCGCCATGCTGTCGTTACCGGCCAGCAGCGCTTTGACGTCCGGGTATTCGCTGAGGATCGAAGCCGCAACCTTGTTGCCCTTGTCGATCTCCCAATCACCGGATTGCAGCGAGACCACTTTGATCTGCGCGGCTTCCATCGCGTCCTTGAAACCGGCCGTGCGCGCCTGCGCGTTGGTGGTGGTGGACACGCCTTCGATGATGCCGACCTGGTCGCCCGCCTTCAGTTGTTTGGCCAGGTATTCGCCAACCAGACGCGCACCCTTGCGGTTGTCCGGCCCTACGAACGGCACGGTGATGTTTTTGCTTTTTACCACGGCGGGATCGAGCTGATTGTCGATGTTGATTACGGTGATACCGGCGTCCACAGCCTTCTTGATCACCGGCACCATGGCTTTGGAGTCAGAAGGCGCGATCACCAGTGCGTTCACCTTGGCCAGGATCATTTGTTCGACGATGCGGGTCTGCCCGGCGGTGTCGGTTTCGTCCTTGATTCCGTTGGAGATCAGATCGAAATCGGCGGAGTGTTCTTTCTGATAGGCCTTGGCGCCGTCTTCCATGGTCAGGAAGAATTCATTGGCCAGGGATTTCATGACCAACGCGACCTTGGGTTTTTCCGCAGATTCGGCGAACGCCGAAGAGACAGGTAGTGCAGCGGCGGTAGTAGCCAGCATAGCGACAGCAAGAAGACGTGCGGCGAAGGGCAGCTTCATGGGTTCACTCCGATCTTATGATTATTGTGAGCAACGTTTGCGCTGACGTAAGCTACGTCACGGCCGTGTACATCAGCCCTGTTGAAGCCGCGCAAACGTTTGCGTAGATCGAACTATGAGAATCCCGCCGACTTTTGTCAACAATCAGAAATCGTCATTTGTTGTAGGGCGAATCGCTGACTCGCCCCTACGACACATTACGCGGTGGTGTTGACCAGGCCACCACTGGCGCCCTTGGACATTTCCTTGACCAGTGCACCGGCGACTTCCGTCATTGCCGCGCTGGTCTGCGCGATCTGCCCCTGAATGGACATGATGGCCTGGGACTTGGCTTCGGGCGTTGGATAACTCGCAGCCTGCGCTGCGGCCAATTGCTGCTGCTGTTCCTGAAGCTGCTTCTGCAACTCCTGCATGCGCTTGAGCAACGTCTTGACGGTGACGCTCTGGTTGCCGCCGCTCTCGGTTTTGCTCTCTTGCTGTACAGGACCGCCACCGGTTCTGACCTGATTTGTTTCGGTCTTCTCGGTACCCAGCGCCTGCGCCGCTGCCTCATTGGTCGCGTCGTTCAGGGTGTTGATCGTCGCTGCAGTTTTACCGCCGATGGTGACTGCAGCGGGATTGGCAAAACCGACCGTCAGTGACATGTGAACTCCTAAGATTTGGTTTCCTTGAGGACGCATCGGCCTGAGAGCACATTTCTTTAGCGGGTATTTGCTATTCAGCAGGCGTTAAGCGATTGCCTATCGGTGAGCCGAACACGAATCCGTCCGTCGTTCGGAATCCCGGATGGAACAGTCCGCAAGAACATTCCGTCTCTCGACAAATATTGATTTAAATCATCGGGTTAAACATTTTCCGCGGGCACATTACCCATGGTATGAATCCTGCTCCCCTCCCTGCACCCCAAGCATTCAGATCGGCTTGGGGCGCATCTAGATGAACCTGCATCAGCACCGTCTCACGACTAGAGAGAAAAATAATGAAATCTGCTTTCAATACCTTGGTTCCGGGCGCATTGGCCCTACTGCTGCTCCTGCCCACTGCCCTTCAGGCAAAAGAAGTCGAAACCCAGACCAAACTGGCCAACGTCGTTGTCCTCGCTACGGGCGGCACGATCGCCGGCGCCGGCGCGAGCGCCGCAAACAGCGCCACCTATCAGGCAGCGAAAGTCGGTATCGAACAACTGATCGCCGGCATTCCCGAGTTGAGCAAACTGGCTAACGTGCGTGGCGAACAAGTCATGCAGATCGCATCGGAAAGCATCACCAACGACAACCTGCTGCAATTGGGCCGTCGCGTTTCCGAACTGGCGGACAGCAAGGACGTCGACGGCATCGTCATTACCCACGGCACCGACACCCTGGAAGAAACCGCGTACTTCCTGAACCTCGTCGAGAAGACCGACAAGCCAATCATCGTCGTCGGCTCGATGCGTCCTGGCACCGCGATGTCGGCAGACGGCATGCTCAACCTGTACAACGCTGTAGCCGTGGCGAGCAGCAAGGAAGCGCACGGCAAAGGCGTGCTGGTCACCATGAACGACGAGATCCAGTCCGGTCGCGACGTCAGCAAGATGATCAACATCAAGACCGAAGCATTCAAAAGTGCCTGGGGCCCGCTGGGCATGGTCGTCGAAGGAAAATCCTACTGGTTCCGCCTGCCGGCCAAGCGTCACACCATGGATTCGGAATTCGATATCAAGAACATCAAGAGCCTGCCTGACGTCGAAATCGCCTACTCCTACGGCAACGTCAGCGATACCGCCTACAAGGCACTCGCCCAATCCGGTGCCAAAGCGATCATCCACGCCGGCACGGGCAACGGTTCGGTATCCTCTCGCGTGGTCCCTTCCCTGCAAGCCTTGCGCAAGGATGGCGTGCAGATCATTCGTTCGTCCCATGTCAATGCCGGCGGTTTTGTCCTGCGAAACGCCGAACAGCCTGACGACAAATATGACTGGGTTGTCGCTCACGACCTGAACCCGCAAAAAGCCCGCATCCTGGCGATGGTCGCACTGACCAAGACCAACGACAGCAAAGAACTGCAGCGGATGTTCTGGGAATATTGATTGACCTTCGCCTGATCAGCTCTCGATCAGGCAATTGCTCACCACCTGCCGGACTTGGCGGGTGGTGGCTCCCTCACACGCTTCAAGCATTCTTCCCACAAAAAACTCGACGAGCCTTACACCAAAATCGGAAACCTGCTGTCAGAGGATTTTCTTGAATTTTAAGCAGTTGCGAAATCGCTTACAGTTAAATACTGTATGCACGTACAGCTTAATAAGGATAACCTCGTGGCCACCTCTCCTGCTGCTCCTGACGCCTACGAACGCATGGGTATGCGCGTTCAGAAAATCATCAATTCCCCTACCGCACAAAAAGCCAAAGCCGCACTGATTTTCCGTTTGCCGGATGAGCCGATGGATGACTGGGAGCGTTTGCTTGAGGAAATCGACGAGAACGACAACGTTACCCTCGCCTATCGCGATGACGGTGGCGTGCAGATTTTTTGGGTTGTGCCGAAGGAAGATTGATTCAATGAGTGTCCGCTGTGTTGCTTTGCTGTTGTTATTTTTTGCCGTGGGCGCCCAGGCTGGCGCCCCACGCACCTTTTCGGAAGCCAAGAAAGCGGCGTGGAAACTATACGCACCGCAGTCCACGGAGTTTTACTGCGGCTGCAAGTACACCGGCAACAAGGTCGATCTGAAAGCTTGCGGTTACGTGCCGCGCAAGAACGCCAAGCGTGCATCGAGAATCGAATGGGAGCACATCGTGCCAGCCTGGCAGATCGGTCACCAGCGACAATGCTGGCAACAAGGCGGACGCAAGAATTGCACACGCTACGACCCGGTTTATCAAAAGGCCGAAGCTGATTTACACAATCTGGTGCCGAGCATTGGAGAGGTAAACGGTGACCGCAGCAACTTCAGCTACGGCTGGTTGCCGGTACAGTCCGGCCAGTACGGATCCTGCCTGACCCAGGTCGATTTCAAGGCAAAGAAGGTCATGCCCCGCCCTTCGATTCGCGGCATGATCGCCCGCACCTATTTTTATATGAGCAAACAATACGGACTGCGATTGTCGAAGCAGGATCGGCAGTTGTACGAGGCGTGGGACAAGACTTACCCGGTGCAGGACTGGGAGCGTCAGCGCAACCAGAGCGTGGCGTGCGTAATGGGACGCGGCAATGAATTTGTCGGCTCGGTAAATCTGAAAGCCTGCGGCTGATCGCAGCGCGAACAAAAAAGGCCTCGAGCGTTATGCTCGAGGCCTTTTTCATGTCCGGCGTTTTACCTGGGTTGAAAGCGCTTCGCTTATGGCGTGAGCGGATGCTCAATCACCACCGATTCAATATTTTGTTTCTTGGCTTTTACCAACGCTGCATCCACCTGCACCTTGCGCGCCTCGGCCTCGGCCTGAGAGTTGAACGGACCGATCAGAATTCGTGTTTTACCGCTGCCATCCTTGACGACCGTCGGAACGAAAGCGTGCTCGATCAACCAGCCGCTCAGGTCACTGACGGCCTGAGGCGTTTCGCCACGCACTTCCAGATCCCACTGTGGCGCGGCAGCCGCCGACGCAGTTGCAACCTTCGTCTCGGGCTTCGGCGCATCTACATTTTTGCCTTCACCGCAGCCTGCCAATGCCAGTGCCGCTACCAGCCAAACCAATTTGCGCACAACGCTGTCCTCGGAATTCGTAAAGCGGCGATCTTATCATTCATAAATACTTCGCGAGCCCCGCAAAATGGGCACAAAACAACGAGAATGATGATTGCAGCCTCTGTATAGTTACGCCCTGGGAATTAATGCCGCATCTGCGCGTCAGAAAGAGGCACCCAAACCGTGAGACTTCGCACTAATCTATAGATACCACCGACCTCTGCACTGTCTGAATCAGGTGCCCTACAAAGCAATCAAGGAGAAGACCATGCTGATACTCACCCGCAAAGTCGGTGAAAGCATAAACATTGGTGATGACATCACGATCACCATCCTCGGAGTCAGCGGCCAACAGGTTCGCATCGGCATCAACGCTCCGAAAAACGTGGCAGTGCACCGTGAAGAAATTTACCAACGCATCCAGGCTGGCCTGACCGCTCCGGACAAGCCGCAAACGCCCTGAGCCACACTGCATCACGTAGCCAGTCCCTTTGCCGCCGCGCAAGACTGGCTAAAGATTCACGCGCCGTTTAGCCATCCGCATTTCCCCCCGCTGGGCACGGCGCCTGAAGCATGCTGACTGTCTTGATTTGCCCCCTCTAACGCCCTTGCGCCGATATTACCTTTCACTCCTGAAGCTGGCTGTCGGACGTTTCCGATACAGAGCGGAGAATTTCGCCCTCTAAGCGAATATCACCCCACGAGCCATGCCTGTGGCCGCGACCATCATCAAAACCAGAAGCAGCGCTTCAACGTGACTGATTCGCGCGTACAACCTCGCCCGTCCGGTATCAAGCGCTGCACCGCGCGAGGATGCGATGCGCCATTTGATCAGGGTGATCATCGGTGCAAGCTCCATGAGAAGGATCAGCACAAACAGCGTCATCTTTAGATGAAACAGTGGCTGATGCAGGTAATAGTCAGAGCCCTTCTCGTAACCGCCAAACGCACGCATCCCGCCCGTGACCAGCAGTGTCAAAGCCGCAAGTCCCCACAGGTTATCCGCGAGCAGAACCCGCGTGACGTGTTCATTACCCGCTGCGAGCTGGCTGAACGCTCTGCCGCGCGTCAGCACCGCCCAGACAGCCAGGGCAAACGCGAATAGATGAACAGCCGCAAGAACCCACTGACTCAGCATCGACGCACTCCCTTACAAAGAGTTGAATATCGGCCAGTCAGTAGTAGACGAAAAAGCGGGGCCTCGCCTGGAGGTCAGGGAGGGACAGGAGCCAAATGCCAAATCGCAGGCAAAAAAAATCCCAAGCAGCTGATGGAAGCTTGGGATTTAAAAATGCATAAACCGTGGTGGTGAACGCGGGATGGATGTTACTTAAATTCACAATCACCAACAAGGTTTTTTCGATAGCCGGTTGCAGGAAAAAAGCTGTAAGCCTTTAAATATGCAGGCGTTTTTCCACGACGGATCGGAAGCGGAGCGCACCAGAATGGCGCTTGATCGTTTTGCGGAAACACTAATGAGTGCAGAACTGAACAAAGCGGGGCGAAAATTACCAGGAAGAAGCGTTACGCAAATCCCAGACAACAAAAAAGGGCCCACCTTTCGGTGAGCCCTTCCAGACCGCCCAGCAGAGCGGATTTTGTTTGGTAGGCGCGATTGGACTCGAACCAACGACCCCCACCATGTCAAGGTGGTGCTCTAACCAACTGAGCTACGTGCCTGCTGTGAGGCGGCATTCTACGGAATTTCGGAGGGGTGTCAACACCTTTTTTTCACCTAACCCTATGAATATGCAAAATATTTAATTTCAGCTTAGCAACGAAGACTTTCCGGTGGCTGGCGGAGGTTTTTCAACTCGGGTAGGATCGACGCACTCGTAAAATATATTAAACAGAGGCGGCAGGATGGCGAACACCCAATACCCAGAGTCTTATTACGCCGCGTCGGCCACTGCCGTACCGCCACGTCCTATGCTGCAGGATGATGTGGAGACGGACGTCTGTGTGATCGGTGCCGGGTATACCGGGCTGTCTTCCGCCTTGTTCCTGCTGGAGAACGGTTTTCGCGTAACCGTACTGGAAGCCGCCAAGGTTGGTTTCGGTGCCTCGGGGCGCAATGGTGGGCAGATCGTCAACAGCTACAGCCGCGACATTGATGTCATCGAGCGCAGCGTCGGCCCCAGGCAAGCGCAACTGCTCGGTGAAATGGCCTTTGAAGGCGGCCGGATCATTCGCGAGCGCGTGGCGAAATACAACATCCAGTGCGACCTGAAGGACGGCGGTGTGTTCGCCGCCCTCTCCGCCAAACAGATGGGTCACCTTGAATCGCAGAAACGCCTGTGGGAACGCTTCGGACACACGCAGCTGGAGTTGATGGACCAACGCCGCATCCGCGAAGTCGTCGGTTGCGATCAATACGTTGGTGGCATGCTCGATATGAGTGGCGGCCACATCCATCCGCTGAATCTGGCGCTCGGTGAAGCGGCGGCGGTCGAGTCTCTCGGCGGCACCATCTACGAGCAATCTCCCGCCGTGCGCATCGAGCGCGGCGCCAATCCGGTCGTGCATACGCCGCAAGGCAAGGTCAGGGCCAGGTTCATCATCGTTGCCGGCAATGCCTACCTCGGTAATCTGGTGCCGGAACTGGCGGCCAAATCAATGCCGTGTGGCACTCAGGTGATCACCACCGAGCCTTTGGGCGATGAGCTGGCGAAGGCGCTTTTGCCGCAGGATTACTGCGTGGAGGACTGCAACTATCTCCTCGACTACTATCGCCTGACCGCCGACAAGCGCTTGATCTTCGGCGGCGGCGTGGTTTATGGCGCTCGCGATCCGGCGAACATCGAGGCGATCATTCGCCCGAAGATGCTCAAGGCTTTCCCTCAACTCAAGAACGTCAAGATCGATTACGCCTGGACCGGCAACTTCCTGCTGACCCTGTCCCGCCTGCCGCAGGTCGGACGCTTGGGCGACAACATCTATTACTCGCAGGGTTGCAGCGGTCACGGTGTCACCTACACGCACTTAGCGGGCAAGGTCCTCGCCGAAGCGTTGCGCGGTCAGGCCGAGCGTTTCGATGCCTTTGCCGACCTGCCGCACTACCCTTTCCCCGGCGGGCAACTGCTGCGCACACCGTTTGCCGCGCTGGGCGCGTGGTACTACGGGCTGCGCGATAAATTCGGGATGTAAAAAAGGGCCGCGTAGTGCGGCCCTTTTCATTTACACACGGAACTCAGAGCTGATCCCGAGCAATTCCGCTGCGAATCCTCAGGATATCCGCGAGCACCGCCAAAGCGATTTCCGCCGGCGTCTTGCTGCCGAGGTTCAGGCCGATCGGCGCGTGAATCCGCGCCAGCTCCACCTCCCCCAGACCGCCAATGCGGCGTAAGCGCTCGAAGCGTTTCTGCGATGTTTGCAGAGACCCCATTACACCGATGTAGAACGCCTCGGTGCGCACCGCTTCCATCATCGCCAGATCGTCGATACGCGGATCGTGGGTCAGCGCCACCACCGCGGTGTCGCGATGACAGCCACCGTCGGCAATGAACACCGAAGGCAACTGCCGACGGATCTCCACGCCATTGAGCACCACACCTTCAAGCACTTCATCGCGCGGATCGCAGAGAATCACTTCGAAGCCGAGCCCTACCGCGAACTCGGCACAGGCCTGCGCCACACTGGAATAGCCAGCGAGCAACAAGCGCTGTGCTGCGCCGATACGAATGCGCACCCGGTCGATCTCACGCTCGATCCGCGCGCCCTGCTTACGGTCAGCAAACAGAGTACGTGCACCGCTGGTCAGATCGACTTCGCGAAGCAGACGACACTGCCCCAGCAGTGCCGATTCCAGTTCACGCAGATGCGCCTGCACCTCGCAGTCGGCGTCAAGTTTCTCTACCAACACATCGAGAATGCCACCACAAGGCAGGCTGAGCCGCGATCGTGGATCGTTGCCTTCGCCGTAGCGCACGACGCTGACCGCCTCGAGAAACGCACCTTCGGCGACGCGGTCAAGGAAATCCTCCTCGACGCAACCGCCCGACAGCGAGCCGATCCACTGCCCGCCGTCGTTCACCGCCAGCAGCGAACCCGGCGCGCGCGGTGCCGAGCCGTAAGTGCTCAGTACCGTGCACAGCCAGATTCGCTGCCCGGCCACCGACCATTCCAGCGCCCGGCGCACCACTTGCAGATCGAGATGCTGCATATCAGTGGGCCTTGTGCTCGACGCTTGGCGCGTCGGCTTGCAGCTTCTGCACTTCACTTACTGCCAGCTCAGCGCTCTGTCCGCCCCAGCCTTGACGCAGGTAGTTGAGCAGATCGGTCAATTGCTCAGGACTGAGCTTGTCGGCGAAACCCGGCATCGGCTGCATGTGCTCGAACCCGGAGAACTTCTGTTCGCCAATGCCATCTTCGATCACTCGCAACAGGTTGCGCGGATCGTCCAGACGCAACGTGGTGTTGCCGCGCATGGCCACTGCGATGTGCGGCTTGCCTTCACCGCCAGCGGCGTGACAACCGGCGCAGACGTTGAGGTATTCCTGACGGCCGCGCTGGGCACTCAGGCTGAGCTTGTCCAGCGGTACTTCGACGAGCTCTTTGGCTGCCGGCGGTTGTTCGCCAAGCAGGAACGTCGCCATTGCCGCCAGATCAGCATCGCTCAAACCCTGAGTGCTGTTGTGAAACACCGGGAACATTTCGTTGAACATCGTTCCTTGCGCGCTCATGCCGTGCTTGAGAAACGTGCTCAGATCCTGCTGATTCCAGCCGCGCGCGGCCAGGTCAGTGGCCAACAGGCTCGGCGCCAGATAACCATTGAGGATGCCTCCGGTCATGCGCTTGTCCATTTGCATCGCGCCGGGCAGGCCGCGTGGCGTGTGACATTCACCGCAATGTCCGAGGACGTCGACCATATATTGGCCGCGCTTCCACGCCTCATTCTTGCCTACGGCGGGCTCAAGCTTGACGTCTTTGCCATAGAGCATGTTCCAGCCGGTCAGGCCCAGACGCACGTTGAACGGAAAGCTCAGGCTGGTTACCGGTGCTGCGCGTTCGATCGGCGCGATGGTTTTCAGATACGCGTGAATCGCATCGGAATCGGCGCGCGGCATCAGGTGGTACGAGGTGTACGGCATCGCTGGATAGAGATTGGCACCGTCGCGACGCTTGCCTTCGGTCAACGCGGCGAAGAACTCGTCATCGCTGTACAGACCGATGCCATGCTCTTTGCTCGGGGTGATGTTGGTGCCGTAGATCGTGCCGAATGGCGAAACGATCGGCAGGCCGCCGGCATAGGGCGCGCCACCCGGTGCGGTGTGGCACGCCATGCAATCGGCGGCGCGGGCGAGGTATTCGCCGCGCTTGACCTGATCGTCGGCGTGGGCAAAAAACGCTGGTGCAGCGACGCCAACCGCTAGGGCCAAGCGGGTCAGTAAACGCTTCATGCTCAACCCTCCTTGACCAGGCCGAGATCGCTCAGCACGTTGCGCGTGGCGTTGTAATAACGCACGTACCCGGTGCAGCGGCAGACGTGGTGGCCAAGACTGTCCTCGATCACCTGTTCAAGCTGACTTTTGACGATCGGCTGACGTTGCAGCTTCTCGACCAGCACGGTCGCGGCATTGACGAAGCCCGGCGCGCAGTAGCTGCACTGGAAGGCGAACTCGTCGACGAAGCGCTGCTGGATCGGGTTCAGCTCATTGACCTGGCCCTGCTCGTCGCGTTTGGCGTGGCCTTCGATCGTACGGACTTTCTTGCCCTCGAAGTAATGCGCACCGGTGATGCAGGTGCGCACTTCTTCGCTGGTGCCGTCGGGGTTATCGACGATCACCACGCAGGCGTGGCAGATGCCCTGGCCGCAGCCCAGACGCGAGCCGGTGAGGTTTTTGTATTCGTGCAGGTAGTCGATCATCGGCAGGTCATCAGGGATGTCCACCGGACCGACGGATTGACCATTGAGGGTCAGTTGAAGCGGACGGTTAGCCATTGAGGGCCTCCTTGATGCGCGCAGCGGTGATAGGCAGGTCACGAACACGTTTACCGATGGCATGCGCCACGGCGTTACCGATGGCACCGACGATCGGGATCATCACCACTTCGGCGATGCCTTTGGACGGATCGCTCGGCGACAGCGGCGGCAGGATCTCCGCGGTCTGCTTCCACACCGCAACGTGACGTGCCATCGGCAGACGGTATCGGTTGAAGTTCCAGTCACCCTCCCCCGGACCGCCTTCATACAACGGCATCTCTTCCATCAGCGCATGACCAATACCCATGGCGATGCCACCTTCGAGCTGGCCCTTGACCAATTCTTCCACCAGCACGCGGCCGCACTCGATCCACGAATGGTGATTGAGCACTTCGACTTCCGCCGAGCCTTTGTTGACCTTCAGCTCGACCAGAGTGGCGACCGGGCTGTAATAGGTCACGGCGGCGTTGTTCAACTGCACCACCGGGTAATTGACGTTCTGCCGATCGAGCAGGTGGAAGCCAGCGCTGTTCATCTGCGCCTTCTTCGCTTGCGGCGCGCCATCGCCGTACTTCACCGCCAGACCGTCGAGCGGCAGGCGCTCGCGCACGCCGTCGATGCTGTACTCGGCCTCGGCCCAGCTCCAGCGGTTGAAACCATGCACCGTGGCGCCCGTCACCAGACCACGTTCGTGGGCGCGCTTGGCCAGTTCCTCGAAGCTCAGCGGCTGCATGCCGTTGGCGGTCAGCTTGCCGTCGACCCAATGCGCATCTTCCCGGCGCACTACGTAAGGGTTGGCCTGGCCGCCGTACGGACCCTGGCGCCAGATCTCCAGTGCCGCCGGCCATAAACCGTGGTTGAACAGCACGCGCGCCGCTTCCCGGGTTGCATGGCTGAAGTAATAGGCGGAGTTGGTCGCCGACGACGCTGAGGCCAGCTTGCCGACCCAGCGCGGGTTGCGCAGCAGATTGTCCTGCTCGGCCTGGCTCATGATGTACGGGTTGCCGCTGGTGATCAGCTGCATCTCCTGCCATTCGGTTTCGCCGGTCTTCACATCGTGCGCCGGGCTGCCGAGGAAATCGGCGACGACCAAGGCTTGCGAAGTGGACATGCCGGTGCCGATTTCGATACCGATGTGGCGCAGGGTGATGCGCCCGTCCGCGGTGAATTCGATGCTGGCCATCGGCGCTTCGGAGCCGGTGCCGAAGTCTTTCTGGCAGATGGCGAAACCGACGCCGTACCAGTTATCCGGGTCTGCCGCTTCACGTTGCTGCTTGATCGTGTCGCGGTTTTTCCAGACCTCGTGCACCGAGGCCTTGTCGAGAATTTCGTGCAGACGCAACGCACCGGCCGGAATCGCACCCTGGGTGTTTTTCATGCCGGAACGCAACGCATTCTTGCGGCGCAAATCGATCGCGTCGACACCCAGACGATTGGCGATCTCGTCGACCATCATTTCGGTCGCCGCCATGCTTTGCAGGGTGCCGTAACCACGCATCGAACCTGCCTCTACCGCCCGCGAGTGATACGCGGTGACTTGCAGATCGTTCTGCGGCATGTAGTAGATCGACTGCGCTGCGGTGGCGCCCACTGCTGCCACAGATGGGCTGTAGTTGACCCGGCCACCGCCGTCGACGCTCATCTCGGCGCGGAAAATCTTGAAGGTGTAGTCGTTCTTGTCCACGGCCAACTGGTAGCGGATGTCGAACGGGTGACGCTTGATGCCGCTCTGGAACTGCTCGTAGCGGTCGTTGGCCAGACGCACCGGCACACCGCCGCCGTAAAGCGCGGCCAAGGCTGCGTAGTAGACAAAAATGTTGTGGTCTTTGGAGCCATAGCCAACGGTATAGCCTGGGTGCATGTTCAGATTGGCCAGGCCAAACCGCGACGGCCCGATCATCTTCGCGGTCTCGGTCGCAACTTCCAGCGGGCACTGCGTCGCCACGACGAAATGCAGGGTTTTGGTTTTCGGGTCGTACCAGCCGTTGCCGTTATCCGGCTCGAGTGCGGCCGGTTCGATCGACGGCGTTTTGTAGCGCTCATCGAACACCAGCCAGTTGTCTGGCGGCGTGTCGATCTCCTGCTTCATGCGGTCGGCGTAGAACAGCCCGCGCTCGGTGAGGTTGCCGTGCAGGTTCGGCGAGGCATTCCACACCGGACGGCGGTTCTTCAGCATCGGGAACAGGATCGAATCCTTCAGGCTGGCGAATTCGTCTTCGTCCGCCGAGGTCGCACCGCCGACGCGCACGTAGCGGAAGCTGCCGTAGGGATCGCCTTCGTAGAACGGCACTTTGGCGCCGTAACGAATCGCTTTGTCATTGAATTTCAGTTGGTTCTTGGCCTGACGAAAACGCTCGAAATCGTTCCAGATCAGGATGGCCACCGGGTGACCGATGAACATCGGCACTTTGCCTTCGGGAAGCAATGGATCGGGAGCGTGCTCTTCGGGGAAGACGATGCCGTCCTTGTCCAGATCGGCAGCGGTGACGATGCGATCCGGCTGCAGCTCGGCGCCGAGCCACGACAGGTCGTAGCCTGCATAGATGCGGTCGGCCTTGATGGTTTTCAGCAGCATCGCGTGGCCCTGTTGCTCAGGCCAGCCGGGCATGTCCTTGGCACGGATGTCACGGGCGAAGACTTTGCTGCCGCAGACCTTGGACAGGGCGTCGTTGCGTTGCCGCGCCTTGCCATTGTTGCCGAGCCATTTCTCGGACGGCACGGTGACGCTGTTTTCCATCAAGGCAGCCAGCGCCTGACTGCTGAGCGGCGTAAGCGTAACGCTCACACCCGCCACCAGCCCGCCCTGGAGGAACGAGCGCCGGGATATTTCACGGTTGGACATGGATCATCCTCTGGGCGGTTATAGGTCCGCCCTTGTGGTTATCTACTGGGGATCTCGAGTCGTGCAGAAGCTCTTTCTGGCGAAGCAAAGAGCTGTGTTGACAGTGCAAAGCTGACCGAAAGGTTAACTTTAAAGGTTTCCGCGCCCGCAGCAAACAACCAGTTACAAAAACCTGACTAAATAATCAAAAAAATCAATGCGACGTGGGATCGCAGCAATTTGGTTTGGAATCAAATCCTTGTAGGAGTGAGCCTGCTCGCGATGGCGGTGTGTCAGTTGCGGATACCGGCGACTGGAATATAGCTATCGCGAGCAGGCTCACTTCTACGGAAGGATTTGTGCAGGAGTTCGAGAGAGGGATAGCCAAATTTCAGACACAAAAAACCCCGGTCTTTCGACCAGGGTCTTTGCTATCGATCCGATTCAGCCTGTGGCTGGTTTCGGCGCTTCAAGGCGTTCAGTGGTCCTTGAGGCAGATATGGCGCAGCGGACGGGACTCGAACCCGCGACCCCCGGCGTGACAGGCCGGTATTCTAACCGACTGAACTACCGCTGCGTATCGCTTTGAGCTTGCGCTCAAGTAACTCGTGTTGATCGCAGGCTTCGGTGCCTGGCGATCGCGAATCAGATAAATCTGACTCGTAAAATATGGCGCAGCGGACGGGACTCGAACCCGCGACCCCCGGCGTGACAGGCCGGTATTCTAACCGACTGAACTACCGCTGCGCGTCGGTGCAGGCACTTTCAGCCTACTCTCTTGCTTGCGCAAGCTTCTCGGGAGTGGTGGGTGATGACGGGATCGAACCGCCGACATTCTGCTTGTAAGGCAGACGCTCTCCCAGCTGAGCTAATCACCCGTTTGCATCTCCGAGGCCGCGAAATTTACGCAGGTGGCGAAGCTAAGTCAATAGCAGGATTGGAGTTTTTCTGAAAAAGACAAAATTGCTTCATTCCTGAAGAAGCCATCGACCCATAGACCGCATTCGCGAGCAGGCTCGCTCCCACAGGACGCGGCTTCGCTTGTTATTCGGTGTAGATCATCTTTTTCGTCATACCGCCATCGACGACGAATTCCTGCCCGGTAACGAACCCGGCATTGCGCGACAGCAGCCAAGCGACCATCGCCGCCACGTCCTCGACGGTCCCCACCCTGCCCGCCGGATGCTGAGCATGATCGGCGTCGGCCAATGGTTCGGCGCGACGCACCGAGGGATCACGCGCATCGATCCAGCCCGGGCTGACAGCATTCACACGAATTTCCGGCCCGAGGCTGATTGCCAGCGCATGGGTCAGCGCCAGCAACCCGCCCTTGCTTGCAGCGTAAGCCTCGGTATCCGGTTCCGACTGCGCGGCGCGGGTCGAGGCCAGATTGACGATCGAACCGTTGTGCGCACGCAGATAGGGCGCACAGTGCTTGGCGAGCAACATCGGCCCGCTCAGGTTCACCGCCAGCACCCGATTCCAATAGGCAAGATCAAGGCTTTCCAGGGTGATGTTGTGCGGATCGGCCACCGCTGCGTTGCAGACCAGCGCATCCAGGCGACCGAATTGCCCCAGCACCTCGGCCACGCCCAGTGCGACCTGATTTTCGTCTGCGACGTCCATGGCGATGAACCAGGCGTTCTCGCCGAGCACCTTCGCCACTTTCGAACCACGCGCCCGATCGAGATCGGTCAGCACCACCTGCCAGCCTTCGCTGATCAGCCAGGCGGCGATGCCCAGACCGATCCCGCGTGCAGCGCCGGTGACCAGCGCCACGCGGCCATGGGTACTGGCCGCCGGTGTGGACAACTCGATCACAATGCCGCCAGACCGCGCGCCAGATCAGCTTGCAGGTCAGCCACATCCTCCAGACCGACCGCGACGCGGATAAGGCTGTCGCGAATGCCTGCTGCTTCACGCTCCTGGGGCGCCAGACGGCCGTGGGAGGTGGTGCTCGGATGGGTGATAGTGGTTTTGCTGTCGCCGAGGTTGGCAGTGATCGAAATCAACCGCGTGGCATCGATAAAGCGCCAGGCGCCCTCTTTGCCGCCCTTGACCTCGAAGCTGACCACGGCACCGAAGCCCTTCTGCTGGCGCTGAGCCAACTCGTGCTGTGGATGGCTCTTGAGACCGGCGTAATGGACTTTCTCGATGCCGTCCTGCTGCTCCAGCCATTCGGCCAGCGCCTGGGCGTTGGCGCAGTGAGCTTTCATGCGCAGGTTCAGCGTCTCGAGCCCCTTGAGGAAGATCCACGCGTTGAACGGGCTGAGGGTCGGCCCGGCGGTCCGCAGGAAACCGACCACTTCCTTCATCTGTTCGCCGCGACCGGCGACAACGCCGCCCATGCAACGGCCCTGACCGTCGATGAACTTGGTCGCCGAGTGCACGACAATGTCCGCGCCGAGCTTCAGCGGCTGTTGCAGCGCCGGGGTGCAGAAGCAATTGTCGACCACCAGTTGTGCGCCCTTGGCATGGGCGATTTCTGCCAGCGCGGCGATATCCACCAGCTCGGCCAACGGGTTGGACGGCGACTCGACGAAAAGCAGTCTGGTGTTCGGCTTGATCGCCGCATCCCAGGCCGACAGATCGGCCAGCGGCACGTAATCAACTTCGACGCCGAAGCGCTTGAAATACTTTTCGAACAGACTGATGGTCGAGCCGAACACACTGCGCGACACCAGCACATGATCGCCAGCACTGCACAGACTCATCACCACAGCCATGATCGCGGCCATGCCGGTTGCCGTGGCGACGGCTTGCTCGGCGCCTTCCAGCGCGGCGATGCGCTCTTCGAACGCGCGCACGGTCGGGTTGGTGTAGCGCGAATAAACGTTGCCCGGCACTTCGCCGGCAAACCGCGCCGCCGCATCGGCAGCGGTGCGGAACACGTAGCTGGAGGTGAAGAACATCGGATCACCGTGCTCGCCTTCCGGCGTGCGGTGCTGACCGGCACGGACGGCCAGGGTATCGAACGCTACGCCTTCGAGGTCGCTGTCCAGCCGACCGGCATCCCATTCCTGACTCATGCTGTCTCTCCTTGCTGTGTTCTCGAAAAAATGTCAGATACAAAACCGGCCCCTCAGGGCCGGTGGAAACTCAGTTGTTGTACAGATCGATGATCGCACTGACTGCCTGGGTCTTGACCTTCGAGGCATCGTTGCGCGCCTGTTCGATCTTGTCCAGGTAAGCCTCGTCGACATCACCGGTCACGTACTTGCCATCGAATACCGCGCAATCGAAGTTTTCGATCTTGATCTTGCCGCCGCCGACCGCTTCGATCAAGTCAGGCAAGTCCTGATAGATCAGCCAGTCGGCGCCGATGAGATCAGCCACGTCCTGGGTCGAACGGTTGTGCGCGATCAGTTCGTGAGCGCTCGGCATATCGATACCGTAGACGTTCGGGAAGCGCACCGCGGGTGCCGCCGAGCAGAAATAGACGTTCTTCGCACCGGCTTCGCGAGCCATCTGGATGATCTGCTTGCAGGTGGTGCCGCGTACGATCGAGTCGTCGACCAGCATCACGTTCTTGCCGCGGAACTCCAGCTCGATGGCATTGAGCTTCTGGCGTACCGATTTCTTGCGCGCAGCCTGGCCGGGCATGATGAAGGTACGACCGATGTAACGGTTCTTGACGAAGCCTTCGCGGAACTTCACACCCAGGTGATTAGCCAGTTCCAGCGCCGCGGTACGGCTGGTATCGGGAATCGGGATGACCACGTCGATGTCGTGCTCAGGACGCTCGCGCAGGATCTTTTCGGCGAGTTTCTCGCCCATGCGCAGACGCGCCTTGTACACCGATACGCCGTCGATGATCGAGTCCGGACGCGCCAGGTAGACGTGTTCGAAAATGCACGGGGTCAGCGACGGATTGGTCGCGCACTGACGGGTGTGCAGTTTGCCGTCTTCGGTGATGTACACCGCTTCGCCCGGTGCGAGGTCGCGGATCAGGGTAAAACCGAGCACGTCCAGCGAAACGCTTTCCGAGGCAATCATGTACTCCACGCCTTCGTCAGTGTGACGCTGGCCGAACACGATTGGACGAATGCCGTGCGGGTCGCGGAAACCGACGATGCCGTAACCGGTGATCATCGCCACAACGGCGTAACCGCCAACGCAACGATTGTGCACGTCGGTCACGGCGGCGAACACGTCTTCTTCGGTCGGCTGCAGCTTGCCGCGCTGGGCCAGCTCGTGGGCGAACACGTTGAGCAGCACTTCCGAGTCGGAACTGGTGTTGACGTGACGCAGATCGGATTCGTAGATCTCTTTGGCCAACTGTTCAACGTTGGTCAGGTTACCGTTGTGCGCCAGGGTGATGCCGTACGGCGAGTTGACGTAGAACGGCTGGGCTTCGGCCGACGTCGAGCTGCCGGCAGTCGGGTAACGGACGTGGCCGATACCCATGTGGCCGACCAGACGCTGCATGTGACGCTGCTGGAACACGTCACGCACGAGGCCATTATCCTTGCGCAGGAACAACCGGCCATCATGGCTGGTCACGATACCGGCAGCGTCCTGGCCGCGGTGCTGGAGCACGGTTAGCGCGTCATACAGCGCCTGATTGACGTTCGACTTACCGACGATACCGACGATGCCACACATGCGACGCAACCCCTACTTAATGGATCTGAACTGAACAACACTCACTGAGGCGTTTTCGCCGTCGGCAAGAGCTGCTCCTTGAACGGAATCTCAGCGGGTACGCTGATTCCGCTGGCAAGCCACTGACTGCTCCACCCCAATATCAGGTTCTTGGACCAGTCGGCGACCAATAGAAACTTGGGCACGAGCTGTGATTCTTTCCACCACCCGTCCTGCTGTACCGGCCCCAGGCTCAACAGCCCGACCGCCACGACCACCAGCAACACGCCACGCGCTGCACCGAAGGCCATGCCGAGGAATCGATCGGTTCCGGACAACCCGGTGACGCGAACCAACTCGCCGATAAGATAATTGATCATTGCGCCCACGATCAGTGTGGCGACAAACATGATGGCACAGCCCGCGATCACGCGAGCCGATGGGGTTTCGATGTATCCGGCGAGGTACTCGGACAGTGAGCCACCAAACATCCAGGCAACCGCTCCTGCGATGATCCAGGTCAGCAGCGATAAAGCTTCTTTTACGAAGCCGCGGCTCAGACTGATCAAAGCGGAGATGGCGATGATTGCAACGATCGCCCAGTCAACCCAGGTAAATGGCACAGTGCAGCCTACAGACGGATAAGGCGGCGCATTTTAGCAGAGCGCATGGCTGTCGGTAAGCTGCGATTGTCAGTGGTTTTCAATCGAGGTGATAGATTTCAGCCACGTTCAGGCTGAAAACGGACAACGAAGCCTTTGAGGTTCTGCTGGCGACTCAGCAGATCGCGCAAGCGATCGGCTTCGGCACGCTCGATCAGCGGACCGACGAACACCCGGTTCTTGCCATCAGCCGAACGGATATAGGCGTTGTAGCCCTGGCTGCGCAGGTTTTTCTGCAGGCTTTCGGCGCTGGCGCGGCTCGACAGACTGGCCAGCTGCACCGACCAGCTCACCGACAGACCGTTGGCATCGACGCGGCTCTGCGTGGTATCGGGCTTGCTCGTTGCCGAGGTGATCGGCTGGGCCGGCGCCGGGATCGGCTTGGCCACCGGTGGCGGCGTTGCCGGGCGGGCAATCTGCGCAGGGATGGTCGGTGCTGGCGCAGCCGGGGCTGCCGGAGCAGCCGGGGCGGCTTCTTCAGCGACTTCTTCGTCCGTCGGCACCGGCTCTTGCGGCAGGGCTTGCGGTTCAGGCACGGCGACCGGATCCATTTGCACTTGCGGCATCGTCGGAGCTTGCGGCGCCGCCGGGGCCTCGACCGTCACCTGACGCTGCTCGTCCTGGCGGGAAAACAGCATCGGCAGGAAGATCACCGCCAGCGCCACCAGCACCAGCGCGCCAACCATGCGCTGCTTGTACGCTTTATCCAGCAAAGCCATTTGCCGCTTCCTCCGTGGAGCGCCGGGCCAGCCATTCAAGGGCCTCGGCGACACAATAAAATGATCCGAACAACAGAATCTCGTCATCACTGGTCGCTACCGCGCACTGGCCTTCCAGAGCAGCGGCGACGCTGTCGTAGGACGCGACCGCAGCGCCAAGGTTCTGCAGCGCTGCCTGCAACTCTGCGACCGGGCGCGCGCGTGGCGAATCCAGCGGCGCGACAGCCCAATGCGCGACACTAGCATTCAATTCGCCAACAACACCATCGAGATCCTTGTCACCCAGCAGGCCGAACACCGCCAGGCGCTTGCCAACCGGCGGCCGTGCGGCCAGACGCCGCGCAAGGTATTCGGCGGCATGCGGGTTGTGACCGACGTCCAGCAACAGATTCAGACGCTTGCCATTCCACTCGAATGAACGACGATCAAGGCGTCCGACCACGCGCGTCGCCTGCAATGCAGCGACAATCTGTTCGGCATTCCATGACAACCCCGTCAGCAGATAGGCTTGCAGCGCCAGCGCGGCGTTTTCCATCGGCAGATCGAGCAGTGGCAAGTCGCGCAGTTCGACCGCTTGGCCCTGTGCATCGGTACCGCGCCACTGCCAATGCTGCTCGGTGATGCCGAGATCGAAATCGCGTCCACGCAGGAAAAACGGGCAAGCCAGCTCGCGGGCTTTATCCAGAAGTGGTTGCGGGGGATTCAGATCGCCACACAGGGCCGGTTTCCCTTGCCGGAAGATGCCGGCCTTCTCGAAAGCCACCGATTCGCGGGTATCGCCCAGATAATCGGCGTGATCGACGCCAATGCTGGTGACCAGTGCGATATCGGCATCGACTACATTGACGGTATCCAGACGTCCGCCCAGCCCCACCTCAAGCACCACAGCGTCAAGCGCGGACTGCTGGAACAGCCAGAACGCCGCCAGGGTCCCCATTTCAAAGTAAGTCAGGGAAGTCTCGCCGCGGCCCGCCTCGACTGCAGCAAAGGCTTCGCACAGCTGGGCGTCAGTGGCTTCGACGCCGTTGAGCTGCACCCGCTCGTTGTAACGCAGCAGGTGCGGAGAATTGTAGACCCCAACACTCAGGCCCTGCGCGCGCAGCAACGAAGCCACGAACGCACAGGTCGAACCTTTGCCGTTGGTGCCGGTGACCGTAATCACCCGAGGTGCAGGCTGGCCCAGCCCCATGCGGGACGCGACCTGTTGCGAACGCTCCAGGCCCATGTCGATGGCCGACGGATGCAACTGCTCGAGGTAGGCGAGCCATTCACCAAGGGTGCGCTGGGTCATACGTTGGCAGGCACCGGCGGCACCACGATCGGCTCGATCGGCGCGGCAACGAACTTCGGCGTCGGCTTGCCGGTCATCTGCGCCAGCAGGTTACCCAGACGCGGGCGCAGCTCCTGACGGTGAATGATCATGTCGATCGCGCCGTGCTCCAGCAGGAATTCGCTGCGCTGGAAGCCTTCCGGCAGTTTCTCGCGCACGGTCTGCTCAATCACACGCGGGCCGGCGAAGCCGATCAGGGCCTTCGGCTCGCCAACGATGACATCGCCGAGCATCGCCAGACTGGCAGAAACACCGCCGTAGACCGGGTCGGTCAATACGGAGATGAACGGAATGCCTTCTTCACGCAGACGCGCCAGCACGGCCGAAGTCTTGGCCATCTGCATCAGCGAGATCAGCGCTTCCTGCATGCGCGCGCCACCGGAAGCGGCGAAGCAGATCATCGGGCAGCGGTTTTCCAGGGCGTAGTTGGCAGCGCGGACGAAGCGCTCACCGACGATGGCGCCCATGGAACCGCCCATGAAGTTGAATTCGAACGCCGAAACCACCACCGGCATGCCCAGCAAGGTACCGCTGACCGAGATCAGCGCGTCTTTTTCGCCGGTCTGCTTTTGCGCGGCAACCAGGCGATCCTTGTACTTCTTGCCGTCGCGGAATTTCAGACGGTCAACCGGCTCCAGATCGGCGCCCAGTTCGTTGCGGCCTTCCGGATCGAGAAAAATGTCGATACGCGCACGTGCGCCGATGCGCATGTGATGGTTGCACTTGGGGCAAACGTCCAGGGTCTTTTCCAGCTCTGGACGGTACAACACCGCCTCGCAGGACGGGCATTTGTGCCACAGACCTTCAGGCACCGAGCTCTTCTTGACCTCCGAGCGCATGATCGAAGGGATCAGTTTGTCTACTAACCAGTTGCTCATGCTTTCTTTCTCCAGTACCGGCGGCCCGAACGCTCTGGTTCGCAGCCCCGCGTATGCCCTTGAGCTAAATTCATGTGTGTGGCGATGGTTGATGAGGAGTCGCGGTCAGCGCGAAACATGACCTGCGTACGATTCAGCAACCCTCAGCCGCGCCTGCTTTGTGCAAGTGCATTGATGGACGGCGGCAGACTGCCAGCCGTCACATCGACGATGTATTGCCGCGCACCGCGTTGATGAATGCGCGAATCTTGTGGTGATCCTTGATGCCTTTGCTCGCCTCTACCCCGCCGCTGACATCCACCGCGTAGGGCTTGACCCGTGCCACCGCGTCGGCAACGTTCTCCGGCGTCAGGCCTCCGGCCAGAATCAGCGGTTTGCTCAGGCGTTGCGGAATCAGTGACCAGTCAAACGCCTCGCCGGTTCCACCGGGCACCCCTTCGACATAGGTGTCGAGCAACACGCCACTGGCGCCGGGAAAGGCATCGCAGGCAGCAGCAATGTCATCACCCGCCTTGACCCGCAGCGCTTTGATGTACGGACGATGCCAGCCTTCGCACTGCTGCGCGCTTTCGTCGCCATGGAACTGCAGCAGATCCAGCGGCACCGCATCGAGGATTTCTCCGAGCTCGCAACGGCTGGCATTGACGAACAGCCCCACGGTGGTAACGAACGGCGGCAGCGCCTTGATGATCGCCCGCGCCTGCTGCACGTTCACCGCTCGCGGACTCTTGGCGTAAAACACCAGGCCGATCGCGTCGGCACCGGCTTCGACGGCGGCCAGCGCATCTTCGATGCGGGTAATGCCGCAGATCTTGCTGCGAACGGCTGACATGTCAGGAAAACCTCAAGGCAAAATCCGAAAACGTCCCGGATGGTAACAAAAGCGTTCGAGGGCGTCAGCCGTCAAGTTCGGAGAAACCCGTAAGGAAATGTGGCCCGATAAAGCGCTCGGGCAACGGAAATTCGTCGTGATACTCGACCTGCACCAGATACAACCCGTAGGGATGCGCCGTGACCCCGCCGGAGCGACGCTCGCGACTTTCCAGCACTTCCTTCATCCACTCCACCGGACGCTCACCGGCACCGATGGTCATCAGCACACCGGCAATATTGCGCACCATGTGGTGCAGGAACGCGTTGGCACGAATATCGAGCACGATCATCTTGCCGTGACGGGTTACGCGCAGGTGATGCATCTTCTTGATCGGCGACTTGGCCTGGCACTGACCAGCCCGGAACGCGCTGAAATCGTGGGTACCAATCAGGTACTGCGCGGCCTCGGCCATGCGTTCTACGTCGAGCGGACGGTGGTTCCAGGTGATTTCTTCGTTGAGGTGCGCCGGGCGAATCTGATCGTTGTAGATCACATAGCGATAACGCCGGGCGATGGCTTTGAAGCGGGCGTGAAAATGCGCGGGCATGACCCTCGCCCAACTGACGCTGATATCGTGGGGCAGATTGATGTTGGCGCCCATGACCCAGGCTTTCAGCGAGCGATCAACCTGAGTGTCGAAGTGCACTACCTGGCCGCAGGCATGCACGCCAGCGTCGGTACGCCCGGCGCATTGCAGTGACACCGGCGAATCGGCGACTTTCGACAAGGCTTTTTCAAGCTCTTCCTGCACCGTCGCCACGCCGGTCAACTGCCGCTGCCAGCCGCTGTAGCGCGAGCCTTTGTACTCAACGCCCAGCGCGACGCGGTAAAAGCCGTCGGGCGCCATTTCGGCGACCGGGTTATCTATGTTTGCCAAGGTGGGACAGCCTGCTGATTTGCAAAGGCGGGCATTATAAGGCGGCGGGCCGGGGACGCCAGAGTTCTCTGTCGCCAGTTCGGCCCCAATCGCGAGCAGGCTCACTCCTACAAGGGGTACGCATTTCAACTGTAGGAGTGAGCCTGCTCGCGATAGCGATTTTCTGAACACCGCAGAAACGGGCACAAACAAAAACGGCAGCCTCACCGGGCTGCCGTTTTTGTTTGTTGCTGAACTCAGACCAGGTTGGAAAGCATTTCCTTGGCCTCGCCCCGCTGCTTCTCGTCACCCTCGGTCAACACTTCGTTGAGGATGTCACGCGCACCGTCGGCGTCGCCCATGTCGATGTAAGCCTGGGCCAGATCGAGTTTGGTCGCCGCTTCGTCAGTACCGGCGAGGAAGTCGAAATCATCTTCGCCCAAGTCATCGCCCAACGCTGCGTCCGCTTCGGTAAAGGTCGGTTCGGCCATGCTTTGCGACAGGCGATCGAGCTCGGCATTGACGTCGTCCAGTTCGGCCGCGAACGCATCCGGCTCGGCTGCTGGATTGGTGTCCATTTCGTCGGCCAGTGAGAGGTCGAAATCGGCTGGCAACTCCAGATCATCCTGCGGCACCTCAGCCACTGCCGGCGTCTCGACCGCAGGCAAATCTTTCACGCCCTCGTCCAGATCCAGCAGGAAGTCATCTTCAGCCAAAGTGGCCGGCGATGGTTCGGCGCCTAGATCCATGTCCAGATCGAAGTCCGACAGATCGTCGAGATTGTCTTTCATCTCGGTCTGCTCTTGCAGCACCGAGGCGAAGCTCAGATCGTCTTCAGCCGGGAACTCATCCAGCTCGACCGGCGCTTCTGGCTCAACCACTGGGGCAGGGTCGACCGGAGTGATGTTGTCGAGATCATCCAGGCTCAAATCGAACGCCGTGTCAAGATCGTCAGTCGCAGGCTCAGGCGCTTGCGGCTCGTCCTGCAACAGATCCTTGACGTATTGCGCGTCCAGTTCGGCAGCAACGGCGGCCGCCGCCAGCCCACCGGCAGCTACCACGGCCATGGCCGGGAAGCGGCTTTTCAGTGCTTCGACCTTGGCGAAGTTATCGCCATTGGCCACCAGTTGACGCTCTTGCGCGACGAACGCATCGCGGTCGCCCTGCTGACCGTAGACTTCCATCAGTTTCAGGCGCAGATCGCTGCGTTCCGGCTCGAGGCTGACACCCTCTTCCAGCAGCGCGGCGGCCTGATTCAGGCGACCGGCATTGATGTGCGATTGCGCCTTGTCGAGCACGTCATCCGAGCGCTCGCCGGCCGGGGCCACCAGAGGCGCGGCGATCGGCGCAGCCATCACCACCGGAGTGACAACCGGTGCGGGCGTTGGCGCAGGTGCCGGAGCAGGCGTGTTGAGCTTGACGCTCGCCGCGGGAGTTTCCAGGCCAGAGAAGCTGCTTTCCGGCAAATCATGCTCGGCGGAAAACTCTTGTTCTTCAGCCAGGGCGCGGGCCATGCGCAGATGCTTTTCAGCTTCCTGCTGGGCTTTGCGACGGCGCGCCAGCAGCAACAACAGAAGCAGCAGAACCACCGCACCGCCGCCGATCAGGCCGAGCAGGATCGGATTGGTCAGCAGGTCGTTGAAGGCCTTGTCATCGTCAGCAGCAGCCGGTGTGGTTTCGACCACCGGTTCTACAACCGGCTCCACTGGCGTTTCCGCTGGCGGCGCAATCGCCGACTCCGGGGTGGGCGAAGCCGCTGCGGCGTCCGCCGGAGTCGCCGGCGGAGTCGCGGCCAGTTCGGCGGTAATCGCCGGCACCGGCGGCACAGCACCGTTGGCGCCAGCCGCTGCGCCCGGCGCGACACCGGTGCCATCAGCCTGCATCTTCGCCAATTGATTGTTCTTCAGCTCGATCAGCTTCTGCAGCTTGTCCAGCTGACTTTGCAGATCAGCCATGCGGCTTTTCAGTTCCTCGTTGTCACGACGGGTCGTGTCGAGGTTTTCCTGAGTGATCGCCAGTTTGTTGCTCAGCGCCTTGGCATCACCTGCCGGGCCTTTCGCGCCGGGCTTGGCGTTTTCCGCCGAGACCAGGCTCAGGTTGTCCTGGGTGTTGGGCGCAGCCCCCGTGTTGCCACGGCCGCGATTGGTCGCGTCGAGTTGCTGCTGACCGGTGCCTGGCTTGGCCACGTAACGACGGCCCTGACGCCAGGCTTCGTTCTGCGCCGCCACTTCAGCGATGGCCGCAGACTGTGGCAGCGCCGTGCTTTGCACCGAGTCCGGCAGACGCAGCACCTGACCGGTTTTCAGACGGTTGATGTTGCCGTCGATAAAGGCATTCGGATTGAGTGCCTGAATCGCCAGCATGGTCTGCTGCACCGAGCCGCCGTTGCGCGCCTTCGCGGCGATTTCCCACAGGGTATCGCGCGGTGTGGTGGTGTATTGATTGCGATGGGTGGCGCCAGTGGTTGGCGCAGTGATGGTCTGCGACGGCGCTGGTTGCGCGGCAGCGTCAGCGGTCTGCGGCGAGAACTTCGACGGATCCAGCAGCACGCTGTAATCACGCAGCAAGCGGCCATTGGGCCACATCACTTGCACGAGGAACTTCACCATCGGTTCCGACAACGGTTGGCTCGAGGTGACGCGCAACACGCTTTTGCCGTTGGCGTTGAGCACCGGGGTGAAGGTCAGATCATTGAGAAACGCCTGGCGGTCGACGCCGGCCTTGGCGAAATCTTCGGGTGAAGCCAGGCTCGGCACCACCTCGGCGGCGGTGAGATCCTTGACGTCGAGCAGCTCGATTTCAGCCACCAACGGCTGGTTCAGGGTCGACTTCAGGGTCAGCTCCCCGAGCCCGAGGGCATGCGCCATACCGGAGGACAGCGCCGAGGCGGCCGCTATTGCTAACACCAGTTTGCGAACTTGAACCATAGCCTCATCCTTTGTTTGAACGTTCCTCGGCCAGCGAGAAGCTTTTGAATACCGCTGCCGTAAGGCATTGCGCGCGACGACGGAAGTCGCCGCGCGCGATCATTTCTGTGCTGCCCCGGAAAGTCCCGGAGAGTGACTCGTCATCGATCGCTTCGGGCAAGCATAGCGCGCACCTAGAATCAGTCGACAAATTGTTGCCAAGTATCTTTTACAGCAGGTCTTTTATCAACAACTCAGCCAGTTGCACGGCATTGAGCGCCGCGCCTTTGCGTACGTTATCTGACGTCAGCCAAAGATTTAGTTCCGCCGGGTCGTCGACGCCGCTGCGCACGCGCCCGACATAGACCACGTCCTGCCCCACTGCGTCGCCGACAGCGGTCGGATAATCGCCGGCATCAACCAGCTCGATGCCCGGCGCAGCTTCGAGCGCTGCGTTGACCTTTTCCAGGTCAACAGCACTACCTGACTGCAAGGTCACGCTAAAGCTATCGCCAAAAAACACCGGGGCTTGAACGCAAGTGGCAGAAATCTTCAATAAAGGTTTCGCCAGTACCTGCCGCAGCTCACGCACCAGGCGTTTTTCCAGCAGCGTATGGCCCTGCGCATCCGGCGTGCCGACCTGGGCCAGCAGGTTGAACGCCATCTGCCGATCAAAGAACGTCGGCTCCAGCGGACGCATGTTCAGCAGTTCGGCGGTCTGCCGCGCGAGTTCGGTGACCGCCTCACGACCTTGCGCAGAAACCGCCAGATTGGCGGTGACGTTGACGTACTGCAGGTCGATCAGATCGAGCAGCGGCGCCAACACCACCGCAAGGGTCGTGGCCGACGGACTTGGGCTGCTGACCTGGAACGGGCTTTTCAGACTGGCGAGGACTTCGGCATTCGCCTCCGGCACCACCTGCGGCGCCTGATCCGCCGGCAAGGCGCCGGACAGGTCGATCAACGAGCAACCGGCGGCGTGGGCGCGCGCCGCGTAGCTCAGGGACACCGCAGCGCCGGCGGCGAAGAACACCAGTCTGACCTTGCTGAAATCGAACTCGTCGACCTCACGCACGCGCACGTTCTTGTTGCGGAACAGCACCGAACTGCCAGCCGATTCACTGCTGGCCAACAGGTGCAGGTTGCCGACCGGAAAGTCGCGCTCTTCGAGAATCTGTACGAGGGTTTCGCCGACAGTACCGGTGGCGCCGATAACGGCGATATCGAAAGTCTGGGTCATGGAGCTACCTCTGGCAAAACGGGGGGAGCGGCACTTTACCGGCTGACTGCCATGCAGGCAATTCGGGGGTGCCTGTACCGCCCTCTTCGCGAGCAGGCTCGCTCCCACAGGGAGAATGCATTTCAAAGGTGGGAGCGAGCCTGCTCGCAAAGATGCCAGGCAAGGCACCGCATCTTCAGGCATAAAAAAACCCGCACCTCTCACAAGGCACGGGCTCTTTCACAACTTCAAGCGATCAACGCTCCAGCAGGATCCGCAGCATGCGGCGCAGCGGTTCAGCCGCGCCCCACAGCAGCTGGTCGCCGACGGTGAAGGCTCCGACGAATTGCGAACCCATGTTCAGCTTGCGCAGACGGCCGACCGGGACGTTCAGGGTGCCGGTGACCTTGGTCGGGCTCAGCTCCTGCATGCTGATCTCGCGCTGGTTCGGCACCAGTTTGACCCAAGGGTTGTGCTGGCTGATCAGCCCTTCGATGTCGGCGATCGGCACGTCTTTGTTCAGCTTGATGGTCAATGCCTGGCTATGGCAGCGCATGGCACCGATGCGCACGCAGATGCCGTCGACCGGGATCGGGCTCTTGAAGCGACCGAGGATCTTGTTGGTCTCGGCCTGGGCCTTCCATTCTTCGCGGCTCTGGCCGTTCGGCAGTTCCTTGTCGATCCACGGGATCAGGCTGCCGGCCAGCGGTACGCCGAAGTTTTCCGTCGGGTACGCATCACTGCGCATGGCTTCGGCCACGCGACGGTCGATGTCGAGAATCGCGCTGGCCGGGTCGGCCAGTTGATCGGCAACAGCGGCATGGGTCGCGCCCATCTGCTTGATCAGTTCACGCATGTTCTGCGCGCCGGCACCGGAGGCCGCCTGATAGGTCATGGCGCTCATCCACTCGACCAGACCGGCTTCGAACAGACCGCCCAGGCCCATCAGCATCAGGCTGACGGTGCAGTTGCCGCCGATGTAGTTCTTGGTACCCGCGTCCAGCTGCTGGTCGATGACCTTGCGGTTGACCGGGTCAAGAATGATCACCGCGTCATCGTTCATGCGCAGGCTCGACGCCGCATCGATCCAGTAACCCTGCCAGCCGGCTTCGCGCAGCTTGGGGAATACTTCGCTGGTGTAGTCGCCGCCCTGGCAGGTCAGGATCACGTCGAGGGTCTTCAGCTCGTCAATGCTGTAAGCGTCCTTGAGCGGAGCAATGTCCTTGCCCACGGACGGGCCTTGGCCACCGACATTGGACGTGGTGAAAAACACCGGCTCGATAAGATCGAAATCCTGCTCTTCCAGCATCCGCTGCATGAGCACGGAACCGACCATCCCGCGCCAACCGATCAGACCTACACGTTTCATCGCAACTACACCTTCTTGAAAAGTGGGCCGCTGCTTTGTATTGAATTTCGCAGCGGGCCCGAGAGATTACAGATTCCGCAGCGCGGCGACTACTGCGTCGCCCATTTCCTGCGTACCGACTTTGGTACAACCGGCGGAATGAATGTCGCCGGTGCGCAAGCCCTGATCGAGCACGACGCTGACGGCTTTTTCGATGGCATCGGCAGCATCGTGCAGATTGAAGCTGTAACGCAGCATCATTGACACCGACAGGATCGTCGCCAGCGGGTTGGCAATGCCTTTACCGGCAATGTCCGGGGCCGAACCGTGGCACGGCTCGTACATGCCCTTGTTGTTGGAGTCCAGCGAGGCCGACGGCAGCATGCCGATCGAGCCGGTGAGCATCGACGCTTCGTCGGAGAGGATGTCGCCGAACAGGTTGTCGGTGACGATCACGTCGAACTGCTTCGGCGCACGCACCAGTTGCATGGCGGCGTTGTCGACGTACATGTGGCTCAGTTCGACTTCCGGGTAATCCTTTGCAACCTGCTCTACCACTTCACGCCACAACTGGCTGGACGCCAGGACGTTGGCCTTGTCCACCGAGCAGAGCTTCTTGCCGCGGACCATGGCCATGTCGAAACCGACACGGGCGATGCGGCGGATTTCGCTTTCGCTGTACGGCAGCGTGTCGTAGGACTGACGCTCACCGTTGTCCAGCGTACGGGTGCCACGCGGCGCGCCGAAGTAGATGCCGCCGGTCAGCTCACGGACGATGAGAATGTCCAGGCCGGCGACGATTTCCGGCTTCAGGCTCGACGCGTCGGCCAGTTGCGGATACAGGATCGCCGGGCGCAGGTTGCCGAACAGACCCAGTTGCGCACGGATTTTCAGCAGACCGCGCTCGGGGCGGATGTCACGCTCGATGGTGTCCCATTTCGGGCCACCGACCGCGCCCAGCAGCACCGCATCGGCAGCACGGGCGCGATCGAGGGTTTCGTCGGCCAGCGGCACGCCGTGCTTGTCGATGGCCGCGCCACCGATGACGTCGTGGCTCAGCTCGAAGCCCAGGCTGTACTTGTCATTGGCCAGTTCCAGCACCTTGACCGCTTCGGCCATGATTTCCGGACCAATACCGTCACCCGGGAGAATCAGAATCTGCTTGCTCATGCTTTCCTCGTGTCTTCAAGCGGTGCGCCACTGAACGGCGCGCCCGGAAAAATGCTTATCGCTCAGCCATCAGTACGATCACATCGGTACTGAACGAGCCGTCGGCATCAATTTCAAAATATTCACGCACTTCGCTGCCCATCGACTGCTGCAACTGGCGAATCGCCGCGCGCAGCACTTCAGGCGTGCGCATGCGCTCGACCCAGCTGTTGTACTCCAGACGCAGGCGCTGGCGCGAGGTGCTGCGCACATGCAGACCGGCCTCGCTGACGTGGCGCAGCCACTCGGCGGCGGAGTAGTCGCGGACGTGACTGGTATCGCGCAGTACTTCAACGCTTTGCAGGTAAGTGTCGAACAACGGACTGCCCGGTGACAACACATCGACGAACGCCGCCACTCCGCCCGGCTTGAGCACCCGGCGCACTTCGCGCAGGGCCAGGCCGAGGTCGCTCCAGTGATGCGCCGAATAACGGCTGAACACAAAATCGAACTCACCCTCGGCGAATGGCAAGCGCTCGGCAGCGCCATTGACCGTGACGATATTGCTCAAGCCGCGATCGACGGCAGCGCCGGCAACCACATCAAGCATTTGCTGCGACAGGTCGTAAGCCACAACCTCCTTGACCAGCGGTGCGACATGAAAACTGACATGCCCGGCGCCACAACCCAGATCCAGCACCCGTGCCGCGCCCCGCCCGGCCAGCTCGGCCTGCAGCAGTGCGAATTCACTGCCTTGGGCGTGAACGGCGCTGCTCAGGTAAGCGGCGGCCTGTTCGCCGAATTGTGTCTGGACGACCTGGGAGTGCTGGGTGGTGCTGGTCATGGGGACATCCTGTTCAATTTTGTGTTGCTTTGGAGGGCCCCATCGCGAGCAGGCTCACTCCTACAGGGGAACGCATTTCAAATGTAGGAGTGAGCCTGCTCGCGATAGCGCCATTCGCCATACGCAAATCAGGCGTCGCGAAACAACCACGGCTGGCTAACCCGATGCTTCGCCTCGAACGTCGCAATCGCATCGCCGTCCTGCAGGGTCAGGCCGATATCGTCCAGACCATTGAGCAGGCAATGCTTGCGAAACGCGTCGATCTCGAAGCTGTAGATTTTGCCATCCGGGCGGGTCACGGTCTGCGCTTGCAGATCGATCTGCAATTGATAACCCGGCTCGGCTTCAACCTGCTTAAACAGTTCATCAACTTCTGCATCGCTGAGGATGATCGGCAGCAGACCGTTCTTGAAACTGTTGTTGAAGAAGATGTCGGCATAACTGGGCGCGATGATGCTGCGAAAACCATACTCTTCCAGCGCCCAGGGCGCGTGTTCACGGCTCGAACCGCAGCCGAAGTTCTCGCGGGCGAGCAGCACGCTGGCCCCCTGATAACGCTCGGCGTTGAGGACGAAATCCTTGTTCAACGGGCGCTTGGAGTTGTCCTGATACGGCTGGCCAACATCCAGATAACGCCACTCGTCGAACAGGTTCGGACCAAAACCGGTGCGCTTGATCGACTTCAAGAACTGCTTGGGAATGATCTGATCGGTGTCGACGTTGGCACGATCCAGAGGCGCGACAAGACCAGTGTGCTGAGTAAATGCCTTCATCTTTACTGTGCTCCTTGGATCAATTCACGAACGTCGATGAAACGGCCGTTCACCGCTGCTGCCGCCGCCATGGCCGGGCTGACGAGGTGGGTACGGCCACCGGCGCCCTGACGGCCTTCGAAGTTGCGGTTGGAAGTCGAGGCGCAATGCTCGCCGGACTCCAAACGGTCCGGGTTCATCGCCAGGCACATCGAGCACCCGGGCTCGCGCCATTCGAAACCGGCCTCGAGGAAAATCTTGTCCAGCCCTTCGGCTTCGGCCTGCGCCTTGACCAGACCCGAGCCCGGCACGACGATCGCCTGCTTGATGGTCGAGGCGACCTTGCGACCCTTGGCGATGACCGCAGCCGCGCGCAAGTCTTCGATGCGCGAGTTGGTGCAGGAACCGATGAACACGCGATCAAGCTGAATGTCGGTGATCGCCTGATTGGCGGTCAAACCCATGTATTTCAGGGCGCGGACGATTGAGTCGCGCTTGACCAGATCCATTTCCTTCGCCGGGTCCGGCACGTTCTGATCAACAGCCAAAACCATTTCCGGGGAAGTGCCCCAGCTGACTTGCGGCTTGATCTGCGCGGCGTCCAGCTCGACCACGGTGTCGAATTTGGCATCGGCGTCGGAAACCAGATCTTTCCAGGCTTCGACGGCCATGCCCCACTGCTCGCCCTTCGGCGCGAATGGACGACCTTTGACGTAATCGATGGTCTTCTGATCCGCTGCCACCAGGCCGACACGGGCGCCGGCTTCGATGGACATGTTGCAGATGGTCATGCGGCCTTCGACGGACAGATCGCGGATCGCGCTGCCGGCAAATTCGATGGCATGGCCGTTACCGCCGGCGGTGCCGATCTTGCCGATCACGGCGAGGACGATGTCCTTGGCGGTCACGCCGAACGGCAGTTGGCCTTCGACGCGCACCAGCATGTTTTTCATTTTCTTCGCCACCAGGCATTGCGTGGCGAGCACGTGCTCGACCTCGGATGTGCCGATGCCGTGGGCCAACGCGCCGAATGCGCCATGGGTCGAGGTGTGCGAGTCGCCGCAGACTACGGTCATGCCCGGCAAGGTCGCGCCCTGCTCCGGGCTGATGACGTGGACGATGCCTTGGCGAACGTCGTTCATCTTGAACTCGACAATGCCGTATTCATCGCAGTTGTCGTCGAGGGTCTGTACCTGCAAACGCGAAACCTGGTCGGCAATGGCTTCGATGCCGCCCTTGCGCTCCGGGGTGGTCGGTACGTTGTGGTCCGGTGTGGCGATGTTGGCATCGATGCGCCAAGGCTTGCGCCCGGCCAGACGCAAGCCCTCGAAGGCTTGCGGCGAAGTCACTTCGTGAATGATGTGACGATCGATATAGATCAGCGCCGAGCCATCGTCGCGCTGCTTGACCAAATGCGAATCCCAGAGCTTGTCGTAGAGCGTTTTGCCGGCCATCAGACGGTTCCTCATCAGCTTGTTTCTATGCCCTGGGCTTATCAATGACCCTTTGGCTTGTGAGGCCGATCCTATGGGGTTAGATTAAATAACTCAAATTCATATTTTTCATGCTTTGGATAACCAACTGGAATGCGACATGGATCTGGCTAACCTCAATGCGTTTATTGCCATCGCCGAGACCGGCAGCTTCTCCGGCGCGGGCGAACGCCTGCACTTGACCCAACCGGCGATCAGCAAGCGCATTGCCGGGCTTGAGCAGCAATTAAAGGTGCGCCTGTTCGATCGCCTGGGACGTGAAGTCGGCCTGACCGAGGCTGGCCGCGCCCTGCTGCCACGGGCTTATCAGATTCTCAATGTGCTCGACGACACCCGCCGCGCCCTGACCAACCTGACCGGGGAAGTCAGCGGTCGCCTGACCCTGGCCACCAGTCACCACATCGGCCTGCACCGCTTGCCTCCTCTATTAAGGGAGTTCACTCGCCGCTACCCACAGGTTGCGCTGGATATTCAGTTCCTCGATTCGGAAGTGGCCTACGAGGAAATTCTCCACGGCCGCGCGGAACTGGCGGTCATCACCCTGGCGCCGGAGCCGCACACCCTGGTCAAAGCCACGCCGGTGTGGGACGACCCGCTGGATTTCGTCGTGGCCCCGGAGCACTCGCTGATCAACAACGGCGCCGTCAGCCTGGCGGACATTGCCGGCCATCCGGCGGTTTTCCCCGGCGGCAATACGTTTACCCATCACATCGTCCAGCGTTTGTTCGAAGCCCAGGGCCTGACGCCGAACATCGCCATGAGCACCAACTACCTGGAAACCATCAAGATGATGGTCTCCATCGGCCTGGCCTGGAGCGTGCTGCCGCGCACCATGCTCGATGAGCAAGTGGCAAGCATCGCATTGCCGGGCATACAGCTCACTCGCCAGCTAGGCTATATCTTGCACACCGAACGGACGCTATCGAATGCAGCAAGAGCCTTCATGGCCCTGCTGGATGCACAAATCGATCGGCCAGGGACTCCGGCCTGACTTGTGCTAATCCTATAGAGCCGCCCCCTGTGCCTAACGCCACTCAGCTCAAGGCCCGCTGACAATGCCGAAATCTGTTGACCGAATTCCGCCGATGCCGCGAATCCAGGCTGTTGATCCGCGCCATTCCGAGCAGAGCTGGGAAAGCGCGCCGCAATTGCTCGCCGCGCTCAACGGCGCGCGGCTCGGTGCCTGGTATTGGGACATCGAGCGCGGGCAGATCAGCTGGTCGCGGGGCACTCAGGCATTGTTCGGGTTTGATCCACGGCAGCCATTACCCGCCGATCTGGAATACCTCGACCTGTTGCCGCCGGAAGACCGCGCGAAAACCGTGCGCGCCTTCCACGCGGTGATCGCCGGCGCCCCGCTGGAACAGGCGATGCATCACCGCATTCGCTGGCCCGACGGCAGTCTGCATTGGCTGGAAATCAGCGGCAGCCTGTTGCCGGACAAGAACGGCCGGCCCCGAATGATCGGGGTGATTCGCGAAATCACCCACCAACGCCAGCGCGAGCAGGCCCTGAGCAGCTCGGAGAAACGTTTCGCTACACTTTTCCACCTGTGCCCTAACATGGTTCTGCTGACCCGTCAGGAGGACGGTCTGATCAGCGAAGCCAATCAGTATTTCGAAAGCCTGTTCGGCTGGCCGGTGCAAAGCGCCATCGGCCGCACCACGCTGGAACTGGGCTTGTGGGTGCATCCCGAGCAACGTGCCGAACTGGTGAAAAAAACCAAGGCCAAGGGCGAACTGATCAGCATGGAAGTGCAGTTCCGCGCCAGCAACGGCCAAGTCCACGACGGCATCCTCAGCGCGCAGAAAGTCGAGCTCGAAGGCCAGCCCTATCTACTCAGCACGTTCCTCGACACCACCGAACGCAAAGCCGCCGAACTGGCCTTGAAGGACAGTCAGGAACGCCTCGACCTGGCGCTGGACTCCGCGCAACTCGGCACCTGGGACTGGCACATCCCCAGCGGCATGCTCTACGGCTCGGCGCGCGCCGCGCAATTGCACGGGCTGGAGCCGATTCCATTCCATGAATCATTCGAGGAGTTTTTCGAAGGGGTACCCGGTGAGGAACGCGACACCATGCGCGACGCCTACCGCAGCCTGCGCGAAGGTCCGGCCGGCAACTATCAACTGACCTATCGCGTGCAATTGCCCGATGGCAGCTCGCGGTATCTGGAAAGCCGCGCGCGCCTGTATCGCGACGACAATGGCGCGCCGCTGCGCATGGCCGGCACGCTGCTGGACATCACCGATCAGGTCGAGCGCGAACAGCGCCTGGTGGCCTCGGAAGAGAAGTTCGCCACGCTGTTTCAGGTCAGCCCCGATCCAATCTGCGTCACGCGCCAGGAAACCGGGGAATTCATCGAGATCAACTCCAGCTTCAGCCAGACCTTTGGCTGGAGCGCCGCCGACGTCATCGGCCACACTGCCGAAGAAATCGGCCTGTGGGACGCCTCGGCCAAAAGCCTGCAACGCATCGAACGGGTGATTCGCGAACAAGGCCTGAGCAACGTCGCGATTCTGGTTCAGCACAAGGACGGCCAGTCGCTGACCTGCGTGATTTCCAGTCGGCAGATCAGCGTCGGCGATCAGCCGTGCATCGTCACCACCCTGCGTGACATCACCCAACAACAGCGCTCGGAAGCGGCGCTGAAGGCCAGTGAAGAAAAGTTCGCCAAGGCATTTCACTCCAGCCCCGACGCCATCACCATCACCGAGCGCGACACCGGGCGTTATCTGGAGGTCAACGACGGCTTCTGTCGCCTCACCGGCTACCGCGCCGACGAAGTGGTGGGCAAAACCGTTTATCAAGTAGGGATCTGGGCCGAAGAAAAACAGCGCTCGACCCTACTCGCCGAACTGCAGATCAAGGGCCGCGTGCATCATCAGGAAATGCTCGGGCGCAACAAGCGCGGCGAATTGCTCACGGTAGAAGTTTCGGTCGAACCGATCACCCTTAACGAAACCGCCTGCCTGCTACTTACGGCGCGCGACGTCAGCCTGCTGAAGAACGCCGAAGCGCAGATTCGTCACCTGGCCTATCACGACCCGCTGACCAACCTGCCCAACCGCGCCCTGCTGATGGATCGCCTGAGTCAGCAGATCGCCCTGCTCAAGCGCCACAATCTGCGTGGCGCCTTGCTGTTTCTCGATCTCGATCACTTCAAACACATCAACGATTCCCTCGGCCACCCGGTCGGCGACACCGTGCTGAAAATCATCACCGCACGGCTCGAAGCCAGCGTGCGCATGGAAGACACCGTGGCGCGCCTCGGTGGCGACGAATTCGTGGTGTTGCTCAGCGGCCTCGAAGGTTCGCGCAGTGAAGTCAGCGAGCAAGTGCGCGCGCTGGCCGACACCATTCGCGAACTGCTCTCGGAGCCGATGTTCCTCGACGGCCAACGCCTGCAAGTGACGCCGAGCATCGGCGTGGCATTGATTCCCGATCACGGCTCGACCCCGACCGACCTGCTCAAACGCGCCGACATTGCCCTGTACCGAGCCAAGGATTCCGGGCGTAACACCACGCAGATGTACCACAACACCATGCAGAAAGCGGCCAGCGAACGCCTGCGCATGGAGACCGACCTGCGTCTGGCGCTGTCCCGCGGCGAGTTCAACGTGCACTTCCAGCCGCAAGTCGATGCCCGCGACAACCGCATCATCGGCGCCGAAGCCCTGGTGCGCTGGAACCATCCCGAACTCGGCGCGCAATCGCCCACCGAGTTCATCAAGGTGCTGGAAGACAGCGGCCTGATCCTTGAAGTCGGCACCTGGATTCTCGATGAAGCCTGCAACGCCTTCAAACAACTGATCGCGCTGAAACTCGTCGACCCGTTCAACTTCAGCCTGTGCGTGAACATCAGCCCGCGGCAGTTCCGCCAGAACGATTTCGTCGAACGCATCGAACACAGCATGACCAGCCACGGCCTGCCGTGTTCGCTGCTGAAACTGGAAATCACCGAAGGCATCGTCATCCAGAATCTGGACGACACCATCAGCAAAATGCGCCGCTTGAAAAAACTTGGCGTGAGCTTCGCCATGGACGATTTCGGCACCGGTTATTCATCGCTGACGTACCTGAAACGCCTGCCGGTCGACACGCTGAAAATCGATCAGTCGTTCATCCGCGATGCGACCACCGACTCCAATGTCGCGGAGATCATTCGCGCAATTGTCGCGATGGCCCGCAGCCTCGAGCTGGAAGTCATTGCCGAAGGCGTGGAGACGTCGGCCCAACTGGCGTTTTTGCAGGGGCTGGACTGCCATTTGTATCAGGGCTATCTGCACAGCCGGCCGGTGGGGTTGGAGGATCTGAAAAAACTGCTCGAATAGCGGACACAAAAAAGGGCGCCATCACTAGCGCCCTTTTTGTTGCCCGACGTTATTGCAGGACAGGCTGTTGCGCTCCATTGATCGGGATGCGCTTGGCTTTCGCTTCTTCCGGGATCACACGGAGCAGGTCGATGCTCAACAGGCCGTTGCGCAGGGCAGCGTCCTTGATCTCGATGTGATCGGCCAGACGGAACGACAGCTTGAAGGCCCGCTGAGCGATGCCCTGGTGCAAGAACGTGACGTTCTCGTCGGTGTCGCGCTTGCCGCCACTGATAGTCAGCACACCCTTCTCGACTTGCAGGTCCAGGTCTTCTTCCTGGAAACCGGCGGCCGCAACGACGATGCGGTATTGGTCATCACCGTGTTTTTCGACGTTGTAGGGTGGGTAGCTGCTGCCTGGCTCGTTACGCAGCGCGGTTTCGAACAGGTCGTTGAAACGGTCGAAACCTACCGAGGAACGGAACAGTGGCGCGAGGGAAAATGCAGTACTCATGATTCAAATCTCCTGAAAACAATCAGCAAGGTTTTGTGTCTCCGCGACCCGAATTCGGCATCGCGTACCCCTTAGATAGGGACCGCTGTTTTGATTTCAAGAGATTATTTTCAGATTTTTTACGCGGCCTCGACGAGCGGCAATCCGAGCAAATGCGAGACGTGATCAGGCTCGGTTTCGCGGCGCAGAACGGTGAAAAGCTCGGCGGCTTCCGGGTAGTTGCGCGTCAGCATGGCCAGCCATTGCTTGAGGCGACCGGGCGATTGGCGCGCGGTCATCTGCGCTTTGGCCTGCAGCCAGAAGTCCTGAATCAGCGGCATCAGCTCGGCCCAGGTCATCTCGACGACTTCTTCGCCGGCGCGGGCGGCAGCGATCTGCCGGGCCAGATCCGGGCGGGAGACCAGACCACGACCGAGCATGATGTCTTCGACGCCACTGATTTCGCGGCAACGGCGCCAGTCTTCGACGCTCCAGATATCACCGTTGGCGAACACCGGCACTTTGACCACGTCTTGTACGCGCGGAATCCACTCCCAATGTGCCGGCGGTTTGTAGCCGTCCATTTTCGTCCGCGCATGTACGACGATGTGCTCCGCCCCGCCTTCGGCCAGCGCCGTGGCGCAGACCAGCGAACCGTCAGGACTGTCGAAACCCAGGCGCATTTTTGCCGTGACCGGGATGTGCGCCGGTACGGCACGACGCACGTGCTCGACGATCTGATTGAGCAGCTCCGGCTCTTTCAGCAGCACGGCACCGCCGCGGGATTTGTTGACGGTCTTGGCCGGGCAGCCGAAGTTGAGGTCGATCACTTCCGAGCCAAGCTCGCAGGCCAGCGCGGCGTTTTCCGCCAGGCACACCGGATCGGAACCAAGCAACTGCACGCGCAGCGGCACGCCAGACGCGGTGCGGGCGCCGTTGAGCAACTCGGGGCCGAACTTGTGGAAGTACGCCGGGGTGAGCAACTGATCGTTGACCCGAATGAATTCGGTCACGCACCAATCGATGCCGCCAACGCGGGTCAGCACGTCGCGCAGGATGTCGTCGACCAACCCCTCCATGGGCGCCAGAGCAATTTGCATGGGGAAACACTACTTGAGGAAAAAACGTGCGGCAGTTTACTGGATTACGCGCAAAACCGCAGATCCCTTGTAGGAGTGAGCCTGCTCGCGATAGCGGTGTGCCAGGCGATGCATACGTGGCGGATACACCGCCATCGCGAGCAGGCTCACTCCTACAGGTTAGATTTGAGCAGATTCCGGGATATGGATCGCCGGGCCATAACCTTCGATGAACTCGGCCGGCATCCGCTTGGGCTTGCCGGTCGACAGCTCGATGCAGACGAACGTGGTCTGCGCGCGCAACAGGGTGGCGTTGTCGCTGGGGCGTTTGAGCTGGAAATGCCGGGTCATTTTCAGGCGCTGATCCCAATCGACGATCCAGGTCGCCAGTTGCAGTTCATCACCCTCATAGGCCGCGGCCAGGTAATCGATTTCGTGGCGGACGACAGCCATCGCCCGATCCAGTCGCCGGTATTCGACCAGGTCCAGGCCGAGGCGCTGCGAGTGGCGCCAGGCGCAACGTTCAAGCCAGGTCACGTACACGGCGTTATTGGCGTGCCCGAGCCCGTCAATGTCCTCGGCGCCTACTTGCAGATCAATGGTAAACGGCGTTGCCCGATCCCAGCCCATGCCCCACTCCCGGTCAAAGTTTTCAACCGGGGCAGTGTAACGGAGCTCAGGCCGATTGGCGCGCCTGAAGGCTGCGACCGGCGAGCAGTGATAACACGCCATCAATCACTCGAGGGTCGGCCAGCACCCGTTGATGACCACCACTCTCCAGGCGCAGCAGACGGCTGTCGAACCAGGCCTCGTGAATCAGTTGCGATTCCTTGACCGAGACGAAGTTGTCGTCCTCGGCGTGCACGATCAGGCCGGGCATATCCAGTTGATAGTGGGCAACGTCAAGCGTCGCGGCGCGCATGCCGACGTCCTGCTCGACCTGACGAATGAACGCCGAGCGCGCACGCGGCGGCATGCCGACCATGCGCGCGAATCCGCGCAGTACGCCGAGAATGCGCGACGGTGCGGCGATGCTGACCAGGGTTTCGGTGCGCAACCCCAATTGCACGGCGAGCATTGCGCTGGCGCCACCCATGGAGTGACCGATCACCGCTTGCAGCGGCGGCAACTCGGCAGCGGCTTCAAGCATGGCGCGGGCGAACAGCACCACGTTGGCTTCGCGCCCGGGCGAACGACCATGGGCCGGGCCGTCGAGTGCGACGACGGTATAACCGGCGTCGACCAGCGCTTTGATCAGCGAAGCGAACTGCGTGGGCCGCCCTTCCCAACCATGCATGAGCAACACCGTAGGGCCTTGCCCCCAACGCAGCGCCGACAGGCCGAAGCGCAAAGTGATGCGCTCGGAACTCGCCAGCAGCGGCAGCTCCCAGTCCCGCAGCGGAAGCGCGCGGGGCGTCATGAACGCCAGGCGCATTTTGCTCGCCACCAGTTTCGGTGCAAACCAGCCCAAGGTACCGTTAACGCCACGAACCCACTTCAACGCGTTCATCGCACTCTCCTCAGGCTGTTGCCTTCAGGTCAACGCACCGCCGACTTGGCGGCGCGCAGCAATCGATCGGATAACTCTCCCGGACCCAGCGCTCTTGCCAGCGCCAGACCACCTACCATCAGCGCGACATCGGCCAGGGCCTTGTCGGTGTCTTCAGGACTGGCAGCCAGTTGCGCCACCATCAGCTCCAGATGCTCGTTCAGCGCAATGCGGAACGATTCCGGCAAACGCCCCAGTTCGCCGATCGAGGCCGGAATCGGGCACGCCGCATCGCTGGAATCCCGGTGTTTGCGCGACAGGTAGAACGCAGCCACCAAGGCGCGACGTTCTTCGCCGGTCAGGTCGGCATCCATGTCGGCGATCAGATCGCGACGCCGGCCCAGCAGCTGCTTGAACGCTTCGAGCATCATTGCGTCCTTGCTTTCGAAGTGCGCATAGAAGCCACCGACGGTCAGGCCGGCTGCGCCCATCACTTCGCCCACGCTCGGGTCGGCCGGGCCACGCTGGATCAGTGCGGCGCTGGCAGCCTTGAGGATGCGTTCGCGGGTTTGAGCTTTTTTATCGTTCATCGTTGCCTCCGAATATTACGACTAGAATATTATTCGCATAATAATATTCCGCAAGTCATGAATATGACCGCTGGTCTGAAGCACAGTGTAAGGAAAATGGAGAGTTGGCCAAACGCCAGACAAACAAAAGGGCCATTCAATAATTGAATGACCCTTATAAAATCCCGCAGAGCGGGTAATCGTGGCGTCCCCTAGGGGACTCGAACCCCTGTTACCGCCGTGAAAGGGCGGTGTCCTAGGCCACTAGACGAAGGGGACACAAACCCTTCTATACAACTGATCAGTGCTGAGAGCTGATCGATTCAAGGCCGGTGTGGCCAGACCTTGAACTGTAAAATTGGTGGAGCTAAGCGGGATCGAACCGCTGACCTCCTGCATGCCATGCAGGCGCTCTCCCAGCTGAGCTATAGCCCCGGATTTTTCGCCTCGCGGCGGAGTGATCTCTTGCAACATCACTTCTGTAAAACTGGCGTCCCCTAGGGGACTCGAACCCCTGTTACCGCCGTGAAAGGGCGGTGTCCTAGGCCACTAGACGAAGGGGACGCAAACCCTTCTATACAACTGATCAACGCTGAGTGTTGATCGCTTCAAGGCCGGTGTGGCCAGACCTCGAAGTGTAAATTGGTGGAGCTAGACGGGATCGAACCGTCGACCTCTTGCATGCCATGCAAGCGCTCTCCCAGCTGAGCTATAGCCCCTCATCGCTGAGGACGGGGCGAATCTTAAGGGCGTATCGAAAGCCTGTCAAACTTATTTTTGAAAAATTTCAAAATTTTTTGTCGGGATAACAATCACTTACCGCCCTCCCCCGTAAATTCGGGAGAAACGCCGAAGGCAGGATCAAAAGATCGCAGCCTTCGGCAGCTCCTACAGAGAAGCAAAAGCAATCAAGCGATGGCGCCCAGAAGCTTTTCCCACTCTTTGTTTTCTTTCTTCGACACGCCACCCAGCAGGTCAATCGCCTGGCGCAAGCGGAAACGGGTCAGGTCCGGGCCAAGGATTTCCATCGCATCAAGCACCGACACCGAACTGGCCTGCCCGGTGATCGCGGCAAACATCAGCGGCATCGCGTCGCGCAGTTTCAATTCGAGGGAATCCACCACCGCCTGAATCGTCGCGGTGATGCTGTCCTTCTCCCACTGACGCAGGCTTTCCAGCTTCCACAGGATCAGCTGCATCAACTGGCGAACCTGATCGCCGGAGAGCTTTTTCGATTCAAACAGCTTGGCATCCGGGTTAACGCCGCCGGCAAAGAAGAATCCCGCCAGCGGTGCGACCTGGCTGAAGGTTTCGACGCGCCCCTGCACGTGGGGCGCGATCTTCATCATGTATTCGGAATTGAACGCCCACTTCTGCACGCGGGCGGCAAACTCTTCCACCGGCAGATCGCGCAGCCACTGACCGTTGAGCCACGACAATTTCTCGATATCGAAGATCGGCCCGCCGAGGGAAACGCGCTTGAGATCGAAATTGTCGACCATCTCCTGCAGCGAGAACTTCTCGCGCTCGTCCGGCATCGACCAGCCCATGCGGCCGAGGTAGTTGAGCATGGCTTCGGGCATGAAGCCCATGCGCTCGTAGAACGTGACCGAGGTCGGGTTCTTGCGCTTGGACAGCTTGCTCTTGTCCGGGTTACGCAGCAGCGGCATGTAGCACAGCTCTGGTTGTTCCCAGCCGAAGTATTCGTAAAGCAGGATCAGTTTTGGCGCCGATGGCAGCCATTCTTCGCCACGCAGGACGTGGGTGATGCCCATCAGATGGTCATCGACGACGTTGGCGAGGAAGTACGTCGGCAGGCCGTCGGTCTTCATCAGCACTTGCATGTCCATGCGATCCCACGGGATCTCGACGTCGCCACGGAGCATGTCCGGCACCACGCAGACGCCTTCGCTCGGCACTTTCATGCGGATCACGTGCGGTTCGCCAGCAGCCAGGCGCGCGGCGACTTCTTCTTTCGACAGCAGCAGTGCGCGGCCGTCGTAGCGCGGGGTTTCGCCGCGAGCCATTTGCTCGGCGCGCATCTGATCGAGTTCTTCAGCGGTGCAGAAGCACGGGAACGCATGGCCCATGTCGACCAGTTGCTGGCAGTACTTCTGATAGATATCGCCGCGCTCGCTCTGTCGGTATGGGCCGTGCGGGCCGCCGACATCCGGACCTTCGCTCCAGTCGATGCCGAGCCAGCGCAGGGCGTCGAAGATCTGCTGTTCGGACTCGCGGGTCGAGCGCAACTGATCGGTGTCTTCGATGCGCAGGATGAATTCACCGCCGTGCTGCTTGGCAAAGCAGTAGTTGAACAATGCGATGTAAGCGGTACCTACGTGGGGGTCCCCGGTAGGCGATGGCGCGATGCGAGTGCGGACGGTGGTCATGGCATGTCTCGAAAAAATGAAGAGCAGAACAATCAAGCGGCGAATGGTAACAGGCGACACCGGCCCCGCTCCAGCGGGCAGGGTATTTAAGCCAGATGCCCCAAGGCCTTGCGATTGTGTGAAGGCCATTCGCGAGCAGGCTCGCTCCCACAGGGACAGGCAATTGCTCTGTGGGAGCGAGCCTGCTCGGGAAGAGGCCGGTCAGGCGATGACAATCAAACGGTGAGCAATCGTTCGCGCAGTTTGGCAATCTCGTCGCGCATCTGCGCCGCCGCTTCGAACTCCAGATCCCGTGCCAACTGATACATCTTCTCTTCCAGTGCGCGGATGCGTTTGGTGATTTCGCTGGGCGAGCGCAGTTCGGCTTCGTACTTGGCGTTCTCTTCGGCGGCCTTGGCCATGCCTTTGCGCTTCTTGCTGCGCGAGCCCGGTACCGTGGCGCCTTCCATGATGTCGGCGACGTCCTTGAACACGCCTTTCGGAGTAATGCCGTTTTCCAGGTTGAAGGCGATCTGCTTCTCACGACGGCGCTCGGTCTCGCCAATCGCCCGCTCCATCGACCCGGTCATGCGATCAGCGTAGAGAATCGCCCGGCCATTGAGGTTACGCGCCGCGCGGCCGATGGTCTGGATCAGCGAGCGCTCGGAACGCAGGAAGCCTTCCTTGTCGGCATCGAGAATCGCCACCAGCGACACTTCCGGCATGTCGAGGCCTTCACGTAGCAGGTTGATCCCGACCAGCACATCGAACACGCCAAGGCGCAAATCGCGAATGATCTCGACGCGTTCGACAGTGTCGATGTCCGAGTGCAGGTAACGCACGCGCACGCCGTGGTCGGCGAGGTAATCAGTCAAGTCTTCGGCCATGCGCTTGGTCAGCGTGGTGACCAGCACGCGCTCTTCGATCGCCACACGCTTGGTGATTTCCGAGAGCAAGTCGTCGACCTGGGTCAGCGCCGGCCGCACTTCAACCTGCGGGTCGACCAGACCGGTCGGCCGTACCACCTGCTCGACCACGCGCCCGGCGTGCTCGGCTTCGTAGTTGCCGGGGGTTGCGGATACGAAAATGGTTTGCGGGCTGACCCCTTCCCACTCGTCGAAACGCATTGGCCGGTTGTCCAGCGCCGATGGCAGGCGGAAACCGTACTCGACCAGGGTTTCCTTGCGCGAACGGTCGCCCTTATACATCGCGCCAACCTGCGGCACGCTGACGTGAGATTCGTCGATTACCAACAGCGCATCGGCGGGCAAGTAGTCGTAAAGCGTGGGTGGCGCCGCGCCGGATGGCCGCCCGGACAGGTAGCGCGAGTAGTTCTCGATGCCGTTGCAGTAACCCAGTTCGAGAATCATCTCGAGGTCGAAACGGGTACGCTGCTCCAGGCGCTGGGCCTCTACCAATTTGTTGTTGCTGCGCAGGTATTCGAGACGCTCCTGCAGTTCGACCTTGATGCCTTCGATGGCGTCGAGCAGGGTTTCACGAGGTGTCACGTAGTGACTCTTCGGATAAAAGGTGAAGCGCGGCATCTTGCGAATGACTTCGCCGGTCAGCGGATCGAACGCGGAAATGCTCTCGACCTCGTCATCGAACAGCTCGATGCGGATCGCTTCCAGATCGGATTCCGCCGGGAAGATATCGATGACGTCGCCACGCACGCGGAACGTCGCCCGGGCGAAATCCATGTCGTTGCGGGTGTATTGCAGATCCGCCAGGCGCCGCAGCAGCGCACGCTGATCGAGCTTGTCGCCACGATCAACGTGCAAGACCATTTTCAGATAGGTTTCCGGGCTGCCCAGACCATAGATGCATGACACCGTGGTGACGATGATCGCGTCCTTGCGCTCCAGCAACGCTTTGGTCGCGGACAGCCGCATCTGCTCGATGTGGTCGTTGATCGACGCATCCTTCTCGATAAAGGTGTCGGACGACGGCACATACGCTTCGGGCTGATAGTAGTCGTAGTAGGAAACGAAATATTCCACCGCGTTGTTCGGGAAGAACGCCTTGAACTCCCCGTACAGCTGCGCGGCCAGGGTCTTGTTCGGCGCCAGCACCAGCGTCGGACGCTGTACCTGCGAGATGACGTTGGCGATGCTGAAGGTCTTGCCCGAGCCGGTCACACCGAGCAGCGTCTGGTGCGCCAGCCCGGCGTCAATGCCCTCAACCAACTGGCGAATGGCTTCCGGCTGATCGCCGGCAGGCTCGAAGCGGGTGACTAGCTGGAATTCCGACATACACACCTCTGGAATCGTGGCGTTCCGCGTCAGACGGAGCACCACGAGGACGACCGCAAACGACCGATGTCGCGCAAGAAAAAACCTGGATTGTGCTTAATGTGGTGGCGATTGCCTGACCTTTCAAGGCAAACGTCCTACATCCGGTAAAGACTCTGACAAAGTCAATCGACTAACGGTCAAGAAATAATCGGAAAAACTTACCGCAAAAGCCGATTCGCCTGTCGCCATCGCGCGGTGATGGCCTCTATACTAGCTCCCCGTTTGTGCACCGCTCTAGTGCATTCGGCTGGAGCGCGACACGTCCCTCCACTCTCCATTCAGAGCCGCCGTAATAATGAGCCTGTTCTCCGCTGTCGAAATGGCACCCCGCGATCCAATCCTGGGCCTCAACGAAGCATTCAACGCCGATACCCGGACCACCAAGGTCAACCTGGGCGTGGGCGTGTACTGCAACGAAGAGGGGCGAATTCCACTGCTGCGCGCGGTGATCGAAGCCGAGACGATTCGCGTCGCTCAACACGCTTCGCGCGGTTACCTGCCGATCGATGGCATCGCTGCCTACGACCAGGCCGTGCAAAAACTGCTGTTCGGCAACGACTCGCCGCTGATCAGCTCCGGTCGCGTCATCACGACCCAGGCGGTCGGCGGGACTGGCGCACTGAAAATCGGTGCCGACTTCCTCAAGCAACTGCTGCCAAACGCTGTCGTGGCGATCAGCGATCCAAGCTGGGAAAACCACCGCGCGCTGTTCGAAACCGCTGGTTTCCCGGTGCAGAACTACCGTTATTACGACGCTGCCACCCACGACGTAAATCGTGCCGGCATGCTCGACGACCTCAACGCCCTGCCGAACGGCTCGATCGTTGTCCTGCACGCTTGCTGCCACAACCCGACCGGCGTCGACCTGACCCCAACGGACTGGAAAAACGTGCTGAACGTTGTCAAGGCCAAGGGACACGTACCGTTCCTCGATATGGCTTACCAAGGTTTCGGCGACGGCATCGATGAAGACGCCGGCGCTGTGCGCCTGTTCGCCGAATCCGGTCTGACCTTCTTCGTTTCGAGCTCGTTTTCCAAGTCGTTCTCGCTGTACGGCGAACGTGTTGGCGCACTGTCAATCATCAGCGAATCGAAAGAAGAAAGCGCGCGCGTGCTGTCGCAGGTCAAACGCGTGATCCGCACCAACTACTCCAACCCGCCGACCCACGGCGCCAGCATCGTTGCTGCGGTGCTGAACAGCCCGGAACTGCGTGCGCAGTGGGAAGCCGAGCTGGCCGAGATGCGTCTGCGCATTCGCGGCATGCGCGAGCAGATGGTTGCCCTGCTGGCAGAGAAAGCCCCGGGCCGCGATTTCAGCTTCGTCGGTCGTCAGCGCGGCATGTTCTCCTACTCCGGCCTGACCACCGAACAGGTGCATCGCCTGCGTAACGAGTTCGGCATCTACGCCCTGGACACCGGCCGCATCTGCGTGGCCGCACTAAACCAGAGCAATATCAAGGCTGTGACGGACGCGATCGTGCAGGTCATCTGATTTCGCCGCGTGATCAAAAAACGGGAAGCCTTGAACGGCTTCCCGTTTTTATTTGTCCCGGAATGATGTCCACACCCTCTAGACTGCACACAAATCAGACTGTAGGAGTGAGCCTGCTCGCGATTGCGGTGTGTCAGGTATGAAGCTTCGGCTGACACGACGCTATCGCGAGCAGGCTCACTCCTACCGGTTTTGCGTACACCCAAGAATTTTGAGAGAACCCACATGAAAAACGACAACCTGCGCGCCGACCGTGACGATCTGGATGATTTCATCCCGCGCGCCCCGGCCAAGCGTGAGAAGAGCCTGGTGCTGCAAGTGGCCACCGGGGTATTCCTCGGCGGCCTGGCCCTGTGGCTGGTGCAACTGGCGGCGACGGCAGCCTATGCCAAGCTGATGCTCGGCACGATCACCTTCGGCAGTTAAGCCAGTTCGGCCGAGCGCTGAGCGGCGGCGTCGTCGTAAATCACATACAGGGATTCGGCGATCTGACTCTTGATGGCCTTGCTGCTTTCGAGGCCGAGCACGAAACCCTCGGCCTTGCCGCCGGCACGATTCAATTCTTCGGCGGTGCTGGCGCCGGTGATGGCATCGAAAAGTTTCTCGGCGTGCGGGCCGATGCCTTTGGGCAGGCTGATCTGTGCGGTACTCATGCGAGCACCTCGGTGTTGCGAGTGACTTGAATCATTGGCGCGTACCTTTGCGGCGAATGGCCGGCAGCGCGTGTGACCACTTCCGGGCTGCCATGGTAGACCTCTGAGGCCATTCTGGTAACCGCCAATCGCTGACAAAACACCGTCTGTCCAGGCGAAACGCAAAAAACGCCAGGCGACGCTTGACTTCTCTTTTTGAATCAGTAACATACGCACCAATTCCGCAATAGCTCAGTTGGTAGAGCAAGTGACTGTTAATCACTGGGTCCCTGGTTCGAGTCCAGGTTGTGGAGCCAAATAGCAAAGCCCCTGAATCGCAAAGTTCAGGGGCTTTTTTGTGGGCGCCTGAAAAGATCAAAAGATCGCAGCCTTCGGCGGCTCCTACAGGGAAACGCTGATCCCGATGTAGGAGCTCCCGAAGGCTGCGATCTTTTAATCTGCAAACTAAAAGGCCGATCTGTACAACCAGATCGGCCCTTCTGTCTTCAGCAGCAGTCAGACATGTTCGCTGCTTTTCACCTGCACCTTCGGCGCGCCATGCCCATGGTCGTGGTCATCCGGCTCGATCACCGGTACCTCCTTGCCATCGCAATCATGCAGCTTGCCGTCGCTGAAGTAGTCGCCTTCGCGCAGCGCGGCCAGATCGCGATAACGCAGGGTGCGCTCTTCCGCTGCGGCAAACACCGACTGCTGATCCGAGTTGCCAGCCGTAAAGTGGTTGAACGCCAGGTTGAGCAGGATCGCCATGATTGCCGACGAGCTGATGCCCGAATGGAAAATCGTCGCGAACCAGCTCGGGAAATGATCGTAGAAGTTCGGCGCGGCGATCGGGATCATGCCGAAACCGATCGAGGTGGCAACGATGATCAGGTTCACGTTGTTGCGGTAATCCACCTTCGACAACGTGCGGATGCCGCTCGCGGCCACGGTGCCGAACAGCACGATTCCCGCGCCGCCGAGTACCGACGTCGGCACAGCGGCAATCACTCGGCCCATAAACGGCAGCAGGCCGAGGACCACCAGGAACACGCCGCCGGTGGCGACCACGAAACGGCTCTTGATCCCGGTAACCGCCACCAGCCCGACGTTCTGCGCGAAAGCACTTTGCGTGAACGAACCGAAGATCGGCGCAAACATGCTCGACAGCATGTCGGCACGCAGGCCGTTGCCCAAGCGTTTCGAGTCGACCTTGGTGCCGATGATTTCACCCACGGCGAGGATGTCCGCCGAGGTCTCCACCAGGGTCACCATGACCACAATGCACATCGACAGAATCGCGGCGAAATGGAAGGTTGGCATGCCGAAGTGGAACGGCGTCGGGAAGCCGAACATCGGGCCGGTGGTGACACTGGAGAAATCCGCCATGCCGAGGAACACCGCCAGCACCGTGCCGATGACCATGGCCAGGAGGATCGACAACCGCGAAATGGTCGAACTGCCGACCTTGCTCAGCAGCAACACCAGCACCAGCGTTACCGCCGCCAGGCCGATGTTCTGCATGCTGCCGAAGTCCGGCGCGTGGCTGTTGCCGCCCATTGCCCAGCGTGCGGCAACGGGCATCAGCGTCAGGCCGATGGTGGTGATCACGATGCCGGTGACCAGCGGCGGGAAGAACTTGGTGATACGCGAGAACACGGGCGTGATCAGCAAGCCGATCAACGAGGCGGCAATCACCGCGCCCAGCACCGATTGGAAACCGCCCTCCCCGCCGCTGCTGACAATCGCGACCATGGTCGCCACGCCGGAGAACGACACGCCCTGCACCAGCGGCAGCTGACAGCCAAAAAACGGTAGACCCAGGGTTTGCAGCAATGTCGCCAGCCCCCCCGCAAACAATGAAGCAGCAATCAACAGACCAATGTCCGCCGGCGACAGACCGGCCGCCTGGCCAATGATCAGTGGCACCGCAACGATACCGCCGTACATGGTCAGAACATGTTGCAGGCCGTAAGCCATATTCGCGCCGACCCCGAGGTTTTCGTCCTCGGGCCGTTGGTGTGAAACATGGGGCGTTTTCATGGTGGGGGGTTCCCTGGTTTTTGTTATGCGCACACTGTATTCAATCATCAGGACAAATGTCCATAGAGTTGTATACAACTTATCGGTCACATAATGGTTAGGTAGCCACCCAAGCTTCTGGCCCGCGGCTTTCGCGCCCACAAACCCGGCAACACATCCACGCTGCGTTCGCGCCAGTGCCCACCAGGCTGAAGTGTTCACGGCGACCGACGGTAGAGTCGCGCTCTTTTTTATGCATATAATGTATGCATAGTGAAATCAGTGGGATTTATTAACGACGGGAGTTAAGGAGGCTTGACCGATGAAAGACGAATATGACTTTTCTGCAGGCAAACGCGGCGCAGTAGCGCCGAGCAAGGGCAAGACGCGCATCACCATCATGCTTGATGACGCGGTGATCGAAGCGGCGCGCACCGTCGCAGAAACCGAAGGCTTTGGCTACCAGACTGTGATCAACAATACCCTTCGCCATGCTCTGCTTGATGGCGCACGCCAGCCGGAGCGCGCTGACGATTCAGGTTTGACGGGGCAATTCAAGAAAGGCATCACCGCTACCGATCTCAAGAGTCTCGAGCGAAAGCTCTCGGCAGCCATCGGCGAAATCCGTCGCGTGCTGGAGCCTGACGTGAAGCCCTAGACCGGTACTGGCGCGATTACCCGAGCCAGCGCTTGTCGCACGCCGGGTGATTCAGGCAACTGAAGATCAAACTCATGCCGCAGCAACCCCATCAACTCGTCGACGTCCGCCACTTCACGCCGCTGACTTTCTGCCCCCATCGAGTGAATGGCAAAACTGCCGTTGTTCAGGGTCTTGCGCCAGCCATCGCCGGTACGCGCGACCATCAGGCGCTGGGCGAAAGGTGATTCTGGATGGGTCGAGACGTACCAGTTGCCGACGGTGTAATCGATGTCTTCCTGGCGTTGCAGATCAAACAGGTACATCGGTCGCCACTCTCCTGCCACCTTGGCGCGCAGCAAGTAGCCATCGGTCTGCTTGTCGATGCGGTAGGGTTCGTGCGCAGTGGATTGCTCATCTTCGCTGTCGAGCAGCAGCGGTGCCGTTGGCACCATGCCGCCGAAGCCGACGTCGGCGATATAGCGAGTGTCGTCGATGGTGACCAGGCTCAAGCGATGCGTGCGCGCCGTCCAACTGCCTTCCGGTTGATTCATCACCACGCGACCGCTGATGCCGCGCGCTTCAAAACCCAGTTCAAGCAGCAGCGCATAGAACAAATGGTTGAGCTCATAACAGTAGCCGCCCCGTCCTCGCCGTAGCACCTTGTCTTCGATAGAGACCAGGTCGATCAACACCGGCACTCCGCTGATGGTTGCCAGATTTTCGAAAACAAACTCAGCGGTATGGCGCAGCTGCAATTGACGCAACGTGTCCAGCGTTGGCGGCGGCGCTTTGTCGAAACCCAAACGTCGCAGGTACAGATTGGTATCGGTCAGCCGTGGCGCACTCATTGCTCAGTCCTTATGCATGGGGCCGCAGAACACTGCATGAATGTTGCCCTGTATACGGGATCGAGCACGGCTTGCGACAATTGATTTCGCCAATCGCCCGCTCAGCGTTTTTTCCGCGAGCCAATACGAATCCATGTCGGTGCATGGTCACTGGCGTGCGACTCGTTGCGCACCCAGGCGTCAACCCCGGCGTCATGCAGATACGGAGTCAATGCAGGGTTGAGCAGCAGGTGATCGATGCGCAGGCCGGAGTTGGTTTGCCAATGATTGCGGAAGTAATCCCAGAAGGTGTAGATGCGTTCTTCGGGATACACGTGGCGCAGGGAATCGGTCCAGCCCTGATCCAGCAGCCGCTGGTAGCACTCGCGGCTTTCCGGTTGCAACAAGGCATCCTTGAGCCACGAGCGGGTGTTGTAGATGTCCATGTCGGTGGGCACGACATTGAAGTCACCGGCCAGCACCACCGGATGATCGCTGCTCTGCAAGTCTTTGGCGTAACTGATCAGGCGTTCGAACCAGGCCAGTTTGTAATCGAATTTCGGCCCCGGCTGCGGGTTTCCATTGGGCAGATACAGGCAACCGACCAACACACCGTGCACCGCCGCTTCGATATAGCGACTGTGGGTATCATCGGGATCCCCCGGCAAACCACGCCGACTTTCCAGCGGCTGCGCATCCCGCGCCAGAATCGCCACGCCATTCCATGACGCCTGGCCTTGCCAGATCGCCCCGTAACCGGCGGCTTCCAGTTCTGCGGCGGGAAACGCGCTGTCCACCGATTTCAGTTCTTGCAGACAGGCGATGTCCGGCTGCTCGCGCTCGAGCCATTCCAGCAGATTCGGCAGCCGCGCACGCATGCCGTTGACGTTGAAGGTGGCGATTCGCAGGTTTTTCATCGTCCGCAACTCCTGCCCGGTGGGATTGAAAATTGTGACCCCGCGAGCGCCGCCCAGGTTGCATCGAATGACGCCGAGATAGCTCAGACGCTATTACGCAACCACTGCAGAAAGCCTCTTTTTGGCGCGACTACGGGCGCTTCCTCGGTCAGCGATTGCGCCTTGTGCAGGCGGAAATCGAGCAATGCCTGCATCGCATCGTGGATGTCGTGGCGCGCGTCCAGGCAGGGTTTCAGGTAGGACTTCTCGATGCGATACAGGGCGCAGAAAGTCTTCGCGGAAAAATCCGCCGGCAGCGCGGTGTCCGAGAGGATCCCGGCCTCGCCGATCACCTCGCCCGGCCCCATGCGTCCGGACTCCAGTGGCGCGCCGTGGCGCTTGAGCGTCACGGAAACCACGCCGGATTCAATGATGAACAAATGATCGCTGACCTCCCCGCCTGCCAGAATCGTCTCGCCAGCGCGGAAAGTTTGCAGGGTCATGTTCTGGCTGAAGGTGTCTTTCTCTTCTTCGCGCAGGGTCGAGAAGATCGGCGAGCTTTCCAGCAGCGCCCGTGGCCGCGACAAATGCGGCGCGGCGCTGGTTTCGGTGCTCGACAGCAGATTGACTCCGGACGCCTGCAAATGTCGGTAAGCGAGGTCGAACAGCTGATTGCGCACCACGCGCTTCTCGCCCATCGAAGCGACAAACCCACTGATCTCATATTCGGCGCCGCCGCTGGCAGAGCTTTTCAGCGCTACGCTGGGCGCGGGTGTGTCGAGCAACTGCCGACAGCCCTGCATCGCCCGCTCCAGCGCCTCGATCACCGAGCTGGGTCGGGCATGGGGGCTGACGGGCACGCTGACCGAAACACCGAACATGTTGCTTGGGCGACTGAAGTTGATGATCTTGGCTTTGGCCGCCAGCGAGTTGGGAATCACTGCCATGCTGCCCTGGCTGGTCTGTAAACGTGTTGCGCGCCAGTCGATGTCGGTGACGCGGCCCTCGGTGCCGTCGATCGAGATCCAGTCATCGAGTTGATAGGGCTTGGTGGTGTTGAGGACAATCCCGGAGAACACGTCGCTCAAGGTGCTCTGCAAGGCCAGACCGACGATGATCGCCAACGCCCCGGACGTCGCCAGCACGCCTTTGACCGGCAGATCGAGCACGTAAGCCAGCGCCGCAATGATCGCGATGAGGAAAATCACCGCGCCGAGCAAGTCCTGCAACAATCGGCCGGTGTGGCCGACCCGTTGCATCATCACCGCACCGATCAATACCGTCAGGGTGCGCGCACCGAACAGCCACCAACCGATCTGCAACCCGGTCGCCGCCAGATGCAACGGCACATTGTCGGCCCACGGCGCCGGCTCCATCGGGTTGAGCCCTTCGTTGAACAGCACAATGCTGAACAGGGCGAAAATCAGCACACGCACCAGCAGTTTCCATTCGCTGCCGCGAGAGCTGATCAGCCGCCACAGGCCCAGATCGAGCAGGATCAGGATCAATGCGCAAAACAACGGATGTTCGGTCAGCAGAGACAGCATCAAACAACTCCGACAAAGGCCAATCGCGAGAAGATCGCACAGATTGGCTCAGTGTAGGAGCAATTGATTTCGGCGAATGACCAGCGTCTCGAAAACGCTGAAAAACCTGTGGGAGCGAGCCTGCTCGCGAAGGCGTCCTGTCAGTCACTACCTCTTAGACTGAATCAGAGCATTCGCGAGCAGGCTCGCTCCCACAGGGGCGTTTCAGTTGCCAGTAAAGCTCAGCGTCAGGCGTGCATCTGGCCAAAGCGCCCGGACTGGAAGTCGGCAAAAGCCTGGTGGATTTCCTGCTCGGTGTTCATCACGAACGGGCCATGGCCGACGATCGGTTCGTCGATCGGCTCGCCGCTGAGCAGCAATACCACAGCGTCTTCGCTGGCTTGCAGGGTGAGTCGATCACCATCGCGTTCGAACAGCGCCAACTGCCCCACTCCCACCGATTCCACGCCGTTGACCTGCACCGCGCCCTTCAACACCACCAGCGCGGTGTTGCGTCCTTCGTGCAAATCAAGCGTCAGCAACTTGCCGGCATTGAGGCGCAGATCCCAGACGTCGATGGGCGTGAACGTCCGCGACGGGCCGGTGTGCCCGGCGAATTCACCGGCGATCAGACGCAGGCTGCCGGCGTCGTCCTTGAGCGCGATGTTCGGAATATCCCGATCGAGAATGGTCTGGTAACCCGGCGCGGCCATTTTGTCCTTGGCCGGCAGGTTGACCCACAGCTGGACCATTTCCAGCTTGCCGCCGGTTCTGGCGAAGTTCTCCGAATGAAACTCTTCATGGAGGATGCCGGACGCTGCGGTCATCCACTGTACGTCGCCCGGGCCGATGGTGCCGCCACTGCCAGTGGAATCGCGGTGCTGCACTTCACCGTCATAAACGATGGTCACGGTTTCGAAACCACGGTGCGGGTGCTGGCCGACGCCACGCTGTTCTGTGGTCGGGGTGAATTCGGCGGGTCCGGCGTGATCGAGCAACAGAAACGGGCTGATGTGCTTACCCAGGTTGTCGTAGGAAAACAGCGTGCGCACCGGGAAACCATCGCCGACCCAATGGCCGCGCGGGCTGGTGTAGATGCCGATGATGTTTTTCATGGGGTCTCCAATGTGTCATTGCATTGGATTCAGCCTAAAGGCATATCGAATATTCGACTAGAGGGTGCAAATCGGCCTGAGTGTTCCATGTGCAGAACAGTGACTCGGTGGCGCCTTTCGCGAGCAGACTTGCTCCCACACGAGACGGCATGGGCTCAGAGACAGCGCGCGAGGCTGTGCATGGCTTCGCGCAACCTGTCGATGGTGCGGTCGATGACCCCGTTATCCCTGTCTCGGCAAGCCGTTTCCAGCTCAACACACGCCGCAACAACCCGCGCAGCCCCGACCATCTGCGCCCCGCCCCTGATGCGATGGGCCAACTCGCGCAAGTCTTCGCGGTCGCTCGCCTGCAATTGATCCAGAGCCTGGAGATCATCGCGCAGGCTGTTACCGACTTCCTTGCGCAAGCGTTCGATCAACGAGTGGTCGGCACCGGCCATCTGTTCCAGGGCACTCAGATCAATCTCGACAGGCTCGGCGGCGGGCGGGTGATCTTTGTGCGGCTCGCAAGAGTGGGCGCCGCTCAGGGCTTGCGCCAGATCATGCAAGCGAATCGGTTTGAACAGGCAGCCGTCCATGCCGGCATCCAGACACCGCAGGCGCTCTTCGATCTGCGCGTTGGCGGTAAAACCGAGAATCAGGCAGCGCCTGCGTCCGGTGGCGGCTTCTTCGTCGCGAATCGCCTGCGCCAGTTCATAGCCATTGCGTCGCGGCATGTTGCAGTCGGTGATTAGCACATCGAAGGCCTGGGTTCGCCAGCGATCCAGCCCCTGTTCACCATCGCCGACGTCTACCGTGCGATGCCCGAGTTCGCTCAGTTGCCAGCACATCAGCAAGCGGTTGACCGGGTGATCGTCCACCACCAGCACGTTCAATACACAGGTGGCGGCCGCCGCGTCGGGGGTTGCCGCGGTGGTCGCCATCGCGGTCAGCAGTGGCAACTGCAGGTTGATTTCCACGCGTGTGCCTTGCCCGGGATCGCTGTCCAGACGCAACGTGCCGCCCATCATTTCGCAAAGGTTGCGACTGATCACCAGCCCCAGACCGGACCCGCTGCGCGCCGCTTGTGGACTATTGCCTGCTTGAACGAAGGGATTGAACAGGCGCTTTTGATCGGCGGCACTGATACCGATGCCGCTGTCTTCGATAAGCACTCGCACATTCACCTGCTCGTCCAATATCGCACCGATCTGCAGTTGCAGGCTGACCTCGCCAGCCTCGGTGAACTTGATCGCATTGCTCAGCAGATTCGACAGCACCTGCTTGAAGCGCGTCGGATCGATCAGCACGTCCATGTCGGCACGCGGATCGAGTTCGATGCGCCACAACAAACGCTTCTGCCGCGCCAGCCCCTCGAACACCCGGCACACCGATGAAACGGTCTCGCGCAGATTGGCCCGCTCGGGGGCGAGGGACAAATGCCCCGACTCGATGCGGGCGATGTCGAGAATATCGCCAATTAACGCCAATAATTGCTGGCCGGCATTCGAGGCCACTTGAATCGCCAAGCGGTCAGTCACGCCCTCCTCCGCACGCTTGAGGGCCAGTTCGAGCATGCCGATCAACGCGTTCATTGGTGTGCGGATCTCATGGCTCATGGTCGCCAGAAAGGTGCTCTTGGCCCGATTGGCCTCGTCTGCGACATCCTTGGCCTGTTGCAGCTGCAGCAACCACTGTTGACGCTGGTGAATCTGCCGACGCTGCCAGCCGATCCAGAGCATTGCCAGCAGGAGCAAGGCCGCTGCGCCGGCGAAACCCAGCAGAATCTCCTGACGGTGGCGCAGCCAGTAGCTGTCCTCGACCACCACATCGTGGCTCCAGCGCTCGACCAGTTCATCCATCTGCTGCGGCGCGATGCTCAGCAACGCCTTGTTCAGAATCGAATGCAGCAACGCCGATTGCGGCGCCGTGGCCAAAGCGATGCGCGCCGGCTGGTCGCCAACGGTGCCGGTGATCCGCAGGCGGTCACGGTACTGCCGAGCGATCAGAAAACGCGCCACCAGTAATGAGCTCACCGTCACGTCGACCTGTCCTCTGGCAATCAGCGCCATGCCTTCGGCGGGGCTCTTGACCTCGACCAGACGCAGACCGGGCACGCGTTGCAGCAGGTAATCGCGCAATGGGTGGCCGCGATAGATGGCCAGGCGTTTGCCCGCCAGCGCCTCCAGCGGCAGTGGATGCGGCCCATGCGCAGCGCTGACCAGCACGAACGGATTGTTCAGATAGGCGCGGGTGAATTGCAGCTGCGCTTCACGCTCGGTGCTGGGCGTCACCACTGGCAATACATCGAGCTCACCGGCCTGGAGTTGTTCGAACTGATCGTTCAGTGAAGCGCCGCGCACGATCTCGAAATTCAGCCCGCTGCGCTGCGCAATCAGGCTCAATAACTGCGCCGACAATCCGCTGAAACGCCCGTCGGCACCGAAAAACGCCAGGGGCGCAAAGTCCTCGACAGCCCCCACCCGCACCGTCGGATGCTGATCCAGCCACTGCTGCTCGGCGGCGCTGAGCTGCACCCGAGACTGTTCGGCCATTTCGGCGAGGCCGACACTCCAGCGTTGTTCGATCAGATGCCGGCGCTCCATGGGCACGGCCTGCAATGCCTTGTCGACGAGGCGCTTGAGCACCACGTCGCTGCGCAACAACGCAAAAGCGAAGGGGTTGGCGTCAAGCCCCGACGGCCCGGCCAATTGCAGGTCGTTGCGGTAATTGTTGTTGATCAGGTAGTTGGCACTGATGAAGTCGCCCAGATAGGCATCGTCGACACCGAAAGCGACCGCGCCGAGTGCATCCATTGCCGAGGCATAAAGTTGCACCTGCGCGTCGGGGTAGAACGCCTGAACAGCGGCCAGTGGCAGGTAATCTTCGACCAGGGCGATGCGTTTGGCCGCCAGATCGGCAGGCAGTTTTTCGTCATGGCGGGTGACCAGCATCGGCTGATCTTCAGCGTAGGGGCGCGAAAGGATAAAAGCCGGGTCAGCCACTTCAAAACTGTTCGATGTGCCCAGCAGATCGATCTCGCCGCGCTTGAGTGCGGCCATGACCGCAGGACGATCGGAGAAGCGCTGCACCTGGAGTTCGACGCCGAGCAGTTGCGCCACGAGATCGGCGTAATCGGCGGTGAGCCCCTCCAGCTCGTGCCGATTGCGGGTGATCTCGAACGGCGGATAGTCCCGCCCTGAAATGCCCATGCGCAACAGCGGATGCTCACGCAGCCACTGGCGCTCCCGCTCGTCGAGGCGAACCTGGACGTTGCCCGGTTCGGGGCGGGCCAGCACCTCCAGTATCTGCGGCGGTGCACCGGCGCAGACCGACGTTACCAGCCCCAGCCACAGCCATAGAACCCGCAGTCCCTGCGTCATGTCGGACACTCAGATCAAGTGATTGCGCTTGGCAAATTCGCGCAGGAGCACCAGTGACCCCAGACAGAGTTTCGCCATCATGCGGGTTTTATAGGTGCTGACGGTCTTGTGGCTCAAGTGCATTTCCTGGGCAATGGCTTTGTTCGGCTTGCCCAGCGCCAATTGCACGAAAATACATAACTCTCGATCGGACAGTTGATCGATCATCTCCTTTTCAGTGCGTTGCACGGCGTTGTACAGACCGCTGGTATTAGGCAACGCGGAGAAATAGGTGTGGCCGGACATCAGTGCCTTGATGGCTTCGTGCAGCAGGGTCAACTGATTGCTCTTGGTCACGTAGCCCATCGCCCCGGCACGCAAACAGCGCTCTTGATAATGCGTGGGCTCATGCATGCTGAACACCAGGACCCGGCAGCGCGCCGTCGGCGCCTTGATCTGGATGCGCGTGAGCACTTCCAGCCCGTCCATGGAGCCCAGTCCCAGATCAAGCACCACCAGTTGCGGATCATGCTCGCGGATCAACGGCACGACTTCATTGCCGTTGGACGCTTCATGAATCTGGGTGAAACCTTGAGCCTGCAGGACGATTCGGATAGCCGCGCGCACTACGGGGTGATCATCAACGATCAGCGCTGACTTCATTGGCACTCCTGCACAATCGTAAAAGACACCGCACCAGACCGTTTCGGAGTCGGTGGCTGCGCCGGCACTGTTACATGGATGGACAAGGGAATCACCTGTCAGGTCTGACAGTTGTGCAGTCTGGATTTTTATGCATTGGCATGGCGCAACAACCAATGTGAGTCAGATGCTTGCCGGCGTTCGTCGGCGGCTTCGACCCTTGCCATCACCTGCCCGACGAGCTGTGAATTGGGCAGTGGCGCCGGGCTGATCTGCACGTTTTCCTGAGCGAAGCCTGCCAGTGCCTGCAACGGTGCTGACTGTTCGTTGTAGATCAGAGCGTGGCGAACCTGTGGGTTATCGAGCAGAAAGCCCAGCAGGTCCAGGGAGCCTGCCGCCAGTTCTGCATTGATCACCAGTACATCGAACGGCTCGCAGCCGTAGTCGACCAGGGTCAACAATTCGCCGAGATTCTGCACCGGGGCCACGCGGTAGTAGCCGAGCTCATTGAACAGGCGCTCGATTTTCATTCGATGAAAATGCTGCGGGTCGGCGATCAGGATGCGCAACGCTTTGTTGCTCATGGTCATTCTCCCGGTGAGGTTTGGGGAGGGCAAGACTACGCAAGCGCCGAGGCTAGCTCTGTAGGACTTTTCCTAAAAATCCGGCCATTCATCCGGGCATCCCCGCACTGACGGACGCACCGGTACTCCTGTAGGAGTGAGCCTGCTCGCGATGGCGGTGTGTCAGTCAACTTCAATGTCACTGCAATACCGCTATCGCGAGCAGGCTCACTCCTACAGGGGGCAGCATTATTGCCAGCCGAACCGACGGATGTAGAAGCCCTTCACCGCCTGGGTCAGCGCCATGTACGCCAGCAGGATCAGCGGCAGAAACAGGAAATACAGCGGCGGCAGAGCCTGCAATTTGAAGTAGTGCGCCAGCGGCCCCATCGGCAGGAAAACTCCCACCGCCATGATGATCGCGGTCATGACCATCAACGGCATGGCTGCACGGCTTTGCAGGAACGCAATCTTCGGCGTGCGGATCATGTGCACGATCAGCGTCTGGGTCAGCAACCCGACCACGAACCAGCCGGACTGGAACAGCGTCTGGTGATCCGCGGTGTTGGCATCGAACACGTACCACATCAAGGCGAACGTGGTGATGTCGAAAATCGAACTGATCGGGCCGAAGAACAGCATGAAGCGCCCGACATCCCCCGGTTGCCAGCGTTGCGGTTGTTTCAGCATCTCCTCATCGACGTTGTCGAAGGGAATGGCGATCTGCGAAATGTCGTAGAGCAGGTTCTGCACCAGCAGGTGCATCGGCAGCATCGGCAGGAACGGGATGAACGCACTGGCGACCAGCACCGAGAACACATTGCCGAAGTTGGAACTGGCGGTCATCTTGATGTACTTGAGCATGTTGGCGAAGGTGCGCCGCCCTTCGAGCACGCCCTCCTCCAGCACCATCAGGCTTTTTTCCAACAGAATGATGTCCGCCGCTTCCTTGGCGATGTCTACCGCGCTGTCGACGGAAATGCCGATATCGGCGGTGCGCAGCGCCGGCGCGTCGTTGATGCCGTCGCCCATGAACCCGACCACATGGCCATTGCCCTTGAGCACACGGACGATGCGCTCCTTGTGCGACGGCGTCAGTCTGGCGAAGACGTTGGTGCTCTCGACCGCCACGGCCAGTTCGGCATCGCTCATGCGCTCGAGGTCGTTGCCCAGCAGCAACCCCTGTTGGGCGAGGCCGACCTCGCGGCAGATCTTCGCCGTGACCAGTTCGTTGTCGCCGGTCAGCACCTTCACCGCTACGCCATGCTCGGCCAAGGCCTTGAGCGCCGGTGCGGTGCTGTCCTTCGGTGGATCGAGGAACGCCACGTAACCGATCAGGGTCAGTTCATTTTCATCAGCCAGGCTGTAAGTGTCGCGACCTTCGGACATCGAGCGGGCGGCCACGGCCACCACGCGCAAGCCTTCAGCGTTGAATGCTGCGGTGACCTGGCGAATCCGGGTCAGCAATTCATCGCTCAAGGCTTCATCGACTTCGCCATGACGCACGCGACTGCACACCGCCAGCACTTCCTCGACCGCGCCTTTGCAGATCAGCTGATGCGGCTGATCGCGGCCCTTCACGACGACCGACATACGCCGGCGATTGAAATCGAACGGGATCTCGTCGACCTTGCGAAACGCCGTGCCGACTTTCAGTTCACGGTGGATTTCCACATGTTCCAGCACCGCCACATCCAGCAGGTTTTTCAGGCCGGTCTGGTAGTAGCTGTTGAGGTAGGCCAGTTCCAGCACTTCGTCGCTGTCTTCGCCCCAGACGTCGACGTTGCGCGCGAGAAAGATCTTGTCCTGAGTCAGCGTGCCGGTCTTGTCGGTGCACAGCACGTCCATGGCGCCGAAATTCTGGATCGCATCAAGGCGTTTGACGATGACCTTTTTGCGCGACAGAAACACGGCGCCTTTGGCCAGGGTCGAGGTGACGATCATCGGCAGCATTTCCGGGGTCAGGCCGACGGCGATCGACAGCGCGAACAGCAGCGCTTCGGTCCAGTCGCCCTTGGTGAAACCGTTGATGAACAGCACCAGCGGCGCCATGACGAACATGAAGCGGATCAGCAGCCAGCTGACCTTGTTGACGCCCTGCTGGAACGAGGTCACCGCCCGGTCCGTCGCGCCGACCCGTTGTGCCAGCGCGCCGAAATAGGTGCTGTTGCCGGTGGTGAGAATCAGCGCAACAGCACTGCCGGAGACGACGTTGGTGCCCATGAACAGAAGGTTGTCCAGCTCCAGCGGATTGCGCGTATCGCGATCCGCCTGATGAATGAATTTCTCCACCGGCATCGATTCGCCGGTCATCGCAGCCTGACTGACGAACAGGTCCTTGGCGCTGAGCACGCGGCAATCGGCGGGAATCATGTCGCCGGCCGACAGTACGATGAGATCGCCGGGCACCAGTTGCCTGATCGGCACTTCCCGGCGTGGGCCATCCCGGCGCAGCACCGTGGCGGTGTTGCTGACCATGGCTTTGAGCGCATCGGCGGCCTGGTTGGATTTGCTCTCCTGCCAGAAGCGCAGCAGCGTCGACAGCACCACCATGGAGAAAATCACCACGGCCGCCTTGAGGTCTTCGGTCAGCCAGGAGATCACTGCGAGCAAGGTCAGCAGCAGGTTGAACGGGTTTTTGTAGCAGTGCCACAGATGGGTCCACCACGGCAGCGGTTGCTCGTGTTCGACCTCATTGAGGCCATGTCGCGCGCGCAGTGCATCGGCCTCGACATCGATGAGCCCCTCGCCGTGGGTGCCCAGTGACGACAGCAACGCAGCGCTATCCTCATGGGCGGCAGCGACCAGCTTACTGGCGAGCGTCGGCGGCACTTCACGGCTGACCGTGGTGTCGTTGATCGAGTCCAGCAGCGCCAGACGACGAAAGTGTCGGGCGATATGGCGGCTGCGCAGAAAGCCTGCGAAAAATTCCTTGAGCTTCAGTTTCATGGCTGTGTCCCCTGTGGTCAGCCGGGAAACCGTCGAGCAGGTACCGCCGCGCCCCGACACCGGGAAAAACCGGCACGGCAAGGCGTGGCGCGCCGGTCGGCAATGACAGGCGCGTCGATAGGCGGCGATGACGACTGAGGTCGTCAGCACGCTTGGTTCAGTGTCGATGAGAGGGACGTCGAGACATGGCCCAGGACTGGCCATGCACGGGATGCCGCTGCTCGCTGTTACGGCGAGACAACGGCAGGGAAGGACTGCGCGTTATCTTGCCGAGAATCTGCCGGTGATCGAGACCGGCCGACAACTGTCACTCGAACAAGTACCCACTGTGGGTCTCCGCAATTGATGAAAACGCGCGCAGCTTACGCCCGCAGCGAAACGGCTGGAAGAGGTGTTGGCGGGGAATGTGGCGGGTGTTCAGGAAGGGTTCAGGATTCAGCTTTGCGGTGCTGGCAAAGGCCCCTTCGCGAGCAGGCTCACTCCTACATTTGTCCTGCGTACACAGATCCTTGTAGGAGTGAGCCTGCTCGCGATAGCGGTGTGACAGGCGACGCAGAACTCAGCTGGCAGTCGCCAACAGCAACTCCGCCACCGAGCGACTATGCCCGCGCTGTTTGCCATGCTCATACAGCGAGCCAGCGATTTCGTCGGCGCGGATCGGCAGCACCGACAGCAGCGTATCGCTCAGGCCATGGCTGGCCTGGCAGAAGCCCTGCATATAAATGCCAGCCTTGCAGCGCTCGTCAGTGATCAGTTTGTAATTGCGATCGACTTCGAATTCGCCGAGGTACTCCTCCAGCGGCGCGAGCAATTTGCGGTGCATCTGCCGCTCGTAACCGGTGGCGAGCACCACGGCGTCATAAATGCGCACCGTGAGCTCGCCTGTGGCGTTGTTGCGCACCGCCAGCTCGATGCCGTTTGCCGTGGCAGTGGCGCTCTCGACGGTGGTCAGGGTGCGGAAGGCATGGCGGGCAATCCCGGAAACCTTCTGCCGGTAGAAGATGCCGTAGATGCGTTCGATCAGGTCGATGTCGACCACCGAATAGTTGGTGTTGTGGTACTCGTTGACCAGCCGTTCGCGCTCGACGCTGTTCTGCTGGAACACCAGGTCGGTGAACTCCGGCGAAAACACTTCGTTGACGAACGGGCTGTCGTCCGCAGGCTTCAAGGCCGAGCCGCGCAGGATCATGTCGACCTGCACCGAAGGGAACGAATCATTGAGGTCAATGAAGGCTTCCGCCGCGCTCTGCCCGCCACCGATGATCGCGATACTCATCGGTTGATTGTTCACACAGGGCTGGCGGGCCATTTGCGACAGGTATTGCGAATGGTGGAACACCCGGTGATCGCCCTTTAGCGCCTTGAATGCCTCCGGAATACGTGGTGTGCCGCCGGCGCTGACCACCACCGAACGCGTGGTGCGCACGAACTGCTGGCCGTCGCTGCCGCGGGAAATCACGCGCAAGGCTTCCACCTGCTGGTTATGCAGGACCGGTTCGATGAACTGCACTTCTTCACCGTAACGGCTCTGCTCGGTGAACTGCCCGGCGACCCAGCGCAGGTAGTCGTTGTACTCCATGCGGCATGGATAGAAGGTGCCGAGGTTGATGAAATCGACCAGCCGTCCGTGGTGCTTGAGGTAATTGACGAAGGAATACGGGCTGGTGGGATTGCGCAGGGTCACCAGGTCCTTGAGGAAGGAAATCTGCAATTCGCTCTGCGTCGACAACGTATTGCCGTGCCAGCTGTAATTGGCCTGCTTGTCGAGGAACAGCACATCCAGTTCGCCCTGGGTCGCGCCGCGTTCCTGCAAGGCGATGGCCAGTGCCAGGTTCGAAGGGCCGAAACCGACGCCGATCAGGTCGTGAACGATGGGCGATGCATTTGCCTGTGTCATTTCCAGTGTCCTCTGGATGAACCCCTCAACGCGGGGAAAAAAGCCTGGGTGGCCTGACCGGCCTGAATCAGGTCAGCAGGTCGTCTGTTGAGTAGGAACGAGGACGATGAGAGGAAATTTAACCGGCGCGGATCACTGGCCATCCCATTGCTGGATGCGCAAGCGGCAATGCTTCATGGCGTTGACGATGTGTTTTTCCACCAGCGCCCGGGAGATGCCGAGGGTCTGGGCGATTTCCGGGTGGGACAGGCCTTCGATCTTGCGCAGCAGAAAACTGTCGCGACACAGCGGCGGCAATTCGGCCAGCGCGCGCTGGAGCATTTCCAGACGCTGACCATGATCGAGGGTGCCATGAGGCGAGGGAGTGAAATAGCGCTCTTCGTTATCCAGCACGTCCAGCGATTCAACCTGGCGCAGCGCGTTGCGGCGGTGATCGTCGATAACCAGGTTCAGCGCGGTGCGATAAAGGAAGGCCCGCGGTTGTTCGATCGGCACTTCGCTGGAGCGCTCCAGCACGCGTACATAGGCGTCATGCACCACATCCTCGGCGACCTGACGGTTGCCCAGTCTGGCGTTGAGGAAACACACCAGCTCACGATAGTAGTTTTCCAACATGACTCCCGACCGCATCGATGCCGTTTCTGTCCTTGAGCGCACTGATCCGGCCTGCGGATAACGCAGTAGCAAGATAGTGGCAACTTGAAGTGCGTAATTTATAGTAATTCTCATATAGATTTAAAGAGCTGATTCCATATACCGGACAAATAGTGGTAGTCCGGCGCGCGGCAACGCGATATGTCCACGGCTAAATTCCATGGCCCATGCCTCGTTTACAGGACAGCCCCTGTGTCTGTCGTGCCTTGCGACGGGCCGCAACCACTGGCCGGAACCCTGCATGAATCGTCCCCGCCCCGCCCGCCGAGCGCTGTTCGCCGCCCTCTGTCTGATTCCCGTGATCGCCGTTGCTGCCTGGCAGGTTTTGCCGCCCGGTCGCGACGCCGTTGCCACCGTGCAGGTCAGCCGGGGCGATATCGAAAACAGCGTGACGGCGTTGGGCACCCTGCAGCCGCGCCGTTACGTGGATGTCGGCGCGCAGGCCTCGGGGCAGATTCAGAAGATTCACGTCGAGGCCGGTGACGCGGTCAAGGAAGGTCAGTTGCTGGTGGAAATCGACCCGTCGACGCAGAAAGCCAAGCTCGATGCCGGACGCTTCTCCATCGAAAATCTCAAGGCGCAGCTGCAGGAGCAACGTGCCCAGCACGATCTGGCGCAGCAGAAATACCAGCGCCAGCAGAAACTGGCCGCCGGTGGCGCCACCCGCGAGGAAGACGTGCAGACTGCCCGCGCCGAGGTGCGTGCGACCCAGGCGCGCATCGACATGTTCCAGGCACAGATCCGTCAGGCCCAGGCCAGCCTGCGCAGTGACGAGGCGGAACTCGGCTACACGCGCATCTACGCACCGATGAGCGGAACCGTGGTGGCCATTGGTGCGCGTGAAGGCCAGACCCTCAACGCCCAGCAACAGACCCCGCTGATCCTGCGCATCGCCAGGCTTTCACCGATGACGGTGTGGGCCGAGGTTTCAGAGGCCGACATCGGCCATGTCAAACCGGGCATGACCGCCTATTTCACTACTCTCAGCGGCGGCAACCGACGCTGGAGCAGCACCGTGCGGCAGATCCTGCCGGTGCCGCCGCGCCCGCTCGAACAGAATCAGGGCGGCAGTCCCACCAGTGGCCGCAGCGGCAGCGAACGCGTGGTTCTGTATACCGTGCTGCTCGACGTCGATAACGCCGATCACAGCCTGATGACCGACATGACCGCGCAGGTGTTCTTCGTCGCGCAACAGGCGCAGGACACCCTGACCGTGCCGAGCGCCGCCCTGCAACCGGGCTCGCGTCCACAGTGGCAACGGGCGCAGATCGTCGCCGCCAACGGTGATATTCAGGCGCGGGAAGTGCGCACCGGCATCAGCGATCGCCTGCGCACCCAAGTCCTGGAAGGTCTGGCCGAGGGCGAACATATTCTCAGCGCGCCGGCCAGCGGTCATGGGGGCTGAATGCACACGCCTCTGATCGAACTGCGGCAGATCCGCAAAGCCTACGGCGGTGATGACAGCCCGCTGGTGGAAGTGCTGCGCGGGATCGATCTGTCGATCCACGCCGGCGAGTTCGTCGCCATTGTCGGCGCCTCCGGTTCGGGCAAGTCGACGCTGATGAACATCCTCGGTTGCCTTGACCGGCCTACCAGCGGCGAATATCGCTTCGCCGGGGAAAATGTCGCTCAGCTGGACAGCGATGAACTGGCCTGGCTGCGCCGCGAAGCATTCGGATTTGTCTTTCAGGGCTATCACCTGATCCCCTCCGGCTCGGCGCAGGAAAACGTCGAGATGCCGGCCATCTACGCCGGCACCCCGGCCGCCGAGCGGCATGCCCGCGCCTTTGCGCTACTGGAACGTCTTGGCCTCGGCAGTCGCACCGGCAACCGTCCGCATCAGCTTTCCGGCGGTCAGCAACAGCGGGTGTCGATTGCCCGCGCGCTGATGAACGGCGGCCACATCATCCTCGCCGACGAGCCGACCGGCGCTCTCGACAGCCACAGCGGCGCCGAGGTCATGACCCTGCTCGACGAGCTCGCCGATCAGGGTCACGTCGTCATCCTCATCACTCACGACCGCGAAGTGGCGCAACGGGCCAAGCGCATCATCGAAATCCGCGACGGCCTGATCATCAGTGACAGCGCCGAGCATGCGTCCACGCCCTCTTCGGCCAATCCCGGCGCGCTGCAAGCGGTCGACCTGCGCCAGCGCCTGAGCAGTGGCAGCAGCCAGACCGGCGCCTGGAAAGGTGAACTGGTCGACGCCGTGCAAGCCGCGTGGCGAGTGATGTGGATCAACCGTTTTCGCACGGCGCTGACACTGCTGGGCATCGTTATTGGTGTGGCCTCAGTGGTAGTGATGCTCGCCGTTGGCGAAGGCAGCAAGCGCCAGGTCATGGCGCAAATGGGTGCGTTCGGCTCCAACATCATTTACCTCAGCGGCTCGGCACCGAACCCGCGCACGCCCGAGGGCATCATCACCCTCGACGACGTCGCCGAACTGTCCGCCCTGCCCCAGGTGGAGCGGATCATGCCGGTCAACGGCTCGACCGCCGGCGTGCGGTTTGGCAATGCCGACCACAGCAGTTACGTCGGCGGCAATGACACCAATTTCCCGGTGATTTTCAATTGGCCGGTGATCCAGGGCAGCTATTTCACCCAGGCCGATGAAGACAGCGCCGCCGCTGTCGCGGTGATCGGCACCAAGGTCCGCGACAAGTTGCTCAAGGATGTCGCCAACCCGATCGGTCAATACATCCTCATCGAAAACGTGCCGTTCCAGATCCTCGGCGTGCTCGCGGAAAAAGGCGCCAGCTCTGGCGACTCGGATAGTGACAACCGCATCGCCGTGCCCTATTCGGCGGCGAGCATGCGCCTGTTCGGCAGTCGCAATCCGCAATACGTGGTGATCGCCGCCAAGGATGCGCGCAAGGTCAAGGACGCCGAACAGGCCATCGAACAGGCGATGCTGCGGCGGCACCACGGCAAGAAGGATTTCGAGCTGACCAACAATGCCGCCATGATCCAGGCCGAGGCGCGCACGCAAGGCACGCTGTCGCTGATGCTGGGTGCGATTGCGGCGATTTCCCTGCTGGTCGGCGGCATCGGCGTGATGAACATCATGCTCATGACCGTGCGCGAACGTACGCGGGAGATCGGTATTCGCATGGCCACTGGCGCACGCCAGCGCGACATCCTGCGCCAGTTCCTCACTGAAGCGGTGATGCTCTCGGTGGTCGGCGGTATTGCCGGGATCGGCCTGGCGCTGCTGGTCGGCGGCGTGTTGTTGCTCAGCGGTGTGTCGGTTGCCTTTCAAGCGCTGGCGGTGATCGGCGCGTTTGCCTGTGCGCTGGTCACCGGTGTCATTTTCGGCTTCATGCCGGCCCGCAAAGCTGCCCGGCTCGACCCGGTCACGGCCCTTACCAGTGAATGATCGACCTATGAAAGTGCGACTGACGTTTCTCGCCGCCAGCCTGTTGCTGGCGGCCTGCAGCAGCCCGGCGCCGCGCCTCGACAGCGGCGTGCAGCCACCACGCGCGTGGCAGTCCGCCGACAGCCACGGCGCGTTGCAAAGCAATCGGCAATGGTGGACGCAGTTCGGCAGCCCTGAACTGGAGCGGCTGGTGGACCAGGCGCGGCTGGGCAGCTACGACCTCGCCGCCGCGATGGCGCGGGTCCGACAGGCCCAGGCCAGCGCAACCATCGCCGGCGCGCCGCTGCTGCCGGAACTCAAGGCCGGATTGAATGCCAACCGGCAGAAACTGATCCACGGCAAGGGCTACAGCCAACTGGATGTCAGCCCGGAAAATCGTTCGCTGGATTATTACGATGCCGAGCTCAGCGCCAGTTACGAGATCGATTTCTGGGGCGGCAATCGTGCCGCGCGCGACAGTGCCGCGTTCGCTGTGCAGGCCAGCGAGTTCGACCGCGCCACCGTCGAACTGACCTTGCTCAGCGGCGTCGCCAACAGCTACACCCAGGCCCTCGCCTTGCGTGAGCAGGCGCGCATTGCCGAACTCAATCTGAAAAATGCGCAGAACGGGCTGCATCTGGTGCAGACCCGTTTCGACGCCGGCAGCGCCACCGCGCTGGAACTGGCCCAGCAGAAAAGTCTGGTGGCCGAACAACAACGTCGCCTGCCGCTGGTGCAACAACAGGCCCGCGAAGCACAGATCAGCCTCGCCGCCCTGCTCGGCCAGCCGGTGCAGGCGTTGCGGTTGCCCGAGCAATCCTTCGCCCAATTGCACTGGCCGGACATCGCCAGTGGCGTGCCGAGCGACTTGCTCAGCCGCCGCCCGGACATTGCCAGCGCTGAAGCCAGACTGGCAGCGGCGCAGGCTGATGTCACTGTTGCCCGCGCCGCGATGCTGCCAAAAATCACCCTGACCGCCAGCCTCGGCACCGGCGCCGATCTGGCCGCCGACCTGCTGCGCACGACGTTCTACAACCTGTCGACAGGACTCACCGCGCCGATCTTCAACAACGGCCGCCTCAGCGCCGAACGCGACAAGGCCAAGGCCCGCCAGGACGAACTGCTGGAATCCTATCGCGGGGCGATCATCAACGGTTTCGCCGACGTCGAAAAAGCCCTCAGCAGCATCCGTGGCCTCGACGAACAGCGGCAATGGCAAAGCGAAGAACTGACCCAGGCACAAACCGCCTTCGACATCGCCCAGAGCCGCTACCAGGCCGGCGCCGAAGACCTGCTCACCGTCCTGCAAACCCAGCGCACGCTGTATGCCGCGCAAGACCTGAACGTGCAACTGCGCCAGTCGCGGCTGCAGGCGAGCATTGCGCTGTACAAAGCGTTGGGGGGTGACTGGTAGGAGCTGACGAGTGCAACGAGGCTGCGATCTTTTGATCTTGATCCTTGAATGCAAGATCAAAAGATCGCAGCCTTCGGCAGCTCCTACACGGATATCGTGTCCACCGTGTGCAAATCCAGGGCACGCTGAATGCGGTGCTTGCGCTGTACAAAGCGCTGGGGGGGGTGGCTGGGAAGAGATCTGAGAGCGACGCGGCGACTGGACTGACGCCTTCGCGAGCAGGCTCGCTCCCACAGGGATCTGTCAGTCCGGCCAAAATACTCGCCACGCCAAATACCTCCTGTAGGAGTGAGCCTGCTCGCGAAGAGGTCGTGTCAGGCAATGATGCATTGGATGACACACCGCATTTGCGGGCAGGCTCTCAAAGTGGGTATTGGGCACTTTGAGATAGCTATCGCGAGCAGGCTCACTCCTACAAAAGCAAGAGCAAGAGCAAGAGCAAGATCAAAAGATCGCAGCCTTCGGCAGCTCCTACAGTCTCCGCGTCCACCTCTAGGTCGAGTGTCAGCTCGCCTGCGGCTTTTGATCTTGATCCTCCAGCGACGTCGGAAGGCTGAGCGGAGGGATTGATCCGGGCGTGGGAGCGCAGCGACCGTCTGGCGCAGCCAGACACAGCGGAAGGAGGTGCAGCGAAGCAAACCGGAGCCGCTGCGCCCGGATCGATCCCGCAGCGAAGGAACCCCGAGCCCGCGAGGGGCCGAACGCAGGAGCAAGCCTTTTCGGTTACCTTTTTGGCGTTTGAAAAAGGTGACCCGCCGTAAGGGCGGAACCCTAAGCAGTCGTTACCGCAGCAATGGATATGTACTCACTCAAAAAGACCCCCCCCCAAAAAAAGCCTTCGCGAGCAAGCTCCCACAGGGGTCATTCGGTCAGGCCAAAATCTTCGCCACGATAAATACCCCCTGTAGGAGTGAGCCTGCTCGCGATGGCGGTGGGTCATCCGGCATAACGGGTGACTGACACGACGTCATCGCGAGCAGGCTCACTCCTACAAGGGATTGCGATCAATTCAGAGTATGTGTTGAACCGATCTAGAGCTGTCGGCCCTTGACCTTCAGATGCCGTGCATACCACGGTCGCCGAGGGACTTTGCGGAACAGTTCGGTCATGTTGTCTTCGTCGCCGAAGGTGATGCGCAGCGCCAGTTTCATGGTTTCCGGGTCCATCTCCACCGAGCGCCCGACTTGCAGGCCGGGCACGGTACTGCAGCCGTGGGTGTCGGGGCCGAGCCAGGGGTCGGCGACTTCCACCCAGCGCCCCGGTGCAAACCACGGCACGCCATTGACTTGCAGACGGGTCACCTCACCCGGATGAAAGCGCTCGTGGGCGCGGAACCAGTCTTCCAGGCGATCATCGATCCAGCCGTGGAAACGCCAGAACACCGGGTTCACATGAGAGGAAAACGGGTCGCCGAGAAAGTCGTTTTCCGGTGCATACCAGCGCGCGGCGAAATCCGCCTGATCGCGTGCCATCGGCACCGGAATGTCGTTGGACGGATCACGCGCCACCGAAGCCCAGCGCATGTGCAGCCAGTCGTGCAGGCCCAGTTCGACCTCGGAACCGAACTGGCCGAGGGTCAATTTCGATAAATAACGCGGATCACGGTACTGCGATTCCCAGACCAGAAAATTGCTCTGGAAAGTCTCCGCCGCTTTGATGTCGCTGACCCATTTGGTGTATTCGTCATCGCCCTCGGCCAGCCAGGTCGGCGGTAGTGAGTTGCCGTCGTGATTGTCGAAATAACGGGCGAAGCCCTGTCGGTCACGTTCCAGCTCTGGCTGCGGCTGCGGGAACGCTGGCCACGACGGCAAATCCTGCATCGACCGGGCGATGCCGAGCATGTGCCGATGCATGAAGAAAAAGTCCACGCCGGAGCCATTGCGATCCTTGCGTGGGCCACGGGCATCGCGCTCCCTGTCGCGCGGCCCGGGCTGCCAGCCGATACCGCGCAGCGCTTCGCGTTTTTTCTCCGAGAGCTTGTGCCACTTGTCGCGCGTGGCGTGCCAGAGCTGATGGAACAACCGATGTTCGGGCGCCACCAGCCAGGCCAACAGTTGCGGATTGAGCCCGGTGCGTTCGCGGGCTTCGGGAAAGCGTCGCTTGATGGCGATGAACTGATTGTCCAGCTCGGGCAACGCCAACGGCCGATCCAGGCGCAAGACCTGCCCGGTGAACGTGGCGCTGCCGGCATTGCCGAATGCCGCCCAGACTTCGTCCAGTTTGACTTTGAACTCATACACCGGTGGCGCTAACGGCGCATCGGTGCGCAGCAGGCGCCAATACATCTCGGCGCCGTTGCCCGGCGCCAGATCACCGATCACTTGATAACGCGCAGGCCCCTCGGCACGCAGATTGGTACCGGTGTCGAGATAACCGCGCAGCCCACGGCCACGGTGAGCGATGTCGAGAAACAGCTCCAGGCCTTGCGCCGGCAAGCCATCGAGCCCGGCCGCCGCACCGGTAAAGCGAATGTCCCAGACCCCGCGAAGATTGTCCGCCAGTTGTTGCCCGGCGGTGTCCGCCAGATCGACCGTGGCCTCGCCCGGGGTGATCGGAAACTCCTCGCGAGTCAGTTCACGATGTGCATAAAAAGCGGCAGGCAGCGCGGCGCCCGTGAGTGCCATGCCCGCCATGAACCAGCGTCGAGAGATCGTCATTGCCCTACCTGTGTCAGCCATGAAGCAGGCTTTATCCAAGCTAGAACGTTTGCTCGACGGGGAAATTTACGCTGCCGGCAAAACATCGCGACGGCGGCGCCGGGCATTTGTAACGCCGCCTAAATTAGCCACCCGGCCACTCGTTCTTCCCAGATAGCAAAGGCCCCTGCGCCTGTACCTCGACGGCGAACCTGAATGAGATGGCAATGACAAAACCGCGTTGGAAAAAGGCTCTATTCATCGGCCTGCCACTGGCCCTGGCGATCAGCGCCGGCGCAGGATTTCTGGCCTGGGATTACTGGAACAACCCCGGCTACCCGGTGAAGGTGATGAAACAGGCGAGCGAATTGCAGGATCGCCTGCTGTCGTTCGACAGCCACATCACCGTGCCGCTGAGTTTCGGCAGCCACGACCACGAAGCCGACAAGGATGGCTCGGACCAGTTCGACCTGGTCAAGGCCAATCGCGGGCGCCTGTCCGGTGCGGCGCTGACGGTGTTCGGCTGGCCGGAAATGTGGAACGGCCCGAACGCCCCGCACCGCCCGACCGAGGGTTTTGTCGAAGAGGCGCGCAACCAGCAGGAAGTGCGCTACAAGATCATCTCCGGGATCGTTCGCGACTTCCCCAATCAGGCCGGCATCGCCTACACGCCGGATGATTTCCGCCGGCTGCACGGCGAAGGCAAGTTTGCGATTTTCATCAGCATGCTCAACGCCTACCCGCTGGGCAACGACCTGAGCAAGCTCGACCTGTGGGCCGGGCGCGGCATGCGCATGTTCGGTTTCAGTTACATCGGCAACAACAGCTGGGCCGACTCGTCGCGACCGCTGCCGTTTTTCAATGACTCGCCCGACGCCCTCAACGGGCTCTCTGATATCGGCAAACAAGCGGTGCAACGCTTGAACGATCTGGGCGTGATCATCGACGTTTCGCAGATGTCGACCAAAGCCCTTGAGCAAGTCGCCGGACTCAGCCGCACTCCGCTGGTGGCCTCGCACTCGGCGCCCCGGGCGGCCGTAGACATTCCGCGCAACCTCAGCGACAAAGAGCTGCAACTGATCAAAAACAGTGGCGGCGTGGTGCAGGTCGTCGCTTTCTCGCAGTACCTGAAACCGCTGACCCAAGGCACCCAAGACAAACTCAATGCGTTGCGTGCGCGTTTCGATCTGCCGCCGCTGCCCAATCTGGCCATGGCGCTGATGCCCGGCGATCCGATCATCACTGCCTGGTCGGAACAGAAGCTCGGCCAGTACGCCAGCGGCCTCTACGCGATCCTCGAAGAAGAACCGAAAGCCACCCTCAAGGATTTCGGCGACGCCATCGATTACACGGTGCGCAAGATCGGTATCGACCACGTCGGCATCGCTTCGGACTTCAACGATGGTGGCGGGATCAAAGGCTGGGAAAACGTCGGTGAAATTCGCAACGTCACCGCCGAACTGCTGCAGCGCGGCTACTCCGAAGCGGACATTGCCAAGCTCTGGGGCGGCAACTTCATGCGCGTCTGGGATCAGGTGCAGAAAGCCGCGAAACCGGCACTGGCGTCGCGCCAGGAGGTGGCCCGGCCATGACTGATCGCCGCACTTTTCTGAAACACGCCGGCCTGCTCGCCGCCGCCCTGCCCCTGGGCGCCAGCCTCACTGCGCCGGCGGCAATCGCTGCGCCGGCCGCTGCGCCGCGGGATAAATGGACGCAGTTGCGTCAGTTGTTCGATCAGGATCCCCAGGCGATTCACTTCGCCAATTTCCTCGTCACCTCGCACCCCAAACCGGTGCGCGAAGCCATCGAACGCTATCGCGCGGCGCTGGATCTGAATCCGGGTCTGGCGATGGATTGGGATCTGGGCGTCACCGAGAAACGCGAAGAAAACGTGCGCCACTGGGCCGGCCAGTACCTGCAAGCCAAACCGGGGCAGATCGCCCTGACCGGCAGCACCACCGAAGGTCTGGCGATGATCTACGGCAGCGTGCAGGTGCGCGAGGATCAGGAAATCCTCACCACGGTTCACGAGCATTACTCGACGCGCAACATCCTCGATTTCCGCAGCCGTCGCGACGGCACCCAGGTGCGCAAACTCAAGCTGTTCGACACCCCGCAGAGCATTTCTCTGGATCAGGTGCTCGACACGATCAACCGCAATATCCGCCCCGAGACCCGCGTGCTGGGCATGACCTGGGTGCATTCAGGCAGCGGTGTGAAGCTGCCGATCAGCGAGATCTCACATCTGGTCGACGAGCACAATCGTCAGCGCGACGACAAGGACAGGCTGATCTATGTGGTCGATGGCGTGCACGGTTTCGGCGTCGACGACCTGAGTTTCCCGCAGATGAACTGCGACTTTTTCATCGCCGGCACCCACAAGTGGATGTTCGGCCCGCGCGGCACCGGCATCGTCTGCAGCCGCACCGAAGAACTGAAATACGTCAGCCCCAGCGTGCCGACCTTCTCCGAGGCCACAGCCTTCTCGACCATCATGACCCCGGGCGGCTATCACGCCTTCGAGCATCGCTGGGCGCTGGACGAAGCCTTCAAGTTGCACCTGCAACTGGGCAAGGCCGAGGTACAGACGCGCATTCATCAGCTCAACAGCTACCTCAAGCAACGCCTGCAGGAGCACCGCAACATCGAACTGGTGACCCCGCTCGATCCGCAGTTTTCCGCCGGTTTCACCTTCTTCCGGATCAAGGACCAGGACAGCGATGCAGTGGCTGCCTGGCTGATGCAGAACCGGGTGATCTGCGACGCGGTCAGCCGCGACGTCGGGCCGGTGATTCGTACCGCGCCGGGCTTGCTCAACAGCGAAGCCGAAGTGGATCGCTTCATGAACATCCTCGGCAACAAGCTGCGCGCCTGATCCTCGACTGCCGTTTTCCCTTTCAAAGAGACGACCCATGAAAAAGCCTCACGCGTCACTCCTCTCCAAAGCCCTGCCCGCACTGGCGCTGAGCGCCCTCTGCGGCGCACTGATGCCCGGCACTGCGCTGGCGGCGACCGCGCCCGCGCCCGCGCCGGGCAAAGTGTTCAAGGACTGCAAGGACTGCCCGGAAATGGTCGTGCTGCCGACCGGCAGCTACACCATGGGCACGCCGGACGATGAAGTCGGCCGTCAGCCCGATGAAGGCCCGTTGCACACGGTGACCTTCAGCAAACCGTTCGCCATCAGCCGCTCGCAGGTGCTGGTGGGCGAATGGGACGCCTATGTCCGCGAGACCGGCAACAAGCCCTACGACTTCGATGATCGCCCCGGCCGCCGCTGCACCGCCGGCAAGCCCGAGTTCAAACAGACGCCCCGCGACCCGGCGGTGTGCATGAACGTCGCCGAGGCCCAGGGCTACATCGACTGGCTGTCGAAAAAGACCGGCCACGCCTATCGCCTGCAAAGCGAATCGATCCGCGAATATGCCGCCCGGGGCGGCAGCACCGGGCCCTTCCCGTTCTCGTTCGACGAGGGCAAGGATTACCAGATCGCCAAACACGCCAACACCTACGGCGCGGCCGACGGCTACAACTTCACCTCGCCGGCCGGCACCTTCCCGGCCAACGCGTTTGGTGTGTTCGACGCCCACGGCAACGTCTACGAATGGACCGCCGACTGCTACCACCCGGACTACTCCGGCGTGCCCGCCGACGGTCGCCCGTGGACCCAGGAAAACTGCGAGCGCCAGGTCATGCGCGGCAACGACTGGGGCGAGGCGCCGATCTTCTCCCGCTCCGGCAACCGCAACAGCAGCTGGCCGACCAGCAAGGGCGACTGGCTGGGCTTTCGCGTAGTGCGCGACCTCTGACACTGCCCTCGACGAGCGCAGCCCGTCTGCGCTCGTTTAAAGAAACTCCGCGACCATTCGTTTTCCTTAAGTACCGGCACTCCCTCCGCATCGAAGCAGGAATCCTCCATGACCAAGCCTACGCGTGGGGCGATCAACGAATTGTTCGCCCTGCTCAAGCCCTTCCGCCTGATCGTTTCGGCCTCTATCGTGCTCGGCATGCTCGGCGGCCTGAGCGTCACCGTGCTGCTGGCGACCATCAACAACGCCCTGCACTCCGATGACGGCCTGACCCGCACGGTAGTGATGATCTTCGCCGGACTCTGTGCCCTCGCCCTGCTGACGACGATCCTCTCGGACATCGGCACCAACTATGTCGGCCAGCACATCATCGCCAAACTGCGCAAAGAGCTCGGGGAGAAAGTCCTCTCGGCGCCGATCGACCAGATCGAACGCTACCGCAGCCATCGCCTGATTCCGGTGCTGACCCACGACGTCGACACCATCAGCGACTTCGCCTTCGCCTTCGCGCCGCTGGCGATCTCGATGACCGTGACCCTTGGCTGCCTCGGCTATCTGGCCATGCTGTCGTGGCCGATGTTCCTGATGATGCTGGTCGCTATCGCCATCGGCACCACCATTCAGGCGATTGCGCGGGCCAAGGGCATGCGCGGTTTCTATGCCGCCCGCGACTCCGAAGACGAACTGCAGAAGCACTACAACGCGATCGCCGAAGGCGCCAAGGAACTGCGCATCCACCGCCCGCGCCGCCAGCGCATGTTCGTCGCCGGCATTCAGAAAACCGCGGAAAAGATCTGCGACACCCAAATCAAATCGATCAACACGTTTGTCATCGCCAAGTCGTTTGGCTCGATGCTGTTCTTCGTGGTCATCGGCATGGCTCTGGCCCTGCAATCGCTGTGGCCGAGCGCCGACAAAGCGGTGATGAGCGGCTTTGTTCTGGTCCTGCTGTACATGAAGGGGCCGCTGGAACACCTGATCAGCACCCTGCCGATCATCAGCCGCGCGCAGATTGCCTTCCGCCGCATCGCCGAACTCAGCGAACAGTTCTCCTCGCCGGAGCCGCACCTGCTGCTGCAGGATCAGGGCAACAAGCCTGCCGCCGTCGAGAGCCTGGAACTGCGCAACGTGCGCTACGCCTTCCCGGCCGTGGAAGGCAGCGAACCGTTTCGCCTGGGCCCGGTAAACCTGCGCATCGAACAGGGCGACATCGTGTTCATCGTCGGTGAGAACGGCTGCGGCAAAACCACACTGATCAAATTGCTGCTGGGCCTGTATGCGCCGACCGAGGGCGAAATCCGCGTCAACGACAAGCCGATCACCGCGGTCAACCGCGATGATTACCGCCAGAACTTCACGACGATTTTCGCCGACTACTACCTGTTCGATGACCTGATTCAGGGCGATCGTGAAGTGCCACAGGATGCCACCCGCTACCTCGAGCGCCTGGAGATTGCGCACAAGGTCAGCGTGCGCGATGGCGCCTTCAGCACTACCGACCTGTCCACCGGCCAACGCAAACGCCTGGCACTGGTCAATGCCTGGCTCGAAGAGCGCCCGGTGCTGGTGTTCGATGAATGGGCCGCGGATCAGGATCCGACGTTCCGGCGGATCTTCTATACCGAGCTGCTGCCCGACCTCAAGCGTCTGGGCAAAACCATCATTGTGATTTCCCACGACGACCGTTACTTCGACGTCGCTGATCAGCTGGTGCGCATGGAGGCCGGCAAGGTCAAAAGCGAACTGCAACCCGCCTGATCGAGGCAGCCGCGAACGAGCCGGAGAAAAAACTTTTCCGGTTTGCCGCGGCTTCCTCGTCTTAATGAGATGAATAAGAACCATTAACAACTATACCTGCCAAGGTCTTAACCTCATGTCCGCATCCCGTTTCATGCTTCGCCCTCTGACTCGAGCCCTGCTGATGCACGGCGCGACCCGCACTCGCCTGGCCGGTAGCGGCCTGGGTCTGGCACTGACCCTCGCGGCGGCGCCCTATGTCCAGGCCCAGGAATGGACCCTGAACATCCCTGCCCAACCGCTGGCCCAGGCCCTGCAGACCCTCGGTCAGCAAACCAGCCTGCAAATCGTCTACAGCCCGGAGAGCCTGCAAGGCCTGCGTTCCAGCGCCCTCAACGGCCGCTATCAGGACGACGAGTCGCTCAAGGCGATGCTCAGCGGCACCGGCATCCGTTATCAGCGTGACGGCAACACCGTCACCGTGCTCGGCCCGGCCACCAGCGGCAGTGCGATGGAACTGGCCCCGACCAACGTCAACGCCAACCGCCTCGGCGCCACCACCGAGGGCAGCAACTCCTACACCACCGGCGGCGTGACCATCGGCAAGGGCGTGCACTCGCTCAAGGAAACACCGCAGTCGGTCACGGTGATGACCCGCAAGATGCTCGACGACCAGAACCTCAACACCATCGAACAGGTGATGGAGAAGACCCCGGGCATCACCGTTTACGACTCGCCCATGGGCGGCAAGTATTTCTACTCGCGCGGTTTCCGCATGACCGGCCAGTACCAGTACGACGGCGTGCCGCTGGACATCGGCAGCAGCTACGTGCAGGCGGACAGCTTCAACAGCGACATGGCCATCTATGACCGCGTGGAAATCCTTCGCGGCGCGGCCGGCATGATGAAGGGCGCGGGCGGCACCGCCGGCGGCGTCAACTTCGTGCGCAAGCGCGGCCAGGACACCCCGCACACGCAGCTGTCGCTGTCGGCGGGCACCTGGGACAACTATCGCGGCCAGGTCGACACCGGCGGCCCGCTGAACGACGCCGGCACCGTGCGTGGTCGCGCCGTCGTCACCCAGCAGACCCGGCAGTATTTCTACGATGTGGCTGAACGCCGCGACCAGATCTACTACGGCGCGCTGGACTTCGATCTCAGCCCCGACACCACCCTCGGTCTGGGCATGGCCTATGAAGACGTCGACGCCACCCCGTGCTGGGGCGGCCTGCCGCGCTACGCCGACGGCTCCGACCTGCACCTGAAACGCTCCACTTGCCTGAACACCTCGTGGAACAACCAGCGCAGCAAACGCGCCACCTACTTCGCCGACGTCAAACACCAGTTCAACGACGACTGGTCGCTGAAAGTCGCCGGTGTCTACTCGCGCAACACCCAGGACATGGAATATTCCTTCCCGAGCGGCACCGTGCCATTGGGCGCCACCGCCACCAATACGCTGATGCTCGGCAGTACCTATGACTACGACCAGCGCGATTACGGTTTCGATGCCTACGTCGACGGCAAATTCGACGCTTTCGGCCAGCAGCACGAACTGATCGTCGGCGCCAACGCCAGCCGTTCGCACAAGGATGACTTCTACGCGGTGGCGGCATTGCCACAGCGCCAGAACGTCTTCAACCCGAACCACAACATCCCGCAGCCGGATGAAAGCTACTACCTGGCCAACGCCTCCCGTGGCGGCCCGGTGGACATGCACATCAAGCAATACGGCGCTTACTCGATCGCCCGCCTGAAACTCGCCGACCCGATGACACTGGTGCTGGGCAGCCGGGTCAGCTGGTACAAATCCGACACTGATTCGGTGCAGTACTTCCGCGGCGAAGGCACCGACGTCAACACCAAGTCCACCGAAACCGGCCAGGTCACGCCGTTCGCCGGCCTGCTCTACGACCTCAACGACAACCTGACCGCCTACGCCAGCTACACCGACATCTTCACCCCGCAAGGCTCGTACAAGACCATCGACGGCAGCACGCTGAAACCGCTGATTGGCCAGAGCTACGAACTGGGGATCAAGGGTGAGTGGTTCGATGGTCGTTTGAACACCACGTTCAACCTGTTCCGCACCATTCAGAAAGATGCGGCCCAGGATGACCTGCGTTGCGAAGACAGTTCGTGCCAGATCAACTCGGGCAAGGTCCGCGCCCAGGGCTTTGAAGCTGAAGTCAGCGGTGAAGTGATCGAGCGCCTGCAATTGCTGGCCGGTTATACCTACACCCAGACCAAGGTGCTGGAAGATGCCGATGCCACTCAGGATGGCGCGGTCTACAACTCTTACGTGCCGCGTCACCTGTTGCGCGTATGGGGTGATTACGCCCTGAGCGGGCCGCTGGATCGGGTGACGATTGGTGCGGGTGTCAATGCGCAGACGGGCACCTACCGGGTTTCGCCTCTGGGCGGGGACAATGTCGATGGCGCGGGTTATGCGGTCTGGAACGGTCGCATTGGTTATCGGATTGATGACACCTGGTCGGTGGCGTTGAACGGCAACAACCTGTTTGACAAGCGTTATTACGCGACCATCGGGACCGAGGGGTTCGGTAACTTCTACGGCGAACCGCGGAATTTTGTGATGTCGGTGAAGGCTGATTTCTGATTGGTCTTAGTTGTGTGGAAGCCCCGCTTTGGCGGGGCTTTTTGTTTTTTGGGATTGGGGGCATATCCGTTGCTGCGGTGAAGGCTACTTAGGGTTCCGCCCTTACGGCGGGTCACTTTTTCCAAACGCCGAAAAAGTAACCAAAAAGGCTTTGCCCCGGCGTACGGCCCGCTCGCTGGGGCTCGGGGTACCTTCGTTACGGGACCGATCCGGGCGCAGCGGCTCCGGTTGGCTTCGCTGCACCTACACTCGCTGTGTACGACTGCGTCGTACGGTCGCTGCGCTCCCACGCCCGGATCGATCCCGTAACGAAGCCTGCCGAAGGGGCAAAAGATCAAAAGCCAGAGCAAAAGCAGAAGCAGAAGCAAAAGCCAGATCAAAAGCCCCTCACCCTAGCCCTCTCCCAGAGGGAGAGGGGACTAAACCGGGTTGCACATGCGAAGTACGGCGACCTGAGATACCGAGTCGAATGCAAATATGCAGAAATCAAAAGCCCCTCACCCTAACCCTCTCCCCGAGGGAGAGGGGACTAAACCGGGTTATACATGCGAAGTACGGCGACCTGAGATACCGAGTCGAATGCAAATATGCAGAAATCAAAAGCCCCTCACCCTAACCCTCTCTCCGAGGGAGAGGGGACTAAACCGGGTTATACATGCGAAGTACGGCGACCTGAGATACCGAGTCGAATGCAAATATGCAGAAATCAAAAGCCCCTCACCCTAGCCCTCTCCCGGAGGGAGAGGGGACTGACCGAGGTGTTTGGGCAAGGTACGCCGACTTGCGATACCGAGTCGAATGCAGATTCTGAAAAGCCCGCAAATCGGCTCCCTCTCCCTCGGGAGAGGGCTGGGGTGAGGGGCGAATCCAACACAGATCCAAAGCACACCACACGCTTTTCACCACTCAACAATGAGCGTTAGCTCGAGTGCTCTTGATCTTGATCCACGGGCGACGTCGGAAGGCTGAGTGGAGGGATTGATCCGGGGGTGGGAGCGCAGCGACCGTTTGGCGCAGCCAAACACAGCGAGTGTAGGTGCAGCGGAGCAAACCGGAGCCGCTGCGCCCGGATCGATCCCGCAGCGAAGGGACCCGAGCCTGCGAGGGCCGAACGCAGGAGCAAGCCTTTTTGGTTACTTTTTCGGCGTTTGGAAAAAGTGACCCGCCGTAAGGGCGGAACCGTAATCAGCACCCCCCGCAGCAACGGATATGCACACTAAACCAGAACCCGCGCAAGCGCCCCACCAACCCTCGAATAAACCTCCAAAACCCCAGGCACCACCGACCCCAACCGCAACAAATCATGGGTCAACCCGGCACAAACCTCGACCTCGACCTCAACCCCCTGCCCACGCAGCCTGTCGACATAAGCCTGCCCCTCATCCAGCAACGGATCAAACCCGGCCAATACCACAATGGCCGGCGCAACCCCGCGCAAATCCTCCGCCAGCAACGGCGAAAAACGCCAATCCAGATAATCCTCCGGCCCACGCGCATAGTGCTGATAAAACCAGTCCAGCGTGTCGTTCTCCAGCAAATACCCCTCGCCAAACAACAGCCGCGAATCATGCACTCGCGAAGCGTCGGTCACCGGATAACACAACAACTGCGCCTTGGGTGCGATGGCCACCGTGTGCGGCTGCCGCACCGCCTGAATCGCCAGCACCGTCGCCAGCGTGGCGCCCGCGCTGTCGCCGCCAAAGGCTACCCGCGAACAATCCAGGCCGAGGCTCACAGCCTGTTCGGCCAGCCACGCCAACGCGTCCTCGCCATCCTCCAGCGCCGTCGGAAAGCGATGCTCCGGCGCCAGCCGATAACCGACCGAGAGCACCGCACACGGCGTGCGCTGGCAAAACTCACGGCAGACACCGTCGTGGGAATCCAGACTGCCGACCACAAACCCGCCACCGTGGAAATACACCAGCACCGGCAGCGGCGACTCAACGCCGTTGGGCCGATACAAACGCAAGGCCAGTGCCGCGCCGTCCCGGGCCAATGTTTCGATCTCGGTGACTTCAAGGTCCTGCGGCGCCGGCCAGCGCAACTGCGCGGTGGTCTGTTCGAATGTGCCGCGGGCCTCGCTCGGGGTCAGTTGGTGCATGGCCGGCAGGCCGGCGTCCTGGCTGTCTTGAGCCAGGTCGAGAAACGCTTCCAGATCAGGGTGCAACGACATCGATAAGATCCTTTATCCGCAAAAAACCGGGCGCGCCTCGGCAGCGCCCGCACAAAAAGAGCGATCAACCCGCCCGTGCCATGCAGTGCTCGATCAACGCTTCAAGCTCACGCTGGTAATCGCTCATCAGCGCATCCATGGTGCCGGCGCGGTAACGCTGGTTGCTGTAGATGCAGCGCAAGGCCAGTTGCCCGTCATAGACCTGGCCGACGATTTCCAGCCAGTTGCCCAGGTTCGCCTTGAGGCTGTAGTTGTCGCCGGTTTCTTCCAGTGCCGGCACCAGCAACGCCTGTTCATCGAAGCTCTGGTCGAACTGCCCGAGGTAGTTGAACGTCACCCGCGCCTGCGGCAAACCGGCGAGTTGCGCGCAGATGTCCGGGCCGGCCAGATGACGCAGCACGCCGTAGCCGATGCCCTTCTGCGGTACACCTGCCAGTTGCGCCTGCACATCGATGATCGACCGGCCGATGTCGTCACTGTCCGGGCGCAAACGCACCGGGAACATGCTGGTGAACCAGCCGAGGCTGCGGCTCAGGTCGATCGATTCGAAGAGGTCTTCGCGACCGTGCCCTTCAAGCAGAATCAGCGCCGACGGTTGCTGGCTCCAGCGGCACAGGGCGCGGCTGAGCGCTGACAGCAGCAGGTCGTTGATCTGCGTGCCGTACACCGCCGGGGCCTGTTTGAGCAGTTGTTCGGTGTGCTCGCGGGACAGCTTGAGCCGCGCCTGCGCCTGTTGCCGCACGAGGTTCTTGCCGCGCGGGTTGTCGCACGGCAGATCAACGCCGGGCTGATCCAGTTGCTCCAGCCAATAGCTCAATTCCTGCTCGGCAATCACCGGCGCCTGCGCCTGCAATGCCTCGGCAAACGAACGATAACTGCTGGTGCGAATCGGCAGTTGCGGCGCCAGCCCCTGCACGCACGCCTCATAAGCGACTTTCAGATCGTCGAGCAGAATCCGCCACGACACGGTGTCGACCACCAAGTGATGAATCACCACCAGCAAGCGTGCCTGACCGTCCGGCAAGGCCACATGCATGACCCGCCAGACCGGTCCGTCATCAAGTTTGAGGCTGCGCTGCGCAAGGTTGGCCAGGGCTTCGACCTCGTCGCTGTTCTGCGCTTCACGGCGCCACAGCACAGCCTCGTCGGATGCGCTGGTGCTGTAGCGCTGCAACCAGCGCCCGCCGTCCTTGGAAAAGCGCAAACGCAGCGAATCGTGATGTTGTTCGATCAAGCCCAGTGCCTGTTCCAGGGCATCGAGATCCAGTGGCTGACGTGCGCTGAGCAGCAACGACTGGTTGTAGTGATGCGCCTCGGCCATGCCTTCGGCGAAGAACCATTCCTGGATCGGCAACAGATTGAACGCGCCTTCTGCGGCCACCTGGGTCAGGTCCGGCAGCGCTTGCCCAGCGCCCTCCTTCGCCACTTGCTGCTCGACGATGCCGGCGATGGTCTGATAGCGCATCAGATCACGCAGCTTCAGCTCCATCTGCAGGGTCGGATGGTTTCTCACCCGCGAGATCACTTGCAGGCTGAGGATCGAGTCGCCGCCCAGTTCAAAGAAGTTGTCGCTGATACCCACCTGCTCGACCTGCAGCACCTGCGCCCAGATTTGCGCCAGCAGGCTTTCCTGCTCAGTGCGCGGGGCAAGGTATTCGTCGCTTTTGAATTGCGGTTCAGGCAGCGCCTTGCGATCGAGCTTACCGTTGGGCGTGACCGGGAATGCGCTGAGGCAGACGATCTGCGCCGGCACCATGTATTCCGGCAGCGAGGCGCGCAGCCCGGCCTTGAGTTCATCGCCGAGGTCTTCACCGCTGGCGGTGACCACGTAACCGATCAGTTGCTTGCCGGACGCATTGTCCCGAGCGATGACCAAAGCATCACTGACCGTTGGTAATTGACGCAGGCTGGCCTCGACTTCGCCCAGCTCGATACGGAAGCCGCGCACCTTGACCTGATGGTCGATGCGCCCGACGTAATCGACCACACCGTCCGGGCGACGGCGCACCAGATCGCCGCTGCGGTACAGGCGTTCGCCCGGGGCAAACGGGTTGGGCACGAAGCGCTCGGCGCTCAGATCGGGGCGCCCGTAATAACCGCGAGCAATACCGTAACCGCCGATGTACAACTCACCGGCAAAACCTGGCGGCAGCGGATTCAGATCGTCGTCGAGCACGTACAGCGAACGCGCACCGACGGCGCGACCGATCGGCGCGTACGCCGCTTCGCAATGCTGGCTGATGGCGACTTTCCAGAGCATCGGCGTGACCACGGTTTCGGTCGGGCCATAACCGTTGGTGAAGTACTGCGGACGCAACGCCGCTTTCACCTGTTCGAAGGTTTGCTCCGGCACCGCGTCGCCACCGAAGCAGTAGATGCGTACCGCTGGCGGCGCGATGCCGCTGGCTGCCGCGTACTCGGCCAGTTGCTTGAGGTAGGCCGGCGGGAAGCAGGCGATGGTCACGCCGTAATCGTGCAGGGCCTGATAGGTCTGCTCCGGGGTCCATAGGCAACCGTCGCGGATCACCAGGCGACCGCCGCTGTACAAAGTACTCAGCCAGCGTTCATGGGCGCCGTCGAAAGCGAACGACATGAAGTGCAGCTCGCAACTGCTGGCGTCCATTTCATACAACTCGGCGATGGCCTGGCAGTGCATGCTCAGCGGGCCCTGGGTGACGGCCACGCCTTTCGGCCGCCCGGTGGAACCGGAGGTGTAAACCAGATAGGCCAGGCTCTGCTCATGAACATCGCAAACCGGAGCAGCGTCGCTGTAGAGGCTGCGGTCGAGCTGATCGATTTCCAGACGCAGCACGCCCTGCGGCGTCGGAATCGTCGCGCGCAGGCTGGTTTGCGTCAGCAGCAAAGCCATGCGCGAATCTTCGATCATGTAGGCCAGGCGCTCTGGCGGATAATCGATATCCAGCGGCACGTACGCGGCGCCGCTCTTGAGCACGGCAAGGAAGCTCACCAGCATTTCCAGCGAACGCGGCAACGCCACGCCGATCACCACTTCCGGCCCGGCACCGTGGGCGATCAGGCACTGCGCCAGTCGGTTGGCCTGACGTTCAAGTTCGGCGTAGCTCAGGCTTTCGCCAGCGCATTGCACGGCGATCGCGTCGGGTTGCTGTTGCGCATGGCGACTGATCAGCTCCGGCAGCAACTGCGGCGCGTGGCGGTGGGAAGGCTCGGCACTCCAGGCCTGCGCCGCGTGCCATTGTTCGGCGGACAGACGCTGCAGATTACCCAATCGCTCATACGGCGCGGCCATCATCGCCGCGAGGGTGTTTTCCAGAGTCAGGCGAATGCCTTGCACCGCTTCGGCGCTGAAGTGGCTGCGCAGGTACAGGTATTCGATCGACAGCTCGTCGCCGAGCATCACCGCAAGGTCCATCGGCACGTTGGTCACGCCATGGCCGATGGATTTGCCGAAGGTCAGCTCGGTGTCGGTTTCTTCCTGCAAGCGCTCGTCGATCGGGAAGTTCTCGAACACGACAATGCTGTCGAACAGCGCCTGACCACCGAGGTTCGACCAGCGCTGCACATCCGCCAGCGGTGCCTGCGAATAGTCGCGAATGTCGAGGTTGTAGGCCTGCACTTCGCCCAGCCAGTCGGCCAGACGCTGATCGGCCTGTGGGGTCTGAATGATCGGCAAGGTGTTGATGAACAGGCCGAGCATGTTGCCGACATTCGGCAGACTTTCCGGACGCCCCGACACCGTGGCGCCGAAGGTCACCGTTTGCTGGCCGGTGTAGCGCTGCAACAGCAGCAACCACGCGCCCTGGATCAGCGTGTTGGGGGTGATGCGCAGGTCGCGGCAGAACTCCAGCAGACGCGCGGTTTGCGCCTTGTCCCAATTCGAATAGAGCGCATCGTGGCCGGTAACGTCGGCGCTGTGGCGCGGGTGCATGGCCTGACTCAGCGCGGTCGGTTCGTTGACCACCGCCAGACGTGCTTTCCAGAACAGCTCCTGGGCGTCCTGATCCTGTGCCTGCAACCAGGCAATGAAGTCGCGATAGCGGCCATTTTCGCCAGTCACCTGGCCCGTGGAGTAATACTGCAAAACCTCGCCGAACAGCCGCGAACTGCTCCACCCGTCCATCAGAATATGGTGGCTGGTCCAGATCATCTGGTACTGCTGCTCGCCCAGATGCAACAGGGTCACGCGCTGCAAACGCGCTTCGGACAAATCAAAACCCAATGCGCGGTCGGCGCTGGCGAAATCGGCAATCGCCGCCTCGCTGCAGTCCTGCCCACGCCAATCGAGCACCTGCATCTGCAGCGACGCATGGCGATGCACGACCTGCAACGGCTTGGCCAACCCATCCTGCCAATGGAAACTGGTGCGCAGGATCGCCTGCCGGACGATGACGAATTCCCAGGCCCGGCGGAAACGCTCCACGTCGAGACCCTTGATCGGCAGGCTGACCTGTTGCACGTAAAGGCTGCTGCCGTTATCCGACAGCGTATGGAACAGCATGCCTTCCTGCATCGGCGACAGCGGGTAGACGTCTTCGATCAGCTCCGCCGGCACCGGCAAGGCATCGAGCTGCGCTTGATCCAGCTGCGCCAACGGGTAATCGGCAGCGCTGGCAGATTGCGCGTCTTCAAGCGAAACCACTGCGGCCAGTTTCTGCACCGTCTGCTGCTGGAACAGGTCCTTGGGGGTGAAGCAAATGCCCTGCTGCCGCGCGCGGCTGACCAGTTGAATCGAGATGATCGAATCGCCGCCGAGGGCGAAGAAATTGTCGGTCACGCCGACCCGCTCGATCTTCAGAATGTCCTGCCAGACCTCAGTCAGTTGCTGCTCCAGCGGCGTCGACGGTGCCACGTAATCGCGTTGCGCCTGAATGGCATCCGCTGCCGGCAAGGCCTTGCGATCGAGTTTGCCGTTGGGTGTCAGCGGCAATTGCTCGAGGAACAGCCACTGCGCCGGCACCATGTAGTCCGGCAGATGCGCCTTTAGCGCGGTTTGCAACTCAGCACTCAGCGCGTCCAGTTGCGCGAGGCTTTGATCGGCTTCGGCCGGCACCACATAAGCCACCAGTTGCTGGCCGCCAACGCCGTCCACCGCCAGCACCACGCCTTCGCGCACGCTGGCCTGGGCCAGCAGACGCGCTTCGATTTCCCCCAGTTCGATACGGAAGCCGCGCACCTTGACCTGATGGTCGATGCGGCCGACGTATTCGATTCGGCCGTCATCCAGCCAGCGCGTCAGGTCGCCAGTGCGGTACATGCGCTCGCCGTTGCTCGCCAACGGATTGGGCACGAAGCGCTCGGCGGTCAGGCCCGGGCGCAACAGATAGCCACGGGTGATGCCGTCGCCGGCCAGATACAGCTCCGCGGCGATGCCGATTGGGGCTGCCTGCAATTGCTCGTCGAGCAGGTATGCAGTGGTGTTGCGCAATGGCCGGCCGATGTTGGCCTGACCGCCGAGTTCGCGGCGCGTCCAGGTCGAATACGTGGTGTCTTCGGAAGGCCCGTACAGATCGTAGACGTGGGCGACCGAGGTCTCGCGGTACAGCGTGTCGACCAGCGCCTGCTTCAGCGGCTCGCCCGCCAGATTGATGATGCGTACGCCCGGCGGGATCTGGCCAATGCGTTGCAGCGCGGCAATCGCCGACGGCACGGTGTTGATCAGGCGCACCTGATCACGCTCGGGCAAGTCCGGCAGTTCCAGGGCATTGCGTGCCATGACGACGGATCCGCCACGTGCCAGGGTGACGAAAATCTCCCACACTGACAGGTCGAAGCACACTGACGTCGAGGCCAGCACGCCTTGCAGGTCGTCTTCGCTGTAGACCTCGGCGGACCAGTGAATCAGTGCCTGCACGTTGCGATGGGCGATGGCCACGCCTTTCGGTTTACCGGTGGAACCGGAGGTATAGATCACATAGGCAAGATTGGCCGAGTCAGCGCGCGCCGGCAGGTTGTCCGGTGCCTGCGCGGCAAACGCCTCGCCGCCGGCCTCGACCAGCACCACCTGCGCTTCGGTGGACGGCAATTGCGCCAGCAACGCTTGCTGGGTCAACAGGACTTTCGCCTGGCTGTCGTCGAGCATGTAGGCCACGCGGTCGGCCGGGTAGTCAGGGTCCAGCGGCACATAGGTGCCCCCGGCCTTGAGCACTGCCATCAGGGCGATCACCAGTTCCGCCGAACGCGGCAGTGCCACGCCGACGCGCACCTCGGCCGTCACGCCGAGCGTCAACAGATGTCGGGCCAACTGGTTTGCACGCCGATTCAGTTCGCCGTAGCTCAAGGCCACGCCGGCATGACTCAACGCCAGTGCCTGCGGATGTGCCGCCACCCGCGCTTCAAAGCTCTGCGAGATCAGGCGCTCGGCCAGATAAGCCGCGTGATTGTCGTTCCACTGCGCCAGCGTCTGACGCTCGGCCAGCGGCAGCAGACCGATCTCGCCGAGTGCCCGCTGCGGGGCCTGGATAAATTGCTCGAGCACTTCGCGCAAATGCCCGGCCAGACCGAGCACGCTGCGTTCGGCAAAGTGCTCGGTGAGGTAGTTGAAATCGAGGTTGAGCACTTCGCTGGCGCCGGCGATCAGGGTCAGACCGTAGTTGGTCTGCTCGCGATGTTCCAGGCCGGAGAAACGCAGCCCGCCCGGATTGGCCTCCAGCGCTTCGGAGACCGGGTAGTTCTCGAACACCAGCAAGGTGTCGAACAACGCCTCGCCGCTCAAAGCGGCCAGACGCTGAATGTCCTGCAGCGGCGTCTGTTCGTAATCGCGTAGCAGCAGGTTCTTGTCCTGCACGCTGCGCACCCAGTCACCCACGCTGAGGGTGGCCTGCGGGCTGGCGATCACCGGCAAGGTGTTGATGAACAGCCCCAGTTGTTCCTCGATGCCCGGCAGCTCCACCGGACGCCCGGACACGGTGGCGCCAAACGCCACGGTGGCCTGACCGGTGTAGCGTTGCAACACCAGCAGCCATGCCGCCTGCACCAGACTGTTGAGCGTTACCTGTTGCTGGCGGGAGAAGTTGTTCAGACGCTGAGTGAACGCTTCGTCGAAGTGCAGACGATGCATCTGCTTGCCCGGCCCCGGCACGGTGCGTCCGTGGCAGGCCGACGCCAGGCGGGTCGGCTCGTCGAGTTCGGCCAATTGCCCGCGCCAGAAATCCTGCGCAGCCGCCTTGTCCTGGCCCTGCAGCCACACCAGAAAGTCCCGATAGCGGCCCTGCGCGCTCGGCACTGGCTGGCCGGCGTAATCCTGCAGCACTTCGCCGAACATCCGCGAGTTGCTCCAGCCATCCATGAGGATATGGTGGCAGGTGAAAATCAGCCGATGGCGATCGTCGGCGGTGCGCAGCAGGCACAGGCGCAACAACGGTGGATTCTGCAGATCGAAGCCGCGTTCACGGTCAGCCTGCGCCCGTGCTTCAAGCACCGCCGACAGATCGGCGACATCGCGCACATCGATTTCCGGCATTTCCAGGGTCAGTTGGCGGTTGATCACCTGCAACGGCGCGTCGAGGCCATCGCGGCCCCAGATGAAACCGGCGCGCAGCACTTCATGGCGATCGACCACGCGCTGCCAGGCTTGCTGGAACCGCACGACGTCGAGGCCGTCGATGTCCAGCAGCATCTGATAGACGTAGGCGCTGGCGTCCGCGTCGTACAGGCTGTGGAACAGAATGCCTTGCTGCATCGGCGCCAGCGGATAGATGTCCTCGATGCGCTGGGCGGCGATCGGCAGGCTGTCCAGATGCGCCTGGGACAAACCGGCCAGCGGCACGTCGGACGGCGTGAGGCCGCCCGAGTGGCTGAGACAGTGGTCGATCAACTCGCTCAGCGCCACTTCGTAAGCGCGGGCCAGAGCGGCAATGGTCGCCTCTTCGAAGACGTCGCTGCTGTAGGTCCAGGTCAGGCTCAACTGGCCCTGATAAACCCGGCCATCGATGGTCAGCCAATTGGCCATCGGCGCGTTTTCGTCCTGACCGGCGCCCTTGTCTTCGGTGGCCGGCCGCCACAAAGCGTCTTCGTCGAAGTTGTTATCGAACTGGCCGAGGTAGTTGAACGTCACCTGCGGTTGCGCCAGTTCATGCAACGCCGCTTGTGCGTCGGGCGTGCCGAGATAACGCAGCAAACCGTAGCCGATGCCCTTGTTGGGGATCGCGCGCAGTTGTTCCTTGATGCCTTTGATCGAGGTTTGCAGACTGGCGTTTGGCGTCAGGCGCACCGGGAACATGCTGGTGAACCAGCCCACGGTGCGGCTCAGGTCGATGTCGTCGAAGAGGTCTTCGCGGCCGTGCCCTTCGAGCTGCACCAGCGCGCTGTCGCTGGCGGTCCACTCACACAACACTCGCGCCAGTGCGGTCAGCAGCAGGTCGTTGACCTGGGTGCGGTAGACCGCCGGGGCCTGTTGCAGCAACTGGCGAGTCCGTTCGGCGTCCAGCCGGGTGTCGACGCTGCGCTCGAAGCGGTTGTTCAACTGGCCCTGCGGATTGTCCAGCGGTAAACCGAGCGGCGCGTCGCGCAACTGCTCGCGCCAGTAGGCCAGTTCACTGTCCAGCGCCGCGCTGCGCGCATGCTCTTGCAGGCGCGAGCCCCAGTCTTTGAACGCGCTGGTCTTCGCCGGCAGGTGCACGCTCTGTCCGCTGCTGATCTGCTGATAGGCGCTTTGCAGGTCTTCCAGCAGGATTCGCCACGACACGCCGTCGACCACCAGGTGATGGATGACCAACAGCAGACGCTGACTGGCGTCCGGCAAGTCGACCAGCGCCGCGCGGATCAGCGGGCCGTTTTGCAGGTCGAGGCTGCGCTGCAGGTCCAGGCACAGCGCTGGCAAGGCCGCGCTGTCGTCCAGCGTGAAAGTGCGCAACAACGCTTGTGGCTGATCCGCCGCGCCATGGCTTTGCTGCCAGCCCTGTTCGGTTTGGCGATAACGCAGACGCAAGGCGTCGTGCTGTTTTTGCACTTGTGCCAAGGCCTGTTGCAGCGCAGCGGCTTGCAGGGTTTTTGCCGGGGTCAGCAGGATCGACTGGTTCCAGTGATGGCGCGCCGGGATGTCGCTGTGGAAGAAGTAATGCTGGATCGGCGTCAGCGGCGCGTCGCCGAGCACCTCGCCCTGCTCCGTTTGCACGGCGTCGCTCTGTTGCGCGACGGTGGCCAGACGCTGCACGGTCTGGTGCTGGAAAATGTCCTTGGGCGTGAAGCGAATGCCGGCCTGCCGCGCGCGACTGACTACCTGAATCGAGATGATCGAATCACCGCCCAGCTCGAAGAAGTTGTCGTGCAGCCCTACCCGTTCGACCTTGAGCACGTCTTGCCAGATCTCGGCCAGACGCTGTTCCAGTTCACTGCGCGGTGCGGCGTACGCCTCCTGCACCTGGGCGACGTCCGGCTGCGGCAGCTGCTTGCGATCGAGTTTGCCGTTGGCGGTCAGTGGCAGCAGTTCAAGGAACGCCCAACTGACCGGGACCATGTAATCCGGCAGGGTTTCGCGCAGGTGCGCCTTGATCGAATCGCGCAGGGCGCCCTGCTCGTCCGCGTTCACTGCCTCGACGGGCACGACCCAGGTTGCCAGTTGCTGGCCGCTGAGGCCGTCCACCGCCAGCACCACCGCTTCGCGCACCTGCGGATGCTTGAGCAGTTGCGCTTCGATTTCGCCCAGTTCGATGCGGAAGCCACGGATCTTCACTTGGTGGTCGATACGGCCGATGTACTCGATCACCCCGTCGCCGCGCAGCCGTGCAAGGTCGCCGGTACGGTACAGGCGCTCGCCTGCCTTGCGATTGAACGGGTCGGGCACGAAGCGGGTGGCGCTCATGCCGGACTGATTCAGATAACCACGGGCCAGACCGGCACCGGCGATGTACAACTCGCCGATGCAGCCTTGCGGCACCAGGTTGAGCGAGCCATCGAGCAAGTACCACGACAGGTCGACAATCGGCGCGCCAATCGGGCTGCTGTGGTTGCTGTGCAGATCCGCCAGCGACAACGGCCGGTAAGTGACGTGCACGGTCGTTTCGGTGATGCCGTACATGTTGATCAGCGTCGGCGCGCGGTCGCCAAAACGTTCGAACCACGGGCGCAGGTTCTGCACTTCCAGCGCCTCGCCACCGAACACCACGTAACGCAGGGCATTACTGCGCGCAGAGTCACAGGCGACCTGCATCAACGGCTTGAATGCCGACGGCGTCTGGTTCAACACCGTGACATTTTCATCGCAGAGCAGCGTGTAGAAATCCTCCGGCGAACGGCTGACGTCGTGAGGCACGACCACCAGTTTGCCGCCATACAACAGCGCGCCGAAAATCTCCCACACCGAAAAGTCGAACGCGTAGGAATGGAACAGCGTCCAGCTGTCCTGCGGGCCGAAATCGAACCACTGCTCGGTGGCGCTGAACAGGCGCATGACGTTGCCGTGCGGCAGCAACGCGCCTTTGGGTTTGCCGGTGGAACCGGAGGTGTAGATGACGTAGGCCAGATTGTCCGGCGTGATCAGGCATGGCGGGTTGCTTTCGATGCTGTGTTCCGGCGCCTGATCCAGATCGAGGCAGACCAGCCCCGGCGGAATCGGCAACTGCCCGAGCAAATGTCCCTGGGTCAACAGCAATTGAATGCCGCTGTCGTCGATCATGTAGCTCAAGCGATCATCCGGGTAGCTCGGGTCCAGCGGCACATAGGCACCGCCGGCCTTCAGCACCGCGAGAATGGCGACGATCATGTCCAGCGAACGCTCCACCGCAACGCCGACGCGCACGTCCCCGCCCACACCCCGCTCGATCAGCGTATGCGCCCATTGGTTGGCGCGGCGATTGAGTTCAGCGTAGGTCAGGCATTGCCCGGCAAAGGTCACGGCCACCGCGTCGGCATGCCGCGCGGCCTGGGCTTCGATGGCTTGCTGGATGCACTGGGTCAGCGGTTGTTCGACCCGCGGCGGATTCCATTGCGCCAATAGCTGTTGCTGCTGGCCGGCGTCGAGTATCGGCAATTGGCCGATGCGCTGGGTCGGCTCGGCGACGATCGCCTGCAACAGCGCAGTCCAGTGTTGCGCAAGGCGCTCGATAGTCGCCGCGTCGAACAGGTCGGTGGCGTACTTGAGTACCGCTTCGATGCCGTGGGCCTGTTCGGTGGTGTTGAGGGTCAGGTCGAATTGCGCGGTCTGGCTCTGCCATTCCAGCGGCGCGATGTTCAGACCGTTCAGGCGCGTCGCAACGCTCGCACGGCGCTCGGCCTGGTGGTTGAACATGACCTGGAACAGCGGATTGTGACTGAGGCTGCGGCCCGGCTCCAGCGCTTCGACCAGTTGCTCGAAGGGCAAGTCCTGATGCGCCTGCGCCTCCTGCGCGGTCTGTTTGACCTGACGCAGCAGCTCAACAAATGGCAGCTCTGCGTCGACATCCGCCTTGAGCACCTGGGTATTGACGAAGAAGCCGATCAGGCGCTCGATTTCCACCCGGCCACGGTTGGCCACCGGCACGCCGACACGGATATCGCTTTGCCCGCTGTAGCGATGCAACAAGGCGTGAAACGAAGCCAGCAGCAACACGAACAGCGTGACGTTTTCCTGCCGGGCGAAGGCCTTGAGGGCATTGCTCAGCACCGGGTCAAGAATCAGGTTATGGCTGGCGCCGGCGAAGCTCTGCTCGACCGCGCGCGGGCGATCCAGCGGCAGCTCCAGCACCGGCTGTTCACCGCCGAGTTTTTCCTGCCAGTAGGCCAGTTGGCGCTCCTGCTCCCCGGCTTCCATCCACTGGCGCTGCCACAAGGCGTAATCAGCGTACTGGATCGGCAGCGCGGGCAGACCGGCGTCGTGACCGAGGTTGAAACCGGCGTAGAGCTGCACCAGTTCCTCGATCATCACTTGCAGCGACCAGCCATCGGAAACGATGTGGTGCAGGGTCAGCACCAGCACATGCTCAGCGGGGCTGACCTGGAGCAGCGCGGCACGCAGCAACGGGCCGTGCTGCAGGTCGAAAGTCTTCTGGCTCTGGGTCTGGACGAAGGCCTGGATCGAGCTGTCCGGGTCGTTCGCCAGATCAGCGCTCAGGTGATGGATCTCCAACGCAAAAGGTCCTGCGGGCAGGACCACTTGCAAGGGTTGTGCACTGTCTTGAGTGAATACCGTGCGCAAGGTTTCGTGGCGTTCGATCAGCGCCGCGATGCTGCGTTCCAGTGCCGGCACATCCAGCGGCCCCTGCAAGCGCAGGGCCGTCGGAATGTTGTAGGCCGCGCTGTGCGGTGCCCACTGCCAGAGGAACCACTGGCGCTGCTGAGCGTAGGACAGCAGCAACGGCTCTTCAGCCGTGCGCTTGAAAACCGGGGCAATGTCAAAGAGGTTGACGCCTTTCTGCTTGAGCAGAACCGCCAGAGCCTTTCTTTGCTTAGCCGAAAGTTGTCCTACCGACTCGATTAACTCTTGCACGCGTTTTTCCCTCTCAAGAAATCAGTTTTTCCAGATCATCGAGGGATAGACGTTTGAGGGCCTCCAGTGATTTAGCCAATTCATCCTGAACGGGCGACATTTCGACGCGCAGCGCTTCGATCCGCGCGCAGAATTCCTTGAGCGTGTCGGTTTCGAACAGCGCCTTGAGCGGCACCTTGTCGCCGAGACGCTCCTGCACCCGGGTCACCACCAGCGTCGCCAGCAGCGAATGCCCGCCAAGCTGGAAGAAGTTGTCCGCCAGCCCTACCCGCTCGACCTCCAGCACCTCCTGCCAGATCGTTGCGATCTCCCACTGCAGGTCGCTTTGCGGCGCCTGGTATTGCTCCTGCATCGGGCTCTCGGCCAACGCCATCAGCGCCTTGCGATCGAGCTTGCCGTTGGGCGTCAGCGGGATCGCGTCGATCAGGTGCAAATGCCCCGGGACCATGTGCGCCGGCAAGCGGCTGACCAGCGCACTGCGCACCCGCTCGGTCAGGGTCGACCGCTCGCTGTCCGGCGCGGCGACGAGATAGGCATGCAGGTGTCTGCCGGCGGCGCCGTCCTGCGCCAGCACCACCGCTTCGCCGATGTCGTCGAGCTCCAGCAGGCGCGCTTCGATCTCGCTGAGTTCGATACGGAAACCGCGAATCTTCACCTGATGGTCGGCGCGACCGATGTACTCGATGTTGCCGTCGTCGCCCTGGCGCACCAGATCGCCGGTGCGGTACAGACGCTCGCCATTGCCCGCGTAAGGATTCGGCACAAAGCGTTCGGCGGTCAGCGCGGCGCGGCGCAGATAGCCGCGCGTCACCCCGGCACCCGCCAGGTACAGCTCAGCCGGCACACCCGCGGGCAGCACCTGCAACTGACTGTCGAGCAGGTACGCCACGGTGTTGTCCAGCGGCCGGCCAATGTTCGCCCGCCCCTGCGGCGTGCGCAGTGTGAAGGTCGAATAGGTGGTGTCTTCCGACGGCCCGTAGAGGTCGTAGACCTGCTGCACCTGGGTGCTGGCATAGAGGCTGTCGACCAGACTCTGTTTGAGCGGTTCGCCGGCCAGATTGATGGTGCCGACCGAAGCCGGAATCTGCCCGGCCCGTTGCAACGCGGCAATCGCCGAGGGTACGGTGTTCATCAGGGTGACCTGATCGCGAGCCGGCAAGTCGGCCAGCGCCAGGGCGTTGTCGGCCAGCACCAGACAGCCACCGCAGGCCAGCGTGACGAAGATTTCCCACACCGACAGATCGAAGCAGATTGAGGTAGAGGCCAGCACGCCGCGCAATTGCTCTTCGCGATAGACCCCCGCCGACCATTGAATCAGTGCCGACAGATTGCCGTGACTGATCGCTACGCCTTTCGGTTTGCCGGTGGAGCCGGAGGTGTAGATCACGTACGCCAGATTGTCTGCAGCGAGGTTAACCAGCGGCGCAGTGACCGGGCATTCGCTGGCGACGCTCGCGTCCACCAGCAGCACCTGCGCACTCAAGGTGTCGGGCAGCATCGCCAACGCCGCCGGTTCGGTGAGCAGCACGGCGGCGCGACTGTCGTCCAGCATGTGCAGCAAGCGTTCCTGCGGATAATCCGGGTCCAGCGGCACGTAGGCGCCACCGGCCTTGAGGATCGCCAACAGTGCGACCAGCATCTCCGGCGTGCGGCGCATGCATACGCCGACGCGCACCTCCGGCCCGACGCCCATGCCTTGCAGCTTGTGCGCCAGACGATTGGCCCGGGTATCGAGGCTTTGGTAATCGATGGACTGCTCAGCGAACCGCACCGCGCTCGCTTGTGGCTGTCGCTGCACTTGCGCGGCGATGTGCGCCAGCACCGTGCGTTGATCCGGCGCGGTCACCGGCGCCTTGCCCCACGCGATCGCTTGTTGCCGTTGTGGCTCGGCGAGCAGTTGCAGCGCACCCAGCGGCTGGGTGGCGTCGGCGAGGAACTGCTCGAGCAGACCTTGCAGCTGCCCACTCAACGCACTGATCGCCGGAGCGTCGAAACTGGCCTGATCGTAACTCACGCCCAGACTCAGCTCGCGGCCGGTAACAGCGACCAGCGTCAGCGGATAGTTGGTCTGCTCCTGCCGGCGGATTGCCGAGAACTTCAGGCCCGTCTCAGAGCCCTGCGTCAGTGCTTCAGCCATCGGATAGTTTTCGAACACCAGAATACTGTCGAACAACGCCCCGGCACCCGTGCCGGCCCAGCGCTGAATGTCATACAGCGGCGTGTGTTCGTGCTCGCGCAACGCCAGGTTGAGGTCCTGCACCAGTTGCAGCCATTGGCTGACGCCGATCTCCGGCGATGGCGCCGCCACCACCGGCAAGGTGTTGATGAACAGGCCGATCTGCTGCTCGACGCCCGGCAAATCCGTCGGCCGCCCAGCGACCGTCGCACCAAACGCCACGTGATCCTGCCCGGTGTAGCGCTGCAACAGCAGCAGCCACGCCGCTTGCACCAGCGTGTTGAGGGTGACTTTCTGTTCGCGGGCGAAGCGGTTCAGTTCGGCCGTCAGCTGTTCGCTGAACACATGCTCATGATCGGCATAACCGCTTGCGTCGCGCTGCCGGACCGGCATGGCGCTGGCCAGTCGCGTCGGCTCTGCGAGTTCCGCCAGCGCCGCGCTCCAGAATTGCCGACTTGCCTGCTGATCGCGCTGGCCAAGCCATTCGATGTAATCGCGATAGCGCCCCTGCCCTGCGCTCGGCGTGATGCCGGCGTAGCGTTGCAGCACTTCGCCGAACAACTGCGAAGTGCTCCAGCCGTCCATGAGGATGTGATGACAGGTGTAGATCAGGTGATGAGTGTTCTCATCGGTGCGCACCAGCGTCACGCGCAACAGCGGCGCGTCGAGCAGATCGAAACCGTTGTGCAGGTCTTCAGTGGCCAGATGATCAAGCGCTGAACCGAGGCCATCGCGACCGCGCCAGTCCTGCACCTGCCACGGCATCTGCACACGGCTGCGCACCACCTGCACCGGCGCGGCGGCATCCTGCGGCCAGACGAACGCGGTACGCAGAATATCGTGGGCTTCGAGGGTATGCTGCCAGGCCTGGCGGAAGCGCTCGCTGTCGAGTTGTTCCACGTCGACCCGCAGTTGATTGGTATAGGCCGGGCTGTCCGGCTCGTTGCGGCTGTGGAACAGAATGCCTTGCTGCATCGGCGACAGCGGGTACAGATCAACGATGTCACGCGGCGCGATCGGCAGCGCCGACAGCTGCGCTTGCGTGAGGTTGGCGAGGTTGAAGTCCGAGGGTGTCACGCCACCGGCGCCGCTCTCGCAGCAATGTTCGATCAGGCGTTCCAGCTCGCGGCCATAGGCCTCGGCCAACGCCTCGATGGTCGCGGCGCGGTACATGCCGGTGCCGAAGGTCCAGGTCAATTCCAGCTCACCGCCGAAGACCTGACCGTCGACACTCAGCCAATTGCCCAGCGGCGCCTGCTCATCCTGATTGGCACCGGTGCTGTCAGCGCTTGGCACGAACAACGCGCCTTGCTCAGCATTGAACGCGCCGTCGAACTGGCCGAGATAATTGAAGGTCACCCGGGGTTGCGCCAGCGCCTGCAACTCGGCAGAACGCGTGAGGTAACGCAGCACGCCATAACCGATGCCCTTGCCCGGCACCGCACGCAGTTGCTCCTTGATCGCACACAGCGACGCAACGGGATTTTCCTGCGGGGCCAGGCGCACCGGGAACAGGCTGCTGAACCAGCCGACCGTACGGCTCAGGTCGATGTCGTCGAACAGGTCTTCACGACCATGACCTTCGAGCTGGATCAACACCGAAGGCTGCTCGCTCCAGTCACACAGCACCCGCGCCAATGCAGTCAGCAACAGATCATTGATCTGCGTGCGATACGCCGCCGGGGCGACTTTCAGCAGCTTGTCGGTCAGTGTCTGGCTCAGGCGCGTACTGGCGCGGGCGGCCTCGGCGCGGGTCTGGCTGTCCTCGGCAAAATCCCGTGGCAGGGCCGCGTCGTCGGCCTCAAGGGTCTGGCGCCAATAAGCGCTTTCGGCCGCCAACGTTTCGCTCTGTGCATAACGATGCAACTGCCCGGCCCAGTCGTGCAGCGAACTGCTTTTGCCCGGCAACGCGAGCGCCGCTCCCGCCGCCAGGGCGTGATAGGCCTGCTGCAAGTCCTCCAGCAGAATGCGCCACGACACGCCATCGACCACCAGGTGATGGATGACCAGCAACAGACGTTGCTCGGCATTCGGCAGATTGACCAGCAACGCGCGCAGCAAATGCCCGCGTTGCAGATCCAGGCTGCGCTGCGCCGCGTCGACCAGCGCTGGCAAGGCGTCGAGGCTGTCCAGCTCGCGGACCCAGAGCAGTTCGGCATCACCCTGCGACTGCGGCAATGCCTGCCAGCGATCGCCCGACTGCACAAAGCTCAAGGCCAGTGCTTCGTGCTGTTCGAGCAACGTCGCCAGCGCCTTGCGCAGATGCACGGCGTCCAGCGCCAGGGTCGGTTGCAACATCACCGACTGATTCCAGTGCTGGCGCTGGACAATCGGCGTCTCGAAGAAACGCTCTTGAATCGGCAGCAACGGCAATGGCCCGCGTGCCACAGTTGCGGCAGCGGCAGCCGGTTTGGCCTCGATCAGTTTGGCCACAGCGGCGAGTTGGCCGATGGTCTGTTTTTCGAACAACTGCTTGGGGCTGAGCTTGATGCCCTGGCGCTTGGCCCGGGCGATGATCTGCAGACTGAGAATCGAGTCGCCACCCAGTTCGAAGAAGTTATCGCTGCTGCCGACCCGCTCGAGCTTGAGCACCTCGGCCCAGATGGCAGCCAGTTTCTCTTCGATCTCACCGACCGGCGCGACGAACTGCTGGCTGACCACGCCGGGCACGGGCAAGGCGCGTTTGTCGAGTTTGCCGTTGGCCGTCAGCGGCAGCTTATCGAGCAACAGCAACTGCGCCGGCACCATGTAGTCCGGCAGCCGCGCCTGCAATTGCTCGCGCAGATCCTGCGCCTGCACTTTCGCTCCCGCTAGCGGCACGCACCAGGCAAGCAGTTGCAGGCGCGCCGGATCGTCATCCAGTGGCAGCGCGAGCACGGCGGCTTCGCTGACGCCGTCGAGGCTGAGCAACAGCCGCGCGACTTCCGCGGGCTCGACGCGGTAGCCGCGCACTTTCACTTGATCGTCGGCACGACCGATGAATTCCAGCGCCTGCTCGCGGTTGCGCCGGACCCGGTCGCCGCTGCGGTACACCCGCGCGCCGGCTGCGCCGAGCGGGTCGGGCAGGAAACGTTCGGCGGTCAGCCCCGGCTGATTCAGGTAACCCAGGGCAACGCTGTCGCCGCCGATGTACAGCTCACCGGCAACCTGATCGGCCACCGGGTTGAGCACATCGTCGAGCACATAGATATGGGCACCGGCCAACGCGGTGCCGACCGGAACGCTGCGCGTCTGCGCGGCAAGTGCTTCGACCTCATGGGTCAGCACGCCTACGGTGGTTTCGCTCGGGCCATAGTGATTGATCAGGCGGCAGCCCGATTTCAGTTGCTGCACGCGCTCGACCAGCGCCGGCGAACAGGCTTCGCCGCCGACGATCAATGCGTGTTCCGGCAGCACGTCGGCTGGCTTGGCCGCCTGCAACAGCGCGGCGAGATGGCCGGGAACGATTTTCAGCACGCCGACGCGATGGCGGGCCATGTAGTCGGCAAAGCGGTCCGGGTCGAAACCGAGCTCTTCCGGCAGCACATGCAGCAGGCGGCCCGAGCACAACGCGCCGAACAGCACGGTGAAGCCAAGGTCGGCGGCGATGGTCGAAACCAGCGCCATGCTCGCCTCGGGCGCAGGCGCCAGACGCTCGAGGACGCCGCGCACATAACTGCCCAGCGCGCCGTGGCTGACCAGCACGCCCTTGGGTTGCCCGGTGGAACCGGAGGTGTGAATCACATAGGCCGGCGATTGTGCATGTAGCGTCAGCTCAGGCGCGGACGCCGGCAGCGACTGCCATTGCTCCGGGGCAAATTCAAGACCCTGACAGCCCTCGACCGCCAGTTCGCTGACCCGCGCACCGCTTTCGGCAGCGATCAATGCCCGTGCCTGCGCAGCCCCGAGCATCTGTTGCAGGCGTGCGCTCGGTGCCTTGACGTCGAGGGGCATGTACACCGCGCCAGCCTTGAGAATCGCCAACACGCAAGTCAGCCAGTCCAGCGAACGCTCCAGCAGCACCGCCACCGGTTCGCCAACATTGATGCCCTGCGCACGCAAATAATGGGCGAGACGATTGGCTTGCTCATCCAGTGCCTGGAAAGTCATGGTCTGCTGGAGATCACGGGCGGCCAGCGCCTGCGGCTGGCGGGCCACTTCACGGGTCCAGTGCTGCAACACCGTCAACGCCGGTTCGCGTTGAATGGCAAGCGCCGCAGGCCGTTGCGTGGCGACCGTGTGCAGCGGCGCCTGCGGCGCATTGAGCAATTGGCTGAACAGGTCGAGCAACATCGGCACGAAAGCGGCGACCGTTTCCGCCCGATAGAGATCGCTGGCGTAGGTCATCTGACCGTGGATCAGCGCGCCGTCGTCGGTGATGTCCAGGGCCAGATCGAAATGCGTGCCGTCCTTGGCCAGCGGGTATTCACTGACGGTCAGACCGGGCAAGGCCATCGAGCGTTGTTTCTGCATGCCGACGTTCTGGTTGAACTTGGCCTGGAACAACGGGTTGTGACCGAGGGTGCGTTCGGCGACCAATTCGTCGACCAGTTGCTCGAACGGCAATTCCTGATGCGCCTGCGCGCCGAACGCCGCTTCACGCACCTGCGCCAGCAAATCCGCGAAGCTGGCGCACTCATCAATCTGGCAGCGCAGCACCTGAGTGTTAACGAAGAAACCGATCAGCCCTTCGACTTCGGCGCGGCTACGGTTGGCATTCGGCACGCCAACACGTATGTCGCGCTCGCCGGCCAGACGCGAGAGGAACAGCGAGAACCCGGCCAGCACCAGCATGAACAGGCTGATCCCCTGGCTGCGGGCAAAAGCATTGAGCTGGCGCGACAGGTCGGCACCGAAATCGAAGCTCAGGGTCTGCCCCGCAAAACTCTGGGTCAGCGGTCGGGCAAAGTCCGGCGCCACTTCCAGCAGCGGATGCTCGTCGCCCAGTTGCTGACGCCAGTAGTCGAGCTGGCGCTCGCCCTCGCCTGCTTCCAGCCAGCGTCGCTGCCAGATCGCATAGTCGGCGTACTGCAATGGCAACGCAGGCAACTGCGGCTCGCGCTGCAGACTGAAAGCCTGATAGCACTGGACGAATTCCTTGACCATGACGTCCATCGACCAGCCGTCGGAGACGATGTGATGCATGCTCACCACCAGCACGAACTCTTCGTCGGCCAAGGCAAACAGACTGGCGCGCAACAGCGGGCCATGGCGCAGATCGAATGGTTGCGCGGTGACGTCCTGCACGTGTTGCGCGAGTACTTGCTCGCGCTCTTGCGCCGCGATGCCCGTCAGGTCGAAGCGTTCCAAGGCAATACTCTGCTGCTCGAGAATCACCTGTTGGGGCTGATCGCCGTCAGTGTGGAACACCGTGCGCAACACTTCATGGCGCGCCAGCAGATGATCGAACGAACGGTTCAGCGCCGACTCGTCCAGCAGCCCCTTCAGACGCAAGCCGGCGGCCATGTTGTACGCGGCACTGTGCGGTTCCAGTTGCCAGAGAAACAACAGGCGCTGCTGGGCGAACGACAGGGGAATCGACGCGCAGTCATGGCGGCTGACCGGCAGCGGCAGCAGGCTGAAATCCTTGCCCTCCTCACGCAGCCTGGCCAGAAACAGCCGACGCTGTTCCAGCGGCAGGCCGACGAATCTTTGCGCAATACGTTCCGCCATCGTGCCGTTCATACTTCTTCTCCTTGCAAAGCATTCATGAACTGATCCATGTCGGACCAGTCGTCGTCGCCGCTCGCCTCGGCCAGTTGCCCGAGCACCTCGGCGAGATCCGCCAGCAGCGGTTTTTCGAACAGACTGCGCAGCGGCAGCACCACACCCATCTGCTCCTTGATTCGCGCGATCACCTGCGCGGCCAACAACGAATGGCCGCCCAGTTCAAAAAAGTGATCGTCCAGACCCACACGCGGCACCTGCAGCACCTCGGCCCAGACCTGCGCCAGGCACTGCTCGGCCGCCGATTGCGGGGCACGGTAATCGCCCTGCAACTGCGCCGGATCCGGCGCTGGCAAGGCCTTGCGGTCGAGCTTGCCACTCGGCGTCAGCGGCAGGTTCGCCAGCAACAGCAGATGCCCCGGCACCATGTAATCCGGCAGGCTGGCTTGCAGCGCGGCGCGGGTCTGCTGACGGAACAGCGCTTGCGTCGCCGCACTGGCGAGCGCTGCCGGTTCCGTCACCACGTAGGCGACCAGTTGCGTACCGCCCGCGAACGGCACCGCCAGCACCACCGCTTCGCGAACCCCGGGACATTGCTGCAGGCGCGATTCGATCTCGCCCAGTTCGATGCGGAAACCGCGAATCTTCACCTGATGATCGACCCGACCGACGTACTCCAGCGCGCCATCGCCGCGCAGCCGCGCACGATCGCCGGTGCGGTACAGGCGCTGACCGTCGGCGAACGGGTCGGCAATGAAACGCTCGGCGCTGAGGCTCGGCTGACGGTGATAACCCCGTGCCAGTCCCGGCCCACCGATGTACAACTCGCCCACCGCGCCTTGCGGCAGCAGGTTCAGGTCATCGTCGAGCACGTACAGGCGCCGCGCTGCCAGGCCCTTGCCGATCGGCATGCCGCGCCACGACAAGTCCTGCGCGGTCAGCGCGGTGCAGTCATGAATCGTCGAGACCACCGTGGCCTCGGTCGGCCCGTAGGTGTTGAGCAGGCGCACATGGCCGAGCCCGGCCTGCTGCCACAGGCGCAAGCCGTCCACCGCCATGGCTTCGCCGCCAACGTGAACCTGGCGCAGCGCGGCGAAACTTGCTGGCGGTTTCGCCGCGTATTCCTGCACCAGCCAATACCAGTAGGCCGCCGGCAGGTCGGCAAGAGTGATGCCCTGATCGACGATGACCTGATGCAGCGTCGCGCTGTCCCACAACGGCGCGTCACGCATGACCACGCTGGCGCCATGGCACAACGGCGAGAAAAACTGCTCGACGAAACCGTCGAAACTGCTGGTGGCGAATTGCAGAACCCGGTCGCCTTCGTGCAGATCGCTGTAACCGATGGCGCGGGCGATGAACTCGCTCAGCGCACCGTGACTGACCGCCACGCCTTTCGGCCGCCCGGTGGAGCCAGAGGTGTAGATCACGTAGGCGAGGTTGTCGGCTTCGACCGTGACCGGCAGATTGTCGGCCTGCTCACTGTCGGGCAACTGCTCCAGACACAGGCACTCGACACCATCGAGGGGCGGCAGGCTGGCGAGGCTTTGCCGGTCGCTGAGCAACAGTTTCAGACCGCTGTCATCGAGCACATGGCGCAAGCGTTCGGCCGGGGTCTGCGGGTCCAGCGGCACGTAGGCACCGCCGGCCTTGAACACCGCCAGCAGCGCCACCGCCAGTTCCAGCGAGCGCCCCAGCGCAACACCGACCAGCACGTCCGGGCCGACACCCTGTGCGCGCAACTGATGGGCCAGACGATTGCTGCGAGTGTTGAGTTCGGCGTAGCTGAATGCCGGCGCAGGCGCAGTGGCCAACCGCACCGCCGGCGCTTGCCCAGTGCGCGCGACCTGCGCTTCGAACAGGGTTTGCACGCTGGTGAAACGAGGCGCAGGCGCAGTGGACTGAATCAGCGCTTGCCGTTCGCTATCGGCGAGCATCGCCACGTCACCGATCAACTGTTGCGGGTCGCGGCACACCGACTGGAGAATGTTGCGCCAATGCCCGGCCAGCGCGGCGATGGTCGCGGCGTCAAAAATATCCGTGGCGTAAGTGAAGGCGGCAAACAGTTGCTCGCCCTCCTCACGGGTGTCGAGCATCAGGTCACTGGTGGCCGCGTGTTGCCGAGCGCTGCCGGCCAGTTGTTCTTCGCTCAGATAGCCCACGCGCAAGCCTGAAGCGAGTTGCGCCTGATGCAAATCGGTGACCAGCGGTTGATGGTTGAACATCACCTGAAACAGCGGATTGTGGCTCTGGCTGCGTGCCGGTTGCAGGGCTTCGATCAGGGCGTCGAACGGCAGATCCTGATGGGCCTGCGCACCCAGTGCCGCCTGGCGCAGGCTCTGCAGCAGCTCAGTGAACGGCGTCTGCGCAGTGACCGCGCTGCGCAGGATTTGCGTGTTGACGAAGAAACCGATCAGGCCTTCGGTTTCACTGCGGGTGCGGTTGGCGATCAGTCCGCCGACACGAATATCGGTCTGGCCGCTGTAGCGATGCAGCAGGGTTTTGAACGCCGCCAAAAGCACCACGAACAACGTCACGCCCTGACGCTGGGCAAGGCTTTTCAGCTCTTCACGCAGGGCTGCATCGATCACCGTTTCCAGGCGCGCGCCCTGATGGCTGGATTGCGCCGGATAGGCGCGGTCGGTGGGCAATTCCAGCACCGGATGCTCGTCGCCCAGTTGCGTGCGCCAGTAGTCCAGTTGCCGCTCACGCTCGCCAGCCTCCAGCCAGCTGCGCTGCCACAACGCGTAGTCGCGATAGTGCACGGTCAGCGGCGCCAGCGTCAGTTCGCGCCCGGCCACCAGCGCATCGTAGGTGCGCATGAACTCATCGATCAGAATGTTCATCGACCAGCCGTCGGCGATGATGTGATGCAGGGTCAGCAGCAGCACATGTTCCCGCTCGGCCAGGCGCAACAGACGCAGACTCAGCAGCGGGCCGTTCTGCAGGTCGAAGGCCTGGGTCGCCTCGGCCATCATGTGCTGCTGCGCGAGCGGCCAGCGCTGTGCTTCGGGCAACCCGCCCAGGTCAGTGACGGGCAACTTCAGTGGCTGCGGCTCGGCCACACGCTGGAAGGCACGCTCGCCGTCCTGACCGAAGGTGGTGCGCAAACATTCGTGGCGTGCCGCCAGGCGGCTGAAGGCCTGCTCAAGTGCCTCGACTTGCAGATCGCCATCCAGACGCACCGCCATCGGCAGGTTGTAGGCTGCGCTGGTCGGCTCCAGTTGCCAGAGAAACCACATGCGCTGCTGCGCGTAAGACAGGCCGTCGCGCTCAGCGATGCCGTCGCAGGCAGTCATGGGAAGCTGCGCAAAATCGATGCCTTCGCGGGCCATGCCGGCGAGGAACAAACGACGTTTGTCCTGGGGCAATTCGATAAAGCGGCGGGCTAGTTTCTGTGCGTCTGCGGCATTCATGCGTGGAGTCCTTGCTGATCGGCGGCGTGACCTGGAGACCCGGTCGTATCAACAAGAACGAATGGCCCGCGCAACGATTTAGCGCACCAGCGGCAATCGCAGCCCGACGGTACGAACGCCAGACAGACAAATGCCGAAGCCCGGTACAGGCCCGGCTTCGGCATTCAAATTGAAGCGTTGCGATCTGCTCAGCGCGCGTCCTGCGAATGCCCCTCGGCCATCGCCACAATCACTTTGCGCGGCCCTTCGAACGGTGAGCGAGCATGCGCGGACAACATGTTATCGAGCATCAGCACATCGCCCTCCTGCCACGGAAAACTGATCGCACAGTCATCGAGCACCGCGCGAATCTGCGCCAGCACTTCGTCTTCGATCGGCGAACCATCGCCGTAGTAGACGTTACGAGGCAGGTCTTCTTCGTCGACGATGTCGAGCAGGCTTTCGCGCACTTCCGCTTGCAGGTTGGAGATGTGAAACAGGTGCGCCTGATTGAACCAGACGTGATCGCCCGTTACCGGGTGCACCGCCACCGCCTGACAGGTCTGCCGCGTGCGCAGCTCGCCGTCGTCCTTCCATTCACAGACAATGCCGTGGGCCTTGCAGTAGGCCTCGACGACCTCGCGGTCTTCGGTGTTGAACACGTCTTCCCAGGCGACGTCGAGGCCGTTGCCGAAGTTGCGCACGTACATCAGGCCTTTGCTGACGAAGCGCTCACGGATCGCCACCGGAATGCGCCGGTAGACTTCACGGCTGTCGGCAATCGGCGTCTCACCGCCGGACTTCGCCGCGATCATGCTGTAGAACCAGATTTTCATCGGCCAGTCGCGGGAATACGCCTGTTCGTTGTGCAACGGAATACTCTGGTGCGCCGGGTATTCCGTGGACGTGTACACGCCTTGGGTGACGTTGGTACGCGGGGTCGAGCCGAACTCGTAGTTCAGCAGCGGATGACCGAAGCTCGCGGCGAACTGGCGGAACTGCTCGGCGCCATCGAGGCGGAAACCGCGAAACAACACACCACCGTCGCGCAGCAGATGCTCGTCGACCAGCTCCTTCAATTCATCGAATACCGCCAACAGATCAGTGTCGGCATCGCTCGCCTCGATCAACAGCGGCAAGCGTCCGCGCTGCGGCAGCAATGGCCGAACGGAAAATCCCAAAGCAACAGCCATGACTGGCCTCCTGACTATGCGTGATGGATGAGTCGCTTTTCAGAACGCCGGTTGCGCGGCCTGCGCAAGGCGCCGGTGATGCACTTCCAGATGGCTCTTGATCGTGCGAATGACCCGCGCTTCATGTTCATGAATGAAGAAATGCCCGCCGGTCATCATGTCCACCGAGAAACTGCCCAGGGTCTCTTTGCTCCAGCCGATCAGTTGTTCAGTGGTGGCGCGGTCTTCCTTGCCGCCGAGCACGTGCACCGGGCAATTGAGCAAGGGCCGCTCGGCAGGCGTGAAGCGCCCGCACATCATGAAATCGGCGCGCAGCACCGGCAGGGTCAGGCTCATCAATTCCTGATTGGCGAGAATTTCTTCGCTGGTACCTTGAAAGGTGCGCAGCTGTTCGATGAGCTCCTCATCGCTGCGCGGCTCGGCAAAGCCGCGGTCGTAGTCGCTACGCATGGTCGGCGCAGCGGTGCCGGAGGCGAACAGCGCCAGCGGCTCCGGCGCGCCGAGCTCGCGAAAGGCATGGGCCAGTTCGCAAGCGAGCAACGCGCCGAGGCTATGCCCGAACAACGCATACGGGCCTTGCAGACCCGGTTTGTGTTCGCGCGCCAGTTGCCGCGCCAACGCGCGCATGTCGGTTTGCAGAGGTTCGTCGAACCGCGCGCCACGCCCCGGCAGTTCCACCGGTTGCAATTGCAGCCACGTCGGCAGTTGACGCCGCCAGCGGCTGTAAACCATGGCGCTGGCACCCGAATAGGGCAGGCACAGCAATGTCAGCTTGGTCACCGCGCTTTCCTTGAAAAATGTGTCTGCAAGAAAGACGGATCAATGGCCGGACAAATTAGTCACCGATCGCTAAATTCCCCCGCCGGCCGCTCGTTGCCTGTTCAGGAAAAAAACAACAATCGCGAGGGAATCACCGTGGACCTGCAGAGCATTCTGGGCAAGTTGTTCGCCAACGCCGGCGCGGTCGGCATCGAGGGCGTTTTCCAGTTCATCTTCAGTGCGCAACAGGCGTACTGGTACGACATCAAGACCAGCCAACGCACGGAGCTCGGGCGCCACCCAAGCCCGGACGTGACCATCGAAGTGGCAGAAAAGGACTTTTTGGGGATCATGGCCGGGGTGGTCAATGTCGAGGAACTGTTCGCCAGCGGTCGGCTGAAGATCGGCGGCAACATGGGCCTGGCGACAATGCTGCCGCAGATCATCGACCACGCCCGCCAGGGAGGCGGCACGGTGGAAAAGGTCGACATGAACAAGCGCTACCCGACCCCGCCGCGCTTCAGTGAAAAGCTCACTGCCGCACTGCCTCGGCAGACCAGCGTCGAACGTCGCACGCGCGCCGAATTGAGCCGACATGAATTCGAAACCCGTTATCTGCCCAATGGCATTCCGTTGGTGATCAGCAACGCCCTGCACGACTGGCCGTTGTTCAGCCTGAGCCGCGAAGAGTCGCTGGTGCATTTCGCCGAACTGCAGGGCATCACCCGCCATGGCGATTACGTGAAGAAGACCTTCTCCACCGAGCGTGATTTCCGCTCGACCTCGATGGCCGAATTCATCGCCTCGCTGGACAGCCCGGCGGTCAAGGGCGCGGACGGCGAGCCGCCGGCGTACATGGGCAACAACATCCTGCCCGCGCAATTGCTGCAACAGATCCAGTACCCGCCCTACTTCGACACCTCGCTGTTCATCCCGCCGCGCATCTGGATCGGCCCCAAGGGCACGCTGACGCCGCTGCATCGCGATGACACCGACAACCTGTTCGCCCAGGTCTGGGGGCAGAAAAAATTCACCCTCGCCGCACCGCATCATCGCGAGGCGCTGGGCACCTGGTCGACCGCGCCCAAGGGTGGTCTGGATGGCTGCGATTTCAACCCGGACGCGCCGGACTATGAGCGTTTCCCGGCGGCGCGGGAGGTGACATTTTTGCGCGTGACGCTGGAGGCTGGGGATCTGCTGTTTTTGCCCGAGGGGTGGTTTCATCAGGTGGAGTCGGTGTCGACGTCGCTATCCGTCAACTTCTGGGTCAACTCAGGACGAGGCTGGTAACCCGATCTCCTGTAGGAGCGTAGGAGCTGACGAGTGCAACGAGGCTGCGATCTTTTGATCTTGATCTTGATCTTCAAAATCCAAAGTCAAAGTCAAAAGATCGCAGCCTCGTTGCACTCGTCAGCTCCTACGCTCCTACCCGGAGGTGGCGGTAACTCTGGATCGCTGAGCCCAGCACCACCGCCCCCGCCGCGATTGCCAGCCAAAACCCGCTGCGCGCGCCTAACGCATCCACCAGCGCGCCGGAACCGGCGGCGCCGATTGCTACGCCGATGCTCAGCCCGGTCACCAGCCAGGTCAGGCCTTCGGTGAGTTTGGCCGGCGGCACGATGCGTTCGATCAGCGCCATCGCCACGATCAGCGTCGGCGAAAAGAACAGGCCGGCGATGAATACCGCAAGCGACAAGCCGAGGATATTGCTCGCCAAAAGCAGCGGCAGCGTGGTCACCGCCGTCGCCAGCCCGCCGTAGAGAAACAGGCGCGGCAGCGGCAATTTCGAGCGCATCGCACCAAAGGCGATGCCGGCCAGGCATGAGCCGATCGCGTATACCGACAAGACAATACTCGCCGCTGCCGGCTGGCCCTGATGCTGGGCGAAGGCGACGCTGACCACGTCGATGACTCCGACGATCACGCCCATCGCCAGCATCAAGGCCAGCAGCCATTGCACATCGGTCGAGCGAATGATCGAGCCCTGATGCTGCGACTCCTGCGCGTGCACTGGCGGCTCGGTGCTGCGCTGGGCGACAAACGCCGTCACGCCGATGGCCAGCGCCAACAACGCCGCCAACGGCCCGGCCTCGGGAAACACTGCGACCGAGAGGCCCACCGACAGCGGCGGCCCGACGATAAAACACACTTCGTCGAGCACCGATTCCAGCGCATACGCCGTCTGCAACTGCGGCTGGCCCCGGTAGATTTCGGTCCAGCGCGCCCGCACCATCGCCGACATGCTCGGCATGCAACCGGCCAGCGCGGCGAACACGAACAACGTCCAGTTCGGCGCCTGCACACGCGTGCACAGCAGCAGCATCAACAACCCGCCGCCACCGGTCAGCGCTGCGATTGGCAGCACCCGCCCCTGCCCATAACGGTCAACCAGCCGTGACACCTGCGGCGCGCAAAACGCCGTGGCCAGGGCGAACGTCGCCGCCACCGCGCCCGCCAGCGCATAGCCGCCGTTCAACTGCGCGAGCATGGTGATCAGGCCGATGCCGGTCATCGAAATCGGCATGCGCGCCAGCATCCCGGCCATTACAAAAGCACGGGCGCCGGGGGCGGTGAACAATTCGCGGTAGGGGTTTGCCATCGATTGCAGCCTCATCAGGGGCGGCCAAGTTGCCATAGGCTTGGATGCCGTGGAAGCGCGCAATTGTTGGTGGAGTGTGAAAGCCAGCTGATCTCTCCAGCACTGACGACGATGACCATTTGTCGAAAATGCGCGTTGACCTGTCAGACCTGACAGGTGCGCTTCATTGTCGTTTGCGCTCTGATGAGGCCGTTGATCTTCACGTATCACCTTGGAACCCTGCAACCACACTCAGGAGCCTGGCCATGGACGAATCGTCAATGCTCGTCTTACCCGAAGCGGAAAAGGCGCCGTGGGCCGTGCCCGCCCTGTATGGACTGGCACCCTTTCGCAACGACGCCGCGCTGGCGGCTGCGGTGGATGATCGGCTGATGCCGTGGATCGAGCAGGTGGGGATTTTTCCGGGGCGGCACGACAAGGTCCGCGCCATGGCTTTCGGGCGCTTCGCCATGCTGTGTCATACCGACACCGATGAGCCCGATCGGCTGTTGCTGGCGGCGCAATGTTTCGCCGCGCTGTTTGCCGTGGACGATTACTATTGCGACGACGAGCGAATCGGGTCTGAGCCGAGAATGGTCGGGCCGCGCCTCTCTCTGGCGCTGGCAGCCCTGGAGCCGGTTCACTTGAGCGAACGATTTCGCCCGGAGCTTGAGCAGGCATTGAACAGTGATCCGGTGTTGGTCGCCCTGCGTGCCTGGCTGGCGCGGGTCGAGGCATTCGCGACAGCGGCGCAGGTTGCCCGCGTGCGCCATGAAATCATTGCCATGTTCGTCACCATGACCGCCGAAGCGGCTTGGCGTATCGAAGGAATCACGCCCGCGCTCTGGGAATATCTGGCTCAACGGCAGGTCAACAGTTTCCTGCCGTGCCTGGCGCTGATCGACATCATTGGCGGGTATGAATTGCCCGCCAACGTCTACAGTTCATCCGCGGTGAGGCGCGTCACGACGCTGGCCGCCAGCGCCACGATGATTGTCAATGACCTGTTTTCCGCGCTGAAGGAACAGCAGGCGGGGATCGGCGATTTCAACCTGCCCTTGTTGCTGATCCGCGAACAGGGCTGCTCGCCCGCTCAGGCGATGGCAAAAAGTGCTGCCGTTCACGATGAAATCATGCATCTGTATGAGTCGGCAGAACGAGCATTGTTGCCGCACGCCTCGCTGCGACTCAAACGCTACCTGCGCGGAATCAAGAGCTGGTTGGCTGGCAACGTCGAATGGCATCGCAGCAGTGGCCGCTATCAGGTCTGACGCGCGAACTTTTCATGGTTGCAGATGAACTCTCGCCGCCGGCCATCAGTCAGCTACTTAAGTCTCTGGAACCAAGGCGTGAATCGTCATGCAGATCTCCCTCGCTCATCAGGTGGCACTGGTCACCGGCGCCAGCTCCGGCATCGGCCATGGCGCCGCGAAAGCACTCGCCGCGGCCGGCGCGGCGGTCGTGATCAACTACAACAGCAGCGCCGGCCCCGCTGAAGAACTGGCCGCGCAAATCAACGCCAAGGGCGGTAAAGCACTGGCTATCGGTGCCGACGTCTCGAAAGAGGACGAGGTCGAGCGGCTGTTCAAAGAGACCGTCGACGCGTTCGGCTCGCTGGACATTCTGGTGGCCAATTCCGGCCTGCAAAAAGACGCTGCCGCCGTGGACATGACGCTCGACGACTGGAACACGGTGATCGGCGTCAACCTCACCGGGCAGTTCCTCTGCGCACGTGCGGCGCTGCGGATTTTCCAGCGTCAGGGCGTGCGCGAAGGCGTGTCGCGCGCGGCGGGCAAGATCATTCACATGAGCTCGGTGCACCAGCGCATTCCATGGGCCGGGCATGTCAACTACGCGGCGTCCAAAGGCGGCGTCGATCAATTGATGCAGAGCCTCGCCCAGGAAGTCAGCCACCAGCGCATCCGCATCAACAGCATCGCGCCCGGTGCGATCAGCACTGCGATCAACGCTGAAGCCACCGCTGGCGAAGCCGGCAAAAAGCTTCTCGAACTGATCCCCTACGGACGCATTGGTGACGTCGAGGACGTTGCCAATGCAGTGGTCTTCCTCGCTTCCGACCTGTCCGATTACATCGTCGGCACCACCCTGTTCATTGATGGCGGGATGAGCCTCTATCCGGAGTTTCGTGGCAATGGCTGAGCCTGAAATGGAACAACAGAGCGCCATCGGTGCTCACGGCATCATCGGCGACATGCGCAGCGCCGCGCTGGTCAACGACAAGGGCAGCGTGGATTTTTTCTGCTGGCCGGAGTTCGACAGCCCGACAATTTTCTGCTCGCTGCTCGATACCCCTGAAGCAGGCATTTTCCAGCTCGCGCCGGACTTGCCGGACGCACGCCGGGAACAGATTTATCTGCCCGACACCAACGTCTTGCAGACCCGTTGGCTGAGCGAACACGCCGTGGTGGAGATTACCGATCTGCTGCCCATCGGTGACGATGTCGATTCCCTGCCGCTGCTGATGCGCCGCGTGCGAGTAGTCAGCGGCTCGGCGACGTTCAATCTGCGTTGTGCGGTACGCCATGACTACGGCCGCGCCGAAACCCAGGCAGAGATGGACGCAAAGGACGTAACGTTCCATGCCGCTGGCCAGCCGTCGATACGCCTGGCTTCAGATCAAACCCTGCAGGTCGACGCACAGGCAGCCGTCGCGCAATTCACCCTCAAGCACAATGAAACCGCCGCGTTCATGCTCGGCGGCATTGATGATCCGCGTTTCACCGAGGGCGCTGCCGAGCTGTGCATGGAGCGCACATTGAAATACTGGCGCGGCTGGATCGGCCAATCCAACTATCGCGGCCGGTGGCGGGAAATGGTCAATCGCTCCGCCCTTGCCCTGAAACTGCTGACCTCCCGTCGCCAGGGTGCGATCCTCGCCGCCGCCACCTTTGGCCTGCCGGAAACCCCCGGGGGCGAGCGCAACTGGGATTATCGCTACACGTGGATTCGCGATGCGTCGTTCACGGTTTATGCGTTCATGCGCCTGGGCTTCGTCGACGAGGCCAACCACTACATGCAATGGTTGCGCGGACGGGTCAGCGATTGCTGCGGCAAACCGATGAAGCTCAACATCCTCTATGCCATCGACGGCCAGCAGGAGTTGCCGGAAACCGAACTCACGCACCTGGCCGGCCACGGCGGCGCGCGACCGGTGCGCATCGGCAACGGTGCCTACGAGCAGGTCCAGCTGGACATCTTCGGCGAACTGATGGACGCCGTGTACCTGGTCAACAAATACGGTGACGCGATTTCCCATGAAGGCTGGCGGCACGTCGGCGAAGTGGTCGATCAGGTCTGTGAGAACTGGCAGACCGAGGATGTCGGCATCTGGGAAATGCGCGGTGAGACCCATCATTTCCTGCACTCGCGGCTGATGTGCTGGGTGGCCCTGGACCGCGCGATCCGTCTGGCTTCCAAGCGTTCGCTGCCGGCGCCGTTCGCCCGTTGGGATCAGACCCGGCAAGCGATCTACACCGACATCTGGGACAACTTCTGGGATGAAGAACGCGGGCATTTCGTTCAGTACAAGGGCGGCACCGCGCTGGACGGCTCGATGCTGCTGATGCCGCTGGTGCGTTTCGTCAGCGCCAAGGACCCGCGCTGGCTCTCGACTCTGGAAGCGATCGAAAAAACCCTGGTGCGCGACGGCATGGTCTATCGCTATCGCAACGAAGACGCCAACATCGATGGCCTCAACGGCACCGAAGGCGCATTCGCTGCGTGCTCGTTCTGGTACGTCGAATGCCTCGCGCGCGCCGGGCAGGTGGAAAAAGCCCATCTGGAGTTCGAGCAGTTGCTGCGTTACGCCAACCCGCTGGGGCTGTACGCCGAAGAGTTCGACAGCCATGGCCGCCATCTGGGTAACACGCCGCAAGCGCTGACGCATCTGGCGCTGATCAGTGCAGCGAGTTTTCTTGATCGCAAGTTGAGTGGCGAGAAGAGTTCCTGGCAGCCGTAATTGACATCAGGGGCTGTAGGAAACAGCCCTGATCAACGCCGAATTGTGGAATTGACGCCACGCAAACAGGCAACTGCTCCCAGCCTCTGTGGCGAGGGAGCTTGCTCCCGCCGGGTCGCGAAGCGCACCCGTCACTTGACTGCCCACTGACTGAAAGCCCCCGCAGCCACTGGCTTTGCGCCTGCTGCGCAGCCAAGCGGGTGCAAGCTCCCTCGCCACAGTTTCAAGCGTGGGCCGCTGCCGTGTTGGTTAAACAGAGCCTACGCAGACCTACCCGGCAACGTACGCTTACACGCCGAAATACCTTGTTGCCAGCCGTTACATCCACACCTACCATCCAACGCAACGGGCACAGCGGAGCTGTCCAACCACCCCCGAATTCAAGGAACCGGAATGCCTCACCATGTCCAGCGCAGCATCGACTCCCCTCTTCGCACCGGGCTGAGCCGCACCCAGCTCTGGGAAGCCGCCGACAAAGGCCTGATCAAATGCTGGGAAATCGGCCGCCAGCGCGCCGAACGCTTTCCCGAACTCGCCCAGCGCTGCCAGGCCGGTGAATTGCCGGTACTTGGCTGGAAGGGTGGCGTCAGTCGCAGCCTGAAGAAAAACGAGAAATATGGCTCCCTGAAATACCTGGCGCAGTGGCAGGGTCTGCGCGGTGAGGATCTGGATATTGATCTGGCGCAGGAGCGTGCGCTGACGTGTTCGCGGACGAAGATGAAGGTGACGTTTACGCCGGATCGGACGAAGTATTTCAATCAGGTGGCGGAAGTTGAGGCTTAAGGAGAGGCAGAGATGGTCGATTTACACCAAGAGTTTCAAAGCAGCGGTTTCTTTCACGAAGCGCGTATTGATCGCCGCTCTGCGGATGCCTTGGTTGGTGTCGCGGCGGGACTTGCCGCCGACGGCAAGATCAACCAGCAAGAAGCAGAATTTCTCAAGACATGGATTGAATCTCATCTGGTTCATCTAAGCGATCCGGTGGTTAACATCCTTTACAAGCGCCTTGCGGAGATGCTCAGCGATGGCGTGCTGGATTCGGATGAATCAGTGGAGCTATTGGGAATGCTTCATCAGTTTGCCGGGGTGCCCGTCGGGTCAATCCAAACCTTTACAGCGCCAAATGCCCTCCCCTTCGATAATCCAGTCCCAACCTTGAGCTGGACGGATCGCGTCTTTCTTTTTACCGGCGTCATGGCTTACGGGCCGCGCAAGGAATGCGAATTGCGCGTGACTGAGCGAGGGGGATTGATTGGTGGCGGCGTCAGCAAAAAAATTCATTATCTGGTGGTAGGCAGCATCGGTAATGAGCAATGGCTTCACAGTACCTATGGCACCAAGATCAAAAAAGCCGTCGAACTTCGAGACAGCGGCGCACCGATAGCAATCATCAGTGAAGACCATTGGCAAAAAGTGTTGTTTGGCTAGCGTCAGGTCATTGGTCGATCTTCATCAATAGAGCCCAGAACGCATTAAAACATTGGATCTGCTGCAACGCTGACCGAAAACCGCTCCCGATACGCCTGTGGCGTCACGCCAATAGCCCGCAGAAAACTGCGCCGCAGTGTCTCTTCACTGCCAAATCCGCAATTGGCGGCGATGCGTTTGACCGGCAGGCCGGTATCGCTGAGCAGTCGCCGGGCGGTTTCGACGCGGATCAATTCGATCGCCCGCGCCGGGGTCTGGCCGGTGTCGGCGCGGTAGTGGCGGATGAAGCTGCGTTCGCTCATGCCGGCCTGTTCGGCGAGGGTCGGGATGCCGAGATCACAGGTCAGGTTCTCGGCGATCCAGGCGTGCAGTTCATCGAAGCGGTTGCCCTGTTGTTGCAGCGACAACGTCACACTGAATTGCGACTGCCCGCCCGGGCGTTTGAGGAACACCACTAAATGCCGGGCCACGTCGAGGGCAATGTCGCGACCGAGGTCTTCTTCGACCATCGCCAGCGCCAGATCGATACCCGCCGTGACCCCGGCGGAAGTCCACCCCGGGCCGTCGTTGATGAAAATCGGGTTGGCTTCCACACGCAGATTCGGATGTTGCTCGGCCAATTGTTCGCAGCGGGTCCAGTGCGTGACCACGCGGCGGCCGTCGAGCCAGCCGCTGGCCGCGAGCAGAAAGGCCCCGGTGCACACCGAAGCCACGCGCCGGCAGCCGTGCGCATGTTCGCGCACCCAGTCGACCAGTTGCAGATCTTCCGATGCCGCATAAATGCCCCAGCCGCCGGCGACGATCAATGTGTCGCTGGGCGTTTGCGGCAACGGTTCGGCGAGCACCGCCAACCCCGCCGACGACAGCACCGCCCCGCCACCGCTGGCGATCACGCTCGGCGCATAGGGCGTCGGCAACCCGCGCTGGCGGGCGAGATCATTGGCTGAGGCAAACACCTGCAACGGCCCGGTGATATCGAGAATCTGCATGTTGGCAAACGCGAGGACGTGAATGGCTTTGGACATTTGGCGTGATTCGTGGGGTGATTGGCGTATGCGCCAGAACCTACGCGCCTACAGTGAAGTCGTCCACTTCTTTCAACGGAGCAAGAACGATGACGCTGCAGATCGGTTTTCTGTTATTCCCGCAGGTTCAGCAACTCGACCTGACCGGCCCTTACGACGTGCTCGCCTCGCTGCCCGACGTGCAGGTGCATCTGGTCTGGAAGGACCTGATGCCGGTGACGTCCAGCACCGGCCTGCTGCTGAAACCGACCACGACCTTCGACGACTGCCCGGATCTCGATGTGATCTGCGTGCCCGGCGGTGGCGGCGTCGGGCCGTTGATGGAAGACCAGCAGACGCTGGATTTCATCAAGCGCCAGGCCGCCCAGGCAGGTTATGTGACCTCGGTGTGCACCGGCTCGCTGGTACTTGGCGCGGCGGGTCTGCTGCAAGGCAAACGCGCGACCACCCATTGGGCGTATCACGAGTTGCTGCCGAAGCTGGGGGCGATTGCGGTGAAGGATCGGGTGGTGCGCGACGGCAATCTGTTTACCGGTGGCGGGATCACCGCCGGGATCGATTTTGCCTTGGTATTGGCCGCTGAATTGGTTGATGCGGATACCGCGCAGCTGGTGCAGTTGCAGCTGGAATACGCCCCGGCGCCGCCGTTCAATGCCGGCAGCCCGGACGTGGCACCGAGTGCAGTTGTCGACGAAGCACGGTTGCGCGCGGCGCCTTCGTTCAAGCTGCGTACCGAGATTACCGAGCGCGCGGCGGCCAGACTGAACCTGCACTAATTTCCCCGCCAAATGCAAAACCCTTGTAGGAGTGAGCCTGCTCGCGATAGCGGTAGATCAGCCAACATCTGCGGGGAATGACACACCGCTATCGCGAGCAGGCTCACTCCTACAGGGGATCCGGGGTTTGCCGTGATGTCTGATCGTTCCCATGCTCTGCGTGGGAATGCAGCCGGGGACGCTCCGCGTCCCACAGCCTCAAGATCGCAGCCTTCGGCAGCTCCTACAGGTCGGTGTGAAATTATCAGCGGCGGTTTTCTCGCTGCCCTTCACTTGTCCCCACCCCCTCGCCCGTGTAGAAAGCCCCTTCCAGAATTTCGCACAAGGACTTTCGATGAAGGCGCTGCCCTGGCTCTATCTTGCGCTGCTCGGCCTCGGTTACGGACTGGCCCTGAGCTACGGCCAACTCGGTTGGCTGGCATTGATCTCCGTGGGGCTTTTGCTGTTCGCCGCGTTCGCCGTGCGCCAGCAACAGGTGCCGGTCGCGCGCTGGCTCGGCCATGGCCTGTTTGTCGTCCTGGCCCTGGCACTGGCGCTGCACTGGCTGCCGGGTTTCGCCAACGGCCGCGCGATCAATCCACAACGTTTCACTGAAAACGCCGTGCCGTTCGCGATGTACCTCAACCTCGACAAACCGCTGGTGGGTTTCTGGCTGCTGCTGGTGTGCCCGTGGATTGTTGCGCGGCGGTCGTTGCGACTGACGGTCTACGCCACCGCCCTCGCCCTGACGCTGTGCGCGATTCTCGCCCTCGGCGGTGCGCTGCTGCTCGGCGTGATTGCCTGGGCGCCAAAGTGGCCGGATCAGGCCTGGCTCTGGGTGCTGAACAATCTGCTGCTGGTGACGCTGGTCGAGGAAGCGCTGTTTCGCGGCTATATACAGGGCGGACTCAGCCGTCGTCTCAAGCACTTGCCGTATGGCGACAACCTCGCGTTGCTGTCGGCCTCACTGTTGTTCGGTCTGGTGCATGCCGGCGCCGGCTGGACCTGGGTGTTGCTGGCGGGACTGGCCGGGGTCGGCTATGGTCTGGCCTACCGTTTCGGCGGACTGGGCGCGGCGATCGCCACGCATTTCGGCTTGAACCTGTTGCACTTCGGCCTGTTCACCTATCCGATGCTGGCCAGTTGACGCAAGCGCCGTTTTGCGACGCCGTACTTAATTCTGAAAAAAAACTTCAATAAAAACCTGTCAGCGCCGACAACCTTTCAAAGCCTTGCGGATTGAAAAACCATGCGTAACAACCAGCCCATTACACAACGCGAGCGGACCTTTCCAGCTCAGCAACGGTTGATTTCCACCACCGATGCCAAGGGCGTGATCACCTACTGCAACGACGCGTTCGTTGAAATCAGCGGGTTTTCGCGGGAGGAACTGATCCGGGCGCCGCACAATCTGGTCCGTCACCCTGACGTGCCGTCGGCGGTGTTCTCGCACATGTGGGGCACATTGAAACAAGGCTTGCCATGGATGGGCATTGTCAAGAATCGCTGCAAATCCGGCGACCACTATTGGGTTAACGCCTACGTCACGCCGGTGTTTGATGGCAGCCAGGTAATCGGTTACGAGTCGGTGCGCGTCAAACCCACCGCCGAACAGATCCGCCGCGCCGAAGCGCTCTATCAACGCATCAACCAGGGCAAGTCGGCGATTCCTTCGACGGACAAATGGCTGCCGATCCTGCAGGACTGGTTGCCGTTCATTCTGGTCAGCCAGTTGAGCTTCATGATCGGCGCGACGCTGAACTCGCAGTGGGGCTTCGCCCTTGCCGCCGGTCTGTCGGTGCCGCTGGGCCTGATGGGCCTGCAATGGCAGCAACGCGGGCTCAAGCGCCTGCTGCGCCTCGCCGAGCAGACCACCTCCGACCCGCTGATCGCGCAGATGTACACCGACAGCCGTGGCGCCCAGGCGCGTCTGGAGATGTCGATCCTCAGCCAGGAAGCGCGCCTGAAAACCTGCCTGACCCGTCTGCAGGACACCGCCGAACACCTGACCGATCAGGCCAAGCAGTCCGACGCCCTGGCGCACAACAGCTCGACCGGCCTGGAACGCCAGCGCGTGGAAACCGAACAGGTCGCCACCGCCGTCAACCAAATGGCCGCCACCACCCAGGAAGTCGCCAGCCACGTACAACGCACCGCTGACGCCACCCAGGAAGCCAACCGCCTCACCGGTCGCGGCCGTGACATCGCCGGGGAAACCCGCGAAGCCATTCAGCGTTTGTCCGTGGTTGTTGGGGAAACCGGCCTGACCGTGACGCAACTGGCCAAGGACAGCGACGAAATCGGCGGCGTGGTCGACGTGATCAAAGGCATCGCCGACCAGACCAACCTGCTTGCCCTTAACGCCGCCATCGAGGCTGCACGTGCCGGCGAAATGGGCCGAGGTTTCGCCGTGGTGGCAGACGAAGTTCGTCAACTGGCGCAACGTACCAGCGAATCCACCGGGCAGATTCACGCGCTGATCGCCAAGTTGCAACAGACCGCGTCCAGCGCTGTGCAAACCATGGAAGCCGGACATCGTCAGGCCGAAGAAGGCGTGGCGCGGGTACTGGAGGCGGATCAGGCCCTGGTCGGGATCAGTGAAGCGGTGGCCAACATCACCGACATGACCACACAGATTGCTGCCGCGACCGAAGAGCAAAGTGCCGTGGCTGAAGAAATCAGCCGCAACATCAGCAATATCTCGGAACTGGCGGATCAGACGTCGGAACAGGCGCATAACTCGGCGTTGCTGAGTGAAGAGCTGACCAAGACGGCCAACACGCAGTACTCGTTGGTAGAGCGGTTTAACCGCTAAAAGCAAAAGATCGCAGCCTTCGGCAGCTCCTACATTGGAATGCATGTTCCTGTAGGAGCTGCCGAAGGCTGCGATCTTTTGATCTTCAAAGCCCGGACGGCGAAAGCTTCCGGGTTTTTTGTTGCCTATGTGAAATCAATGGCATCTGGCAGACCGCCATCGCGAGCAGGCTCACTCCTACAGGGGATCTGCGGTGACCACAGCTTTTGTGTCCAACGACAATCCCTTGTAGGAGCGAGCCTGCTCGCGATGAGGCCATAACAGCCGGCGAAATTACTGAGGCAACTTCAGCTTATCCAACAGTCGATTGACCAACAGCTCGTTGAGCATGATTACCTGTTGCAGCGCCAGCAGTGGTTTGCGTTCCGGGCCGCCTATCGAGTTGGCGATGTTACCGGCCATGGCATGGGCGTAGGAAAGCGACTCGCAAGCCTCGACCAGCAGGGTTTCGTCATCCAGCGTGGGGTCTACAACGTAGATCGGGCGATATTTTGGTGAACTTGGTGGAGCAGCCAGGTCTTCGGGTTTGAGGTAGTAGTCGAGGGCGCGGTCGGTGGCTTCCTGGACTTTTTGCGGATCGAGTGCGGGGTCGTGGGGGATTGGCGGGTTGGGGGTTACTTTGAACATGATGAAACTCCTATCGCAGACTGAAGGAGCCATCACCTTCGCTACCAAACGAGGGTGGCGGCCATACGCGGGTTGGTAGACCGGCTGCAATAGGAACCCGGCGCCCGCGAACGAGCCCCACGCATGACCACCATATAAACCGAGCCCCAAAAAAGGACGGTCTGAAGGCGTAGACATACGGCCATTACAGACGGGCTACCAAACCCGATCACTGCTTTTTTTCAGTGACCGAGAAACGATATAGCCAACCTCATAGCCGTGTAAGCCGGCGGATTCTGGCGTACGCGTAGGCAACGGCGCAAGGAGTTGTAGCCGGGATGGCGTAACGGATCGTGTAGTTTAAACGTTGGAATTTGAAGATGTTTAATAGCCGGGATTGCCTCTGACAGGCAGGTGGTTTGATGTCGTCTGGAAGGGAGCTTTCGCGAGCAGGCTCGCTCCCACATTTGGACCGGGTACATCAGTGAGGGATTGGTCGGCTTGGAGGTTGCCATCGCTGGCAAGCCAGCTCCCACAGGGATTGGGTCCAGCCGGTAGATAATGGCCGGTTGTCAGGGCGTCATCGCGAGCAGGCTCACTCCTACAGTTGGACTGGGTACAACCGCAAGAATCAGGTCGGCTTTAAGGCCGCCTTCGCGAGCAAGCTCGCTCCCACAGAAAAGCAAAGCAGCGCAGCTGCCCGCGGCGAAGCCGCACCACTCAACAATGAGCGCAAGCTCGAGTGCTTTTGATCCACGGGCGACGTCGGAAGGCTGAGTGGAGGGATTGATCCGGGGGTGGGAGCGCAGCGACCGTCTGGCGCAGCCAGACACAGCGGAAGGAGGTGCAGCGAAGCAAACCGGAGCCGCTGCGCCCGGATCGATCCCGGAGCGAAGGGACCCGAGCCTGCGAGGGCCGAACGCAGGAGCAAGCCTTTTTGGTTACTTTTTCGGCGTCTGGAAAAAGTGACCCGCCGTCAGGGCGGAACCCTAAGGAGCCGTTACGGCAGCAACGGATATGCCCCCAAAAGCAAGATCAACAGCTACCCCAACCCTCTCCCCCAAGGGGGCGAGGGGGAAAGGGAGCAGATCTTCATGCAACGCAAAATCCCGGCCCGGCTCAAAATCAGTCACGGAGAAATTCAGCCACCTTCTGCGCAGCACCCGCCAAATGATCGGAATGCGTAAAGCCAGAAGCCTTGAGCGGCTTCAAATCATGATCCCCCGCCGCCAGCCACATCACCTCAATACTCGGTGACAAGCTGTAAGCCTCAACCGCCTCGCGATTACCCAGAGCATCCCGCTCCCCCTGCACAATCAACGTCCGCGTGCGCAACGAAGCCAAATGCTCCACCCGCGGTTTCTCCGGCTTCCCAGCCGCATAAAACGGATAGCCCAGACACACCAACCCATCAGCCCCCAACTCACCCGCCACCAGACTCGCCATCCGCCCGCCCATCGACTTGCCGCCAATCGCCAACCGCCCAGCGACATGACGCCGCACCCCCCCAAACCCCCCCCCCCAACATTCCTGCAGCTTGCCAGCAGGATTCGGCGGCCGCTTTCCCCCATCCCCCCGCCGCTGCGCCATATAAGGAAACTCAAACCGCAACACATTCACCCCAAGTCCCGCCAGGCGCCCAGCCATGTCATTCATCCAGTCACTATCCATCGGCGCCCCCGCCCCGTGCGCCAGAATCAGCGTTGCCGAAGCCTCACCAACAGCGGCATCCCACAGCCACCCATGATCACGCACACACTGCGCCCATTGATCCCCGTCAATACTGGCCTTGTGCTGTTTGTCCATGCTTGCCTCGCTTTTAGTCTGCCTATAACTCCAGGCGAAGGATTCGCGCCGTTTGCGCGCGCTCACTTCGGCTGAACCGTGGATGGGGAACCATGAACACTTCTATCAGTACCGCCTACAACTACAAGGTGGTCCGCCAATTCGCCATTATGACGGTGGTGTGGGGCATCGTCGGCATGGGCCTCGGGGTTTTTCTCGCGGCGCAATTGGTCTGGCCGGAACTCAACTTCAATCTGCCCTGGACCAGTTTCGGCCGTCTGCGCCCGCTGCACACCAACGCGGTGATCTTCGCTTTCGGTGGCTGCGCGCTGTTCGCCAGCTCTTTCTACTCGGTGCAACGCACCTGCCAGACGCAATTGTTCGCGCCGAAAATCGCCGCGTTCTGCTTCTGGGGCTGGCAACTGGTGATCCTGCTGGCGGCGATCAGCCTGCCGCTGGGTTACACCAGTTCCAAGGAATACGCCGAGCTGGAATGGCCGATCGACATCCTCATCACCATCGTCTGGGTCGCCTACGCCATTGTGTTCTTCGGCACGATCATGCAGCGCAAGACCAAACACATCTATGTCGGCAATTGGTTCTTCGGCGCGTTCATCATTACCGTGGCGATTCTGCACATCGTCAACAATCTTGAGTTGCCGGTGAGTTTCACCAAGTCCTATTCGGTTTACGCCGGTGCCACCGACGCGATGGTGCAATGGTGGTACGGCCACAACGCTGTGGGCTTTTTCCTCACCGCCGGCTTCCTCGGCATGATGTATTACTTCGTGCCGAAACAGGCCGAGCGCCCGGTGTATTCGTATCGCCTGTCGATCGTGCACTTCTGGGCGCTGATCACCCTGTACATCTGGGCCGGCCCGCACCACTTGCACTACACCGCGTTGCCGGACTGGGCACAGTCGCTGGGCATGGTGATGTCACTGATTCTGCTGGCACCGAGCTGGGGCGGCATGATCAACGGCATGATGACCCTCTCGGGCGCCTGGCATAAGTTGCGCAGCGACCCGATCCTGCGCTTCCTCGTGGTGTCGCTCGCCTTCTACGGCATGTCGACCTTCGAAGGGCCGATGATGGCGATCAAGACCGTCAACGCCCTCTCCCACTACACCGACTGGACCATCGGCCACGTTCACGCCGGCGCGCTCGGCTGGGTGGCGATGATCTCCATCGGCGCGCTGTACCACATGATCCCGAAAATCTTCGGCAAGACGCAGATGCACAGCGTCGGTCTGATCAACGCGCATTTCTGGCTCGCGACCATCGGCACCGTGCTCTACATCGCCTCGATGTGGGTCAACGGCATCGCCCAGGGCCTGATGTGGCGCGCGGTCAACGAGGACGGCACGCTGACGTATTCCTTCGTCGAAACCCTGGTGGCCAGCCATCCGGGCTTTGTCGTGCGCCTGATCGGTGGGGCGATTTTCCTCAGCGGCATGTTGCTGATGGCTTACAACACCTGGCGCACCGTGCGGGCCTCGCAGCCTGCTGAAGTCGTCGCTGCCGCGCAGATGGCCTGAGGAGTCCGCCATGAAACACGAAACCATTGAAAAGAACGTCGGCCTGCTGATGCTGCTGATGGTGTTCGCCGTCAGCATCGGCGGCCTGACCCAGATCGTCCCGCTGTTCTTCCAGGACGTCACCAACAAACCGGTAGAGGGCATGAAGCCCTACACCGCGCTGCAACTGGAAGGCCGCGACATCTATATCCGCGAAGGCTGCGTCGGTTGCCACTCGCAGATGATCCGCCCGTTCCGCGCCGAAACCGAGCGTTACGGGCACTACTCGGTAGCGGGCGAAAGCGTTTGGGATCACCCGTTCCTGTGGGGCTCGAAACGTACCGGGCCGGACCTCGCCCGGGTTGGCGCGCGCTACTCGGATGACTGGCACCGCGCGCACTTGTACAACCCGCGCAACGTCGTGCCGGAATCGAAGATGCCGGCTTATCCATGGCTGGTCACCCAGGCCGTCGACAGCAGCCACACCGAAACCAAGCTGAAAACCATGCGCACCCTCGGCGTGCCGTACACCGACGACGACATCAGCGGCGCGGTCGCCAGCCTCAAGGGCAAGACCGAAATGGACGCCCTCGTTTCCTATCTGCAAGTGCTCGGCACTGCGATCAAGAGCAAGAGGTGAGCACGATGATCTTTGAGATGAGTGCAGGCCTGATCCGCGGCCTCGGCACGGTCGTGGTGTTCGTCGCCTTCGTTGGTTTGACGCTCTGGGTGTTCAACCGCAAGCGCACCCCGGAGTTTGCCGAAGCACGTCTGCTGCCGTTCGCCGACGAGCCGCTGCCCGACACAACCCCAGCAAATGAAACAAGGAGTACCCGGCCATGACCACCTTCTGGAGTACGTGGATCTGCGTACTGACCCTCGGCAGCCTGATCGGCCTGACCTGGCTGCTGATCGGCACGCGCCGGGGCGAAACCAAGGGCAGCGTCGACCAGACCATGGGCCACAGCTTCGACGGCATCGAGGAATACGACAATCCGCTGCCGCAGTGGTGGTTCATGCTGTTCGCCGGCACACTGGTGTTCTCGGTGGGCTATCTGATTCTGTATCCGGGCCTGGGCAACTGGAAAGGCATCCTGCCCGGTTACGAGGATGGCTGGACCGGCGTGCACGAGTGGGAAAAGGAGATGAACAAGGCGGACGCCCGGTTCGGGCCGATCTTCGCCAAATTCGCTGCCATGCCCGTGGAAGAAGTGGCCAAAGATCCGCAGGCGCTGAAAATGGGCGGTCGCTTGTTCGCCTCCAACTGCTCGGTGTGCCACGGCTCCGACGCCAAGGGCGCATTCGGGTTCCCTAACCTCGCCGACAGCGACTGGCGCTGGGGCGGCGAGGCCGAGACGATCAAGACCACCATCCTGGGCGGACGGATGGCGGCGATGCCGGCCTGGGGCGAAGTGCTCGGTGAAGCCGGGGTGAAAAGCGTCGCAGCCTACGTGCGCCACGAGTTGGCCGGCCTGCCGCTACCCGCCGACAGCAAGGCGGATCTGCAAGCCGGGCAGCAAGCGTTCAGCACCACTTGCGTGGCGTGCCACGGCGCAACTGGCCAAGGCACCCCCGCGCTGGGCGCACCGAATCTTACCCATCCGGCCGGCTTCATCTACGGCACTAGCCTGACCCAACTTGAACAGACCATTCGCCATGGCCGCCAAGGACATATGCCGGCGCAGAGTGAGTTGCTGGGCAACGATAAAGTGCAATTGCTCGCAGCCTATGTGTACAGCCTGAGCCATAGATTGAATACAGAAAATCAGGCAAATGAAGACATAAAGAAATAAAAACTGCGCACACAACTGCCGCGACTTTTTCGTTGCGGCAGTTTCCCGCCCCATTGCGACGCATTGTCGCACCCCTTCCCACCTCACCTTTCGGTTCGCCTGATTCAGGTCTACGCTTGTTCGAGAGCGGATTGGTGCGTGACAGTTTCAGATCACTCCCGGGCGATGCGGCCGCTGAACCGGCTGACGGATTCGCCGCAAGGGCTGGTAGATAACGGCTGTTGCGCCGAATGCCTTTCGTCCCCCGATCATGACGTCGAAAAAGACGCCGTCGATGGCCATCCGAACTCCGCGTTTTTTTCACTCACAGCGACATTTTGACAGGGGCCGTTTTTGACCCTACACGGCGCATGGAAAGGCCGCAGAATCAGCGCTGGAAAGCATTGACCCAGGTCATGGCGCGTTGCAATGACCCCCTGCTCTCTGCATACTTGCGGCCGATTCCAATCCTAATAAAACACCCAAACCGTGGAACCTTAGAATGAGCACAGCAATCAGTCCGACTGCTTATAACTATAAGGTAGTCCGCCAGTTCGCCATCATGACGGTGGTCTGGGGGATCCTTGGCATGGGGCTCGGTGTCTTCATTGCCTCGCAACTGGTCTGGCCGGAATTGAACTTCGGTCTGCCGTGGACGAGCTTTGGACGCCTGCGCCCGTTGCACACAAACCTGGTGATTTTCGCCTTCGGCGGTTGTGCACTGTTTGCCACCTCCTACTATGTCGTGCAGCGAACCTGCCAGACGCGACTGATTTCCGACAGCCTCGCAGCCTTCACCTTCTGGGGCTGGCAAGCGGTCATCGTCGGCGCCATCATTACCTTGCCGCTGGGTTACACCACCACCAAGGAATACGCCGAACTGGAATGGCCGATCGCCATTTTGCTGGCCATTGTCTGGGTCACCTACGGTCTGGTGTTCTTCGGCACCATCACCAAGCGCAAGACCAAGCACATCTATGTCGGCAACTGGTTCTACGGCGCGTTCATCGTCGTCACCGCGATGCTGCACATCGTCAACCACATGTCGTTGCCGGTCAGCCTGTTCAAATCGTATTCGGCCTACTCCGGCGCCACTGACGCGATGATCCAGTGGTGGTACGGCCACAACGCGGTGGGTTTCTTCCTGACCACCGGTTTCCTCGGGATGATGTACTACTTCGTGCCGAAACAGGCCGAACGTCCGATCTATTCCTATCGCCTGTCGATCGTGCACTTCTGGGCCCTGATCACCCTGTACATCTGGGCCGGCCCGCACCACCTGCACTACACCGCCCTGCCGGACTGGGCACAATCGCTGGGCATGGCGATGTCGATCATTCTCCTGGCGCCGAGCTGGGGCGGCATGATCAACGGTATGATGACCCTGTCGGGCGCCTGGCATAAATTGCGCACCGACCCGATCCTGCGCTTCCTGGTGGTATCGCTGGCGTTCTACGGCATGTCGACCTTCGAAGGGCCGATGATGGCGATCAAGACCGTCAACTCGCTTTCGCACTACACCGACTGGACCATCGGGCACGTACACGCCGGCGCACTCGGCTGGGTGGCGATGATTTCCATCGGCGCGATCTATCACATGATCCCCAAACTGTTCGGCCGGGCGCAGATGCACAGCATCGGGCTGATCAACGCGCACTTCTGGCTCGCGACCATCGGCACCGTGCTCTACATCGCCTCGATGTGGGTCAACGGCATCACCCAGGGCCTGATGTGGCGTGCAATCAACGATGACGGCACCCTCACCTACTCGTTCGTCGAAGCGCTGCAGGCCAGCCACCCCGGCTTCATCGTCCGTGCGCTGGGCGGTGCTTTCTTTGCCAGCGGCATGCTGCTGATGGCTTACAACGTGTACCGCACCGTTCGTGCGTCGGATCCGGTTGAAGCCGAAGCCGCCGCCAAGATTGCCGTCGTTGGAGCTCACTGATGAAGCATGAAGCTGTCGAGAAGAATATTGGCCTGCTGGCCTTCTTCATGGTCATCGCCGTCAGCGTCGGTGGCCTGACCCAAATTGTTCCGCTGTTCTTCCAGGACGTCACCAACAAGCCGGTCGAGGGCATGAAGCCACGCTCGGCGCTGGAGCTGGAAGGCCGCGACGTGTACATCGCCAACGGTTGTGTCGGCTGCCACTCGCAGATGATCCGCCCGTTCCGCGCTGAAACCGAACGCTATGGCCACTATTCGGTTGCCGGTGAAAGCGTCTGGGACCACCCGTTCCTGTGGGGTTCCAAACGTACCGGTCCGGACCTGGCCCGTGTGGGCGGTCGTTACTCCGATGACTGGCAGCGTGCGCACTTGTACAACCCGCGCAACGTGGTCCCCGAGTCGAAAATGCCGGCTTACCCGTTCCTCGTGGAAAACAAGCTCGACGGCAAGGAAACCGCGAAGAAAATGGAAGTGTTGCGCACTCTCGGCGTGCCTTATACCGACGAAGACATCGCCGGTGCTCAGGAGGCCGTGAAGGGCAAGACCGAAATGGACGCGCTGGTGGCCTACCTGCAAGGCCTGGGCACCATCATCAAAAGCAAACGGTGAATCTGATGGATATCGGGATGATTCGAGGCCTGGGCACCGTTGTCGTGATGGTGGCCTTCATCGGTCTGGCCTTGTGGGTGTTCAGCCCCAAGCGCAAGTCGGAGTTTGACGACGCGACCATGTTGCCTTTTGCAGATGATCCCGAAGCCATCAAGCACGTCGAGCAAGCTTCTAGGAGTAACAAAGAATGACTACATTCTGGAGTCTGTACGTCACAGTCCTCAGTCTCGGTACGATCTTCGCACTGACCTGGCTGCTGCTGTCGACCCGCGAGGGCCAGCGCAGCGAACAGACGGACGAGACGGTCGGCCACTCCTTCGACGGGATCGAGGAGTACGACAACCCGCTGCCGAAATGGTGGTTCATGCTGTTCGTCGGCACCATCGTGTTCGCCCTGGGTTACCTGGTGCTGTACCCCGGCCTGGGCAACTGGAAAGGTCTGCTGCCGGGCTACAACTATCTCGATACCGAGAAGCAGACCGCGTTCGCCAATGGCCAGACCGGCTGGACCGGCGTCCACGAATGGGAAAAGGAAATGGCCCGTTCCGACGCTCGCTTCGGTCCGATCTTCGCCAAGTTCGCGGCGATGCCGATCGAAGAAGTTGCCAAGGATCCGCAAGCACTGAAGATGGGTGGCCGTCTGTTCGCCTCCAACTGCTCGGTGTGCCACGGTTCCGACGCCAAGGGCGCCTACGGTTTCCCCAACCTGACCGACGCCGACTGGCGCTGGGGCGGCGAGCCGGAAACCATCAAGACCACCATCATGGGCGGCCGCCACGCGGTGATGCCGGCCTGGGCGGAAGTGATCGGCGAGCAAGGCGTGGCCGACGTGGCGGCCTTCGTGGTGACCAACCTCGACGGGCGCAAACTGCCGGAAGGCACCAAGGCCGACCCGGCCAATGGCGGCAAACTCTTCGCCGCCAACTGCGTGGCCTGCCACGGCCCTGCCGGCAAAGGCACCCCGGCCATGGGCGCGCCAGACCTGACTCACCCGGGCGCGTTCATCTACGGCTCGAGCTTCGCGCAACTGCAACAGACCATCCGTTACGGCCGTCAGGGCCAGATGCCGGCGCAGGAACAACTGCAGGGCAATGACAAGGTTCACCTGCTGGCGGCGTATGTATACAGCTTGTCCCACGGTGAAAAAGCACCGGAAGCAAAGGCTGAATAAGTTCAGCGCTTGAAGCATAAAAGGCCCCGCCAATCAGATTGGCGGGGCCTTTTTTCATGGTGGCATTCATGATTCGAAACGTTTGCTCGATGGACCGCAATTGCAATGCACGGTAGGTTTTTTCCGCCCGATAAGCCCTATCGGGAGCACTTCAAGGATGAAGCCCGAATGTCCAAAGATGACCAGATAACACTGCAAAATCCGCCTCAACCCAGCTCAACCGAAAGGGCAGGCTTCGAACCAACATCTGTCAAACCGTTACTTGAGGTTTCGCACAAATCCATGAACAGCCCCGGTAACGGTGGCGGACTCGACGGCCTCGGCGGCGGTAGGCTGCCCTGACAAGGGGCAGCAAAAACACCGAATATCACCGGCGGGGCTTTTTCATGGGCGTTGGGCAAAAACCGAATGCACTGGCGTGGTGTCGATCAGAGTCCGCTCACGCCATTGGTTGTTCTCTACCAGATAGATCTGCAACTGCTTGCGATCCTCGGTAAAGCTCGCAGTCAGATAGGTCTGCTGGGACGTACTGCCGCTCAGGTACATCGGCACACTGCCCTGCCAGTAGGCGTCACCGCCATCTGTATGCAAATGGCCGGCAAAGATCGCCGTCACCTGGTATTTGTTGACCATGTCACGGAAACGCTTCAGTTGCTCGGGGCTGCCCTTGTGCCTCAGCGGCTTATGCATATTGATGATGATTGCATAGCCCTGAGCTCGCGCTACCCTGAGATCTGTCTCAAGCCAGTCCAGTGCGTCGTTGATTTCGAATGTCGTCGGGTTCAGCGCATGGGCAATCCGTGTGGTGTAGGTCGGCTCGTTATTGAGCTGGACCAAATGCACTTCGCCAACATTTTTCGAATAGGCGAGACTGCCGGAATACGTTTTGCTCAGAAAGCCGCTAGTAATCTCCAGGTCGAAGTTATCGACTTTACCTTCATGATGTTCTTTGAACTCGACGATGCTGCCTGCTGCACAGCTGTTACTGAAACAGTCATCGACATTATTTTCATAGTCGTGATTGCCCAGCCCGTACAAGTAGTCACCACCGAAATACTTGTTCAATGCCGCCTTCATATAAGACCGCTGCCAGCCATGACCAAAAGCAGTGATATCGCCATTGATCATCAGAGGCACCTGCGCTTGAGAGCCGTGCTGGTTTCTGAATTCGGCGATGCTCGCAAGTTGGCTTTCAACCAGCCATTTCGAGCGCTCCTTGAATTCCGAATCCGATTCCGGTTCGCGGCTATCGGTCTTGTCTGTCCACGGATATTGGGTATCCGAAGCAAAGACCATGTGTTTGGGCAGGCCAGTAGCCGCGTGAGCGGTAATAGCCGAAGCCAGCAAGCAAGCACTTATAAAAATGCGCACAAGATTATTAAAAACCATACGTTAAATTCCATTTAGATTGATTATTAAAACGCGAAACATGATTCGCGAGGAGCCAACTTATTCGAACACGACGAAAACTTCAAAGCTCTTGCAAACAACAATCAAGTGAATATATTTCAGACCAAACAACTTACAACATACATATCAACTGAAACCTGTCGCTTAGTGCCGGGCCAGGCACCGTCAAAGAATCCCACCGATTACTTGTAATCAAACTTGCGGAATCAACGGCGATGGTGTGAACAAGCGATTGAAAAAAGATGAACTAGCCGCTTCGGCAAAACCGTCCATACTCAACAAGTCAATTGATCTGCGTCAGGCTTTTCTGCAATCGCTACACCATTCGGATTTTTTACCCAACGCGACCAAAGGTCGCACCCTTGAGCCAGAGCGGCAGGCGTATCATCGCGCTACTGCAACAGCCCTTTTTGACCTTGGTTGGCACGTATCGACCGGGGCATTTTTCCACTGCCGTGGGATGCAATGATGAGCAATCAGATTCCGGTACACGACGTCACGCCGCCAAACAAGAACGCGAACAACAGCGTCGATCTTTATGCCTCAAGAGAAAAAATCTACACCCGCGCCTTCACCGGCCTGTTCCGCAATTTGCGGATGCTCGGCGGTGCAGCGCTGTTTCTGCTGTACTTCGGTACGGTGTGGCTGAACTGGGGCGGGCACCAGGCGGTGTGGTGGAACCTGCCGGAGCGCAAGTTCTTCATTTTCGGCGCCACCTTCTGGCCACAGGATTTCATTCTGCTCTCGGGCCTGTTGATCATTGCCGCGTTCGGCCTGTTCTTCATCACGGTCTACGCCGGACGCGTCTGGTGCGGTTACACCTGCCCGCAGAGCGTGTGGACGTGGATTTTCATGTGGTGCGAAAAGGTCACCGAAGGCGACCGCAACCAGCGCATCAAACTCGACAAGGCGCCGATGAGCGCCAACAAATTCCTGCGCAAACTGGCCAAGCACTCGCTGTGGCTGCTGATCGGCTTTGTCACCGGCATGACCTTCGTCGGCTACTTCTCGCCGATCCGCGAACTGGTCAGCGAATTCTTCACCGGCCAGGCCGATGGCTGGTCGTATTTCTGGGTCGGTTTTTTCACCCTCGCCACGTACGGCAATGCCGGTTGGTTGCGTGAGCAGGTGTGCATCTACATGTGCCCGTATGCGCGCTTCCAGAGCGTGATGTTCGACAAGGACACGCTGATCGTGTCGTACGACCCGCGCCGTGGCGAGAGCCGTGGGCCGCGCAAGAAAGGCATCGACTACAAGGCCCTGGGGCTGGGCGATTGCATCGACTGCACGATGTGCGTGCAGGTCTGCCCCACCGGCATCGACATCCGCGATGGCCTGCAGATCGAGTGCATCGGCTGCGCCGCGTGCATCGACGCCTGCGACAGCATCATGGACAAGATGGATTACCCGCGCGGGCTGATCAGCTACACCACCGAACACAACCTCTCCGGGCAGAAAACCCATAAACTGCGCCCGCGCCTGATCGGCTACGCCGTGGTGCTGCTGGCGATGATCAGCCTGTTGGTCGCCGCGTTTTTCATGCGTTCGCTGGTCGGTTTCGATGTCAGTAAGGACCGCGTGCTGTACCGCGAAAACGCCGAAGGCCGGATCGAAAATGTCTACAGCCTGAAGATCATGAACAAGGATCAGCGCGACCACACTTACCTTCTGCAAGCCGAGGGTCTGCCGGACCTGCGCCTGCAAGGCAAGCGCGAGATCAAGGTGGCTGCCGGGGATATCGTCAGCATGCCGGTCGAATTGTCGAGCGCACCGGAACAACTGCCATCGAGCACCAACGAGGTGAAATTCATCCTCAAGGACGCCGATGACGACAGCGTCCACGTTGAAGCCAAGAGCCGATTCATCGGCCCACAAATCCGTTGAGAGAATTTTGAACATGCCCGCTGCAAACGCCGCAAGTCCCTGGTACAAGCACCTCTGGCCGTGGATCATCATCGCGATTCTCGCCTGCTCGGTGGCCTTGACCCTGTCCATGGTGACCATCGCGGTGAACAACCCGGACAATCTGGTCAACGACAACTATTACGAAGCAGGCAAAGGCATCAACCGTTCGCTGGACCGTGAACTGCTGGCGCAAACCCTGAAACTGCGCGCGGCGGTGCATCTGGATGACGTGACCGGTGAAGTCGATTTGCGCTTGAACGGTGACAGCCAACCGCAAACCCTCGAGCTGAACCTGATCTCGCCGACCCAGCCGGAGAAGGATCGCAAGATCGTGCTGACCCGCAGTGACAGCGAGAGCGGGCGCTACATTGGCCAGTTGAGCGACAAGGTCGAAGGGCGGCGGTTTGTCGAGCTGCTCGGCAGTCAGGATGAACACGTGTGGCGCATGTTTGAAGAAGAACTGGTCAGCCATGACAAGGAACTGCTGCTGGGTGATGAGCCGTTGCAGGGCGCGGAAGACCTGAAGAAGTGAATCAAGGTCTAGAGCCCCTCACCCTAGCCCTCTCCCTGAGGGAGAGGGGACTGATCTCGGCTGCCTGGAAGCGTGGCGTATGACAGTGACAATGTCGGCGACTGAAGCCGCTTTTCCGGCTCACACCGATCGGCGCCCTCTCCCTCCGGGAGAGGGCTGGGGTGAGGGCAAGCGGATACACCCAATGCAAGGGTTCACACCCTCAACGATGCCATGACCACCCCACTTGCCTGCTACCACTGCGCCCTGCCCGTCCCGTCCGGCAGCCGCTTCACCGCCGTCGTCCTCGGGCAGGCCCGCGAGTTCTGCTGCCCGGGCTGTCAGGCGGTGGCCGAGGCCATCGTCGCCGGGGGGCTGGAAAGTTATTACCAGCATCGCAGCGAAGCCTCGGCCAATCCCGAAGCGCTGCCGGTGCAACTGACCGATGAACTGGCGCTGTACGACCGCGCCGACGTGCAACAACCCTTCGTCCGCCACGAAGGCGATCTGGCCGAAACCACCTTGTTGATGGAAGGCATCAGTTGCGCCGCCTGCGGCTGGCTGATCGAGAAACACCTGCGCACCCTGCCCGGCGTCGCCGAAGCGCGGCTGAACCTGTCCAACCATCGCCTGCACGTACGCTGGGCCGACGCTCAACTGCCGCTGAGCCAGATTCTCGCCGAGCTGCGCCACGTCGGTTACGCCGCCCACCCGTACCAGGCCGACCGCGCCAGCGAACAGCTGGCCAGCGAGAATCGCCTGGCCCTGCGCCAACTTGGCGTCGCCGGGTTGCTGTGGTTTCAGGCGATGATGGCGACCATGGCCACCTGGCCGGAATTCAATATCGATCTGAGCCCCGAGCTGCACACGATCCTGCGCTGGGTCGCGCTGTTTCTGACCACGCCGATCGTGTTCTACAGCTGCGCGCCGTTCTTCAAAGGGGCGATGCGCGATTTGCGTACCCGCCACCTGACCATGGACGTCTCGGTGTCGCTGGCGATCGGCAGCGCCTACATCGCCGGGATCTGGACGTCGATCACCGGGGTCGGCGAGCTGTACTTCGATGCGGTCGGCATGTTCGCGCTGTTTCTGCTCGCCGGGCGTTATCTGGAACGCCGCGCCCGCGAGCGCACCGCCGCTGCCACTGCGCAACTGGTGAACCTGTTGCCGGCCTCGTGCCTGCGCCTGGATAGCAACGGTCAGAGCGAACGCATCCTGCTCAGCGAGCTGCGTCTCGGCGAACGGATTCTGGTGCCGCCCGGTTCGATTCTGCCGGCTGACGGCAAGATCATCGATGGCCAGTCGAGCATCGACGAATCGCTGCTGACCGGCGAATACCTGCCGCAACCGCGTGCGCTGGGTGATGCGGTCACCGCCGGTACCCTCAACGTTGAAGGCGCATTGACCGTGGAAGTGCAGGCGCTGGGGCAGGACACGCGGCTCTCCGCGATCGTGCGCCTGCTCGATCGCGCTCAGGCGGAAAAACCGCGTCTGGCAGAAATCGCCGACCGCGCCGCGCAATGGTTTTTGCTGTTGTCGCTGATTGCCGCGGCAGCGATCGGCCTGCTGTGGTGGCAGCTGGATTCATCGCGGGCGTTCTGGATTGTTCTCGCCATGCTGGTGGCGACCTGCCCGTGCGCACTGTCGCTGGCGACGCCGACCGCCCTCACCGCCGCCACCGGCACGCTGCACAAACTCGGGCTGCTGCTGACCCGCGGCCACGTGCTGGAAGGGCTGAACCAGATCGACACAGTGATCTTCGACAAGACCGGCACGCTCACCGAAGGGCGCTTGGTACTGCGTTCGATTCGCCCGCTCGGCGCGCTCGACAGCGAGCAATGCCTGAGCCTCGCCGCCGCGCTGGAAAACCGTTCGGAACACCCGATTGCCCGCGCTTTCGGCCGCGCACCATTGGCCGCTGAAGAGGTGCACAGCAGCCCGGGACTGGGCCTTGAAGGGGTGGTCGGTGAACGACGCTTGCGTATCGGTCAGGCGCAGTTCGCCTGTGCCCTGAGCGGCGCGCCACTGCCGTCGATGCCCGACGAGGCCGGGCAATGGCTGCTGCTCGCCGACACCCACGGCCCGCTGGCGTGGCTGGTCCTCGATGATCGCCTGCGTGACGACGCCCCCGCCCTGCTCGCGGCCTGCAAAGCGCGGGGCTGGCGCACCTTGTTGTTGTCCGGCGACAGTTCGCCGATGGTCGCCAGTGTCGCCGCCGAACTGGGTATCGACGAGGCCCGCGGCGGTTTGCGCCCCGATGACAAACTGCAAGCGCTGCAACAACTGCACAAGGAAGGTCGCAAGGTGCTGATGCTCGGCGACGGCGTCAACGACGTGCCGGTGCTGGCCGCGGCCGACATCAGCGTGGCGATGGGCTCGGCCACCGATCTGGCGAAAACCAGCGCCGATGCGGTGTTGCTGTCCAACCGTCTCGGCGCCCTGGTGCAAGCTTTCACGCTGGCGCGACGTACGCGCCGGGTAATCATCGAAAACCTGCTGTGGGCGGCGCTGTACAATGGCCTCATGTTGCCGTTCGCCGCCCTCGGCTGGATCACTCCGGTGTGGGCGGCGGTCGGCATGTCGATCAGTTCGCTAACCGTGGTGCTCAACGCCCTGCGCCTGACTCGCCTGCCGAGCGCGCCGGCCGCCAGCAGCCCGACCCACACCCGCCCGCTGCCGGCCTGAGCCGCGCGGGCCTGGAGTTACCGATGCCAGCTCTCTACGTGATGATTCCCGCTGCCTTGCTGATCGTCGCCATCGCCGTGTACATCTTCTTCTGGGCGGTGGACAGCGGTCAGTACGACGACCTCGACGGCCCTGCGCACAGCATCCTCTTTGACGATCAGGACCCCAACCACACCGCCGCGGTGGATGAAGCCAACGCCGGCAAACCGGACGACAAGGCGCCACCCCATGCTTGAACTGGCGCCCCTGCTGGTTTCGGCACTGATCCTCGGCCTGCTCGGTGGCGGCCATTGCCTGGGCATGTGCGGCGGTCTGATGGGCGCGCTGACCCTGGCGATCCCCAAGGAACAGCGCAGCCGGCGCTTTCGCCTGTTGCTGGCTTACAACCTCGGGCGGGTTCTCAGTTACGCCACGGCGGGATTGCTCATCGGCCTGGCCGGCTGGGCCGTCGCCAACAGCCCGGCGGCGCTGGTCATGCGCGTGCTGGCCGGCTTGCTGCTGATTTCCATGGGGTTGTACCTGGCCGGTTGGTGGAGCGGGCTGACCCGTATCGAAGCGCTCGGGCGTGGCTTGTGGCGCTTCATTCAACCGGTGGCGAACCGCTTGCTGCCGGTTTCAAGCCTGCCGCGCGCCTTGCTGCTCGGTGCGCTGTGGGGCTGGCTGCCGTGCGGACTGGTTTACAGCACGCTGTTGTGGAGCGCGAGTCAGGGCAATGCGCTGGACAGTGCGCTGTTGATGCTTGCGTTTGGCCTCGGCACCTGGCCGGTGCTGCTCGCCACCGGGCTGGCGGCTGAACGGGTCACCGCGATCCTGCGCAAACGCAGCGTGCGTATGGCCGGCGGTTTGCTGGTGATTCTGTTCGGCTTATGGACCCTCCCCGGCCCGCATCAGCATTGGCTCATGGGCCATTAAAAGCAAAAGATCGCAGCCTTCGGCAGCTCCTACAGGAGGTCGCATTCCAAGGTAGGAGCTGCCGAAGGCTGCGATCTTTTGACCTTGTGCTGTTGATGCAAATCAACAGCCCCATCGCCGCACCCCGATAGACTCGCCACACTGCCAGCCTATCCGGGGGAATGCCCGCATGCTCGACGCCATTCGTTGGGACTCTGATCTGATCCGCCGCTACGATCTGGCGGGGCCACGCTACACCTCGTACCCGACTGCCGTGCAATTTCACGGGCAGGTCGGCACGTTCGACCTGTTCCACGCCCTGCGCGACAGCCGCAAGGCCCAGCGGCCGTTGTCGCTATACGTGCATGTGCCGTTCTGCGCAAACATTTGCTACTACTGCGCCTGCAACAAGGTCATCACCAAGGATCGCGGTCGCGCGCAGCCATATCTGCAACGGCTCGAGCAGGAAATCCAGTTGATCGCCTGCCACCTCGACCCGGCGCAAAAAGTCGAGCAACTGCATTTCGGTGGCGGCACGCCGACCTTTCTCAGCCACGACGAACTGCGCCAGCTGATGGCGCACCTGCGCAAGCATTTCAATCTGCTCGATGACGATTCCGGTGATTACGGCATCGAAATCGACCCGCGCGAGGCCGACTGGTCAACCATGGGCCTGCTGCGCGAATTGGGTTTCAACCGGGTCAGCATCGGTCTGCAGGATCTTGATCCGGCGGTGCAGCGCGCGGTCAATCGCCTGCAAAGTCTGGAGGAAACCCGCGCGGTGATCGACGCGGCGCGGACCCTGCAATTTCGCTCGATCAACATCGATCTGATCTACGGCCTGCCGAAGCAGACGCCAGACAATTTCGCCCGCACCGTCGACGAAGTGATCAGCCTGCAACCGGATCGCCTCTCGGTGTTCAACTACGCGCATCTCCCGGAGCGCTTCATGCCGCAACGGCGGATCAACAGCAGCGAATTGCCCAGCCCCGCGCACAAGCTGGAGATGCTGCAGCGCACCATCGAACAACTGATCGCTGCCGGTTACCGCTACATCGGCATGGACCACTTCGCCCTGCCCGATGACGATCTGGCAATTGCCCAGGAGGAACAGACCCTGCAACGCAACTTCCAGGGTTACACCACCCACGGCCATTGCGATCTGATTGGTCTGGGCGTGTCGGCGATCAGCCAGATTGGCGATTTGTACTGCCAGAACAGCAGCGACCTCGCTGCTTATCAGAACAGCCTCGCCAGCGCGCAACTGGCGACCAGTCGCGGCCTGGTGTGCAACGCCGACGATCGCTTGCGCCGCGCGGTGATTCAGCAGCTGATCTGTAATTTCGAACTTGAGTTCGCTGAAATCGAGCAGCAGTTCAATGTCGACTTCCAGGGCTATTTCGGCGGGCTGTGGCCGCAATTGCAGGGGATGGCCGAGGATGGCCTGATCAGGATTGATCGCGACGGGATCGGGGTGTTGCCGGCGGGCCGATTGCTGGTGCGCTCGGTGTGCATGGTCTTCGATGCGTACCTTGAGCAGCAGAACCGCCAGCGTTTCTCGCGGGTGATCTAAGGCTTGGTCAGCAACGAGCCGACCTTGAGGTTCTGATCAGGGCTCAGCGCCGACTGGTTCATCACTTTCGACAAAGCCAGGTTGGCGGTGATCAGGCCGCTGTTGAGGGCGGCGATGGCTCCACGCAATGCGGCGAGCTTGTTGATCTTTTCTTCATTGGAGAGGGTTTTGTCGGACATGACCGCCGCCATCCGCGCTTTCTTTTCGATAATTTCTTTCTGGATTTTGCGGATCATCTTCAGCAATTGCTGGATGTTCTCCGGTAGGCCGCTGTTGTCGATGTCGCTGTTTTCGCCGCCGACAGCGGCGGACTTGGCGATGGCCGCACCGGACAGCGACACTTTGACGCCCTCGACCAAGGTCGGGCTTGCCGTTATCGACAGGTCGTCGTCGCGGTCGCTCGCAGCGTCGGTATTGTTTAACTCCGGCGCGGCAGCAACGCCGCTGCTACCGGGGCCTAGCGTGCCAATGGCGGTCATCGGAACCTTCCGTGGATGAATGCTGATAGCTGTTTATCGGCCGCCGGTGCTGCGGCTTTATGTCTGTGGGACAACTTCGCCGCGTGCTGGCCTGAATGTCCTTGGGTGGGTTACCCTTACGTCTTATGTGTGTTTTCCCACAAGGATTGAAGAAATGTCCGAGCCAGTCAAACTGCGCGCTCACAACCAGGCCCACTGCAAGGATTGCAGCCTGGCCCCGCTCTGCCTGCCACTTTCTCTGAATCTGGAAGACATGGATGCGCTCGACGAAATCGTTAAACGCGGCCGCCCGTTGAAGAAAGGCGAGTTTCTGTTTCGCCAGGGCGACACCTTCGATTCGGTTTATGCAGTTCGCTCCGGCGCCCTGAAAACCTTCAGCCTGAGCGATGCCGGCGAAGAGCAACTGACTGGTTTCCATCTGCCGAGCGAACTGGTTGGACTGTCGGGCATGGACACCGAGAAACACCCGGTGTCAGCCCAGGCGCTGGAAACCACTTCGGTCTGCGAAATCCCCTTCGAACGCCTCGACGAACTGGCCCTGCAATTGCCGCAACTGCGCCGCCAGTTGATGCGGGTGATGAGCCGCGAGATCCGCGACGACCAGCAAATGATGCTGCTGCTGTCGAAAAAGACCGCTGACGAGCGCATCGCCACCTTCCTGGTCAACCTGTCAGCACGCTTCCGCGCTCGCGGCTTCTCGGCCAACCAGTTCCGCCTGAGCATGTCGCGCAATGAAATCGGCAATTACCTGGGTCTGGCGGTGGAAACCGTGTCGCGGGTGTTCACGCGCTTCCAGCAGAACGAGCTGATTGCCGCCGAGGGCAAGGAGATCCACATTCTCGATCCGATCCAGCTGTGCGCGCTGGCCGGCGGTTCGATCGAAGGCTGATCACGACCCGCGGTTGAGCGAATCGTTTCAGCCGCGGGTATACTGCGCCGTTTGCAGCCCTGCCAGGACACCCCGATGGTCTTCGACTCCTTCGACATCAAATCCCTGATCCGCCCCGTGATCGACTTTCCCAAGCCGGGCGTGATCTTTCGCGACATCACCCCGTTGTTCCAGTCGCCTACGGCCCTGCGCCTGGTGATGGACAGCTTCGCCCATCGCTACGTCGAAGCCGACTTCACCCACATCGGCGCCATGGACGCCAGGGGTTTCCTGATCGGTTCGGTATTGGCCTATCAGTTGAACAAACCGCTGGTGCTGTTCCGCAAGCAAGGCAAACTGCCGGCGGACGTGCTCGCCGAAGGTTACGCCACCGAGTACGGCGAAGCGTTTCTGGAAGTGCACGCCGACAGCCTGTGCGAAGGCGATTCGGTGGTGATGTTCGATGACCTGATCGCCACTGGCGGCACGCTGATCGCGGCGGCCAACCTGATTCGCCGCATGGGCGCACGGGTGCATGAGGCCGCGGCGATCATTGATTTGCCGGAGCTGCAAGGTTCGCAGCGTCTTGAGGATATGGGCATCCCGACTTTCTGCCTGACGCAGTTTGCGTTGACTGATAAATAATCAAGAGCAAAAGATCGCAGCCTTCGGCAGCTCCTACATTGGGATGTGCGTTTCCCTGTAGGAGCTGCCGAAGGCTGCGATCTTTTGACTTTAAAGCCCCATCTGCTTGCTGATGATTTCATTCATCACCTCCCGCGTCCCGCCACCAATCGACAGGATGCGGTTATCCCGGTACAGCCGTTCCACCAGGCTTTCGCGCATATAACCGAGCCCGCCAAGAATCTGCACCGCCTCCGTCGTAATCCGGTCCGAGGTGTCGGTGGCGAAGTTTTTCGCCATGGAAATTTCCTTGATCACACTCTGCCCCGCCGCCATCTTCGCCGCTTGCCGGTAAGTGAACTCCCGCGACACTTCCAGCGCTGTGGCCATTTCGGCGAGGCGATGCTTGATCACCTGAAACTTGCCGATGGGTTTGCCGAACGCTTCACGCTCGCGCGCCCACTTCAGGCTCTCCTCCAGCGCCAATTGCGCGGTCATGTTGGCCATCAGCGCCAGCGCCAGCCTTTCGCTCTGAAAATTGCCCATGATGCAGGCGAAGCCCATGTTCTCTGCGCCAATCAGATTGCCTACAGGCACGCGGCAATCGTCGAAGAACAATTCAGCGGTATCCGACGCCCACCAACCCATTTTCTTCAGTTGCCGACCGACGCTGAAACCTGGCGTGCCCTTCTCGATCAGCAACAAACTGATGCCGCCAAACCCCGGCGCACCGGTACGCACCGCGACGGTGTAGAAATCCGCGCGCACGCCGCTGGTGATAAAGGTTTTGCTGCCAGTGACCCGGTAGCAATCGCCGTCGCGCACGGCGCGTGTTTGCAGGTTGGCGACGTCGGAACCGCCACCGGGCTCGGTCACGGCCAAGGCGCTGATCTTCGCGCCACTGAGCACCTGCGGCACGACCCGCTCACGGACTTGCGGGCGTGCCCATTTGACGATCGGCGGCAGACCGATATCCAGCGAGCCAAGGCCCGCTACCAGGCCGCCAGAGCCACAGCGCATCAACTCCTCACTGGCGGCGACCTTGGCGAACAGATCGCCTTCATGGCTACCGCCGAGCGCTTCGGGATAACCAATACCGAGAATGCCCGCCGCTCCGGCCTTGAGGTAAAGCTCGCGAGGAAAGCTTTCGGCTTCTTCCCACTGATCGATGTCCGGCAGGATCTCGCGTTCGACGAAACGTCTGACGCTGTCACGGACCAATTGGTGACTGGGGTCGAAGTATTCCTGAAAGGCAGGCATGGGCGAGCTCCACGGAAGGGTTCGCCGACGTTAACCGAGCGCTTGCTTGGTTTTCAATGAAATTGTGTGAATCAGATAGGCCGCGGCGCGCCATTCGCGAGCAGGCTCGCTCCCACAGGGGATTTGTAAACGACACAAAACCAATGTGGGAGCGAGCCTGCTCGCGAAGGCGTCAAAACAGACACCGCATAATCAGAGGGAAATCGGTTTACGCCCGGCAAACGAATGCGCCAGCGTGCCGCCATCAACCAGCTCCAGCTCACCGCCCAGCGGTACGCCGTGGGCAATCCGCGAGGCGATCAGACCTTTGTTCTGCAACAACTGCGCAATGTAATGGGCGGTGGCCTCGCCTTCGACCGTCGGGTTGGTGGCGAGAATGACTTCGGTAAACGTCCCCGCCTCTTCAATCCGCGCCATCAATTGCGGAATGCCGATCGCCTCCGGCCCCAAACCATCGAGCGGCGACAAATGCCCCTTGAGAACAAAATAGCGGCCACGGAATCCGGTCTGCTCCACCGCATAGACATCCATCGGACCTTCGACCACGCAGAGCAGCGTGTCATCACGGCGTGGGTCGGCGCATTGCGGGCACAGATCGTCTTCGGTCAGCGTGCGGCACTGGCGGCAGTGGCCAACGCCTTCCATGGCCTGGCTCAAGGCCTGCGCCAGACGAGTGCCACCGCTGCGATCACGTTCGAGCAACTGCAACGCCATGCGCTGAGCGGTTTTCTGACCCACGCCTGGCAAGGTGCGCAGGGCGTCGATCAGTTGGCGAATCAAAGGGCTGAAGCTCATGGGTAAACAGTCCGACTAAACAACGAGACGCGGTTTATACCCGCGCCTCTGGCCAGCGTCAAATCCTCAGTCCTGGGCGACCCGGACCACCAGTTTGCCGAAGTTGCGCCCTTCCAGCAGACCGATGAACGCCTCGGGCGCCTGCTCCAGGCCTTCGACCACGTCCTCGCGGAATTTCACCTTGCCGTCGCGTACCCACGGCACCATGTGGCTGATGAATTCCGGCTGACGATCACCGTAGTCATCGAAGACGATAAAGCCCTGAATGCGCACACGCTTGGTCAGTAGCGTGCGTTGCAGCATGGGCAGGCGATCCGGGCCGGTGGGTGCCTCGGCGGCGTTGTAGCCGGCGATCAGACCGCACAACGGGATGCGCGCCTTGGGGTTGAGCAATGGCACGACCGCGTCGAATACATGGCCGCCGACATTCTCGTAGTAGATGTCGATACCGTTGGGACAGGCCTTGGCCAGTTGCTCAGCGAAGTCGTCGGCCTTGTGGTCGATGCAGGCATCAAAACCCAACTCCTCGACCACGTATTTGCACTTCTCGGCACCGCCAGCCACGCCAACTGCACGCAGGCCTTTGATCTTCGCCACTTGCCCGACCACCGAGCCGACGGCGCCGGACGCAGCGGCCACCACGAGGGTTTCGCCTTCTTTCGGCTGACCGATGTCCATCAGGCCCATGTACGCGGTCATGCCCGGCATGCCCAGCACCCCGAGAGCCATCGACGGACTCGGCAGACCGGCAGGAATCGGCATGATGTTGCGGCCGTCGCTGATGCTGTGGCTCTGCCAGCCAGTCGCACCCACTACCAGATCGCCGGTGTGGAATTTTGGATGATTGGATTGCTCGACCCGGCTGACCGCGCCACCGGTCATGACTTCGCCGATCTGCACGGGTGCGGCGTAGGACGGTGCATCGCTCATGCGTCCGCGCATGTACGGATCGAGCGACAGGTACAGGGTTTTCAGCAAGACCTGACCGTCCTGCAGATCCGGCAAAGCCTCGCGCTCGAGACGGAAGTTTTCCGGAGTCGGCGCACCGGTCGGGCGCGAGGCAAGGACGAAGCGTTGGTTGAGGGTGAGAGGGTCGGACATGTCAGCGTCTCCTGTGAATGGGGAATTCGGTGTATAGGGAGCAGACCTTTGTGGCGGTGGTGTGTTCGATGTTTCTTCAGTTTTGACCCAGGCGCGCCCTTCGCGAGCAGGCTCGCTCCCACAGGGATTGCATTTCCAAGTGTGGGAGCGAGCCTGCTCGCGAAAGCGCCAGTCCTGCCGGCACATGCCCATCATGCAGAAACAAAAATGCCAGGCGCGATGCCTGGCATTTTGTGTAGCTCATCTGCCGCGCAGTGGCGAATCAGAACGGCAGTTTCATACCCGCTGGCAGGGTCATGCCGGCGGTCATGCTGCCCATTTTTTCCTGGCTGTTGGCTTCGATCTTGCGCACGGCGTCGTTGACGGCGGCGGCGACCACGGCTTCCAGCATCTCTTTGTCGTCTTCGCTCAGGCCTTCAACCAGGCTCGGGTCGATGCTCACGCTCTTGACGTCGTGACGACCGGTCATCACCACGGTGACCATGTCGCCGCCGGCCTTGCCGGTGACTTCGGCGTTGGCCAGTTCTTCCTGCATCTTGGCCATTTTTTCCTGCATCTGCTGCGCCTGCTTCATCAGGCCGGCCATGCCACCTTTCATCATGGGAATCACCTCAAACGTACTTGGATAAAACAGCGCCCGGCCATCGCGGCCGAGCGCCTTCAGTTATTAGCCTTGGGTGACCAAGGCGTCGACAGGTTCAATAGTATCGCTTCGCACCACCGCACCGAACTGCTGAACCATCTGCTGGATGAACGGATCACCATGGATCGATTCCTCCGCCTCGCGCTGCCGATTGGCGCGGCGACGGGAGGCGGCCTGGGCCGGGGTTTCCTGTTCGGGTTTGATCAGCTCGATGGTCAGCGTCAGCGTGCGCCCGTGGAACTGGTTCAACGCGTCGTTGAGACGACGCTGTTGCGTAGTGTTGAACAGTGCGCTGTGAGCCGGATCAAGGTGCATCAGCCAGTGATCGCCGTCGACCGCAATCAAGGTGCAGTTGGCGGCGATGCTGCCGGTCATGCCGGAAATCGGCAGTTTCGGGAAGAGCTCCAGCCACTGAAGGGCCAGACCGGTTGCCGGCGCGGCGGCAGGTTCCGGCTCGGGCTCAGGTTCGGGATCGGCGGCGTGTTCGCTGGCCAGTTCGTCGAGATAGCTGTAGGCCGAATCCATGTCCGGCTCGATGTAGTCCTCGTCCAGCGGCGGTTCGCCGCCCATGTCCATGCCTGGCGGGGCGGCCTCGACGCCAGCGACGGACGGCTCGGGAATCGGCGCGGCGGCCCACTCCGGCGCGGCCGGCACCACGCTGTCCGGGGGTGGCAACGGCATTGGCGGCAGCTCGGGCTGTTCGCCAGCGGTTTCCAGCACCGGCTCGACGGCAGGTTGCTGTGCCGGCGCCGGCTCAGGCTCGGGCTCGGCTTCAACCGGGTCGTTCCACGGCAGATCGACCACGGCTTCGACGGCGACCGGCTCAGGCTCCGGTTGCGCTTCGACAACCGGCGCAACAGGTTCCGGCTCGGCAGTCGGCGCGGTTACCGGCGCAGGCTCAGCCACGGGCGCTGGCGCAACAACCGCAGCGACCACCGGCGCAGGCTTCGGCGCGGCAGCCACGGAGTTTGCGGAATCAACTGTGGCCTGGCTGATCCCCACTGGCTTTAGCGGTTGCCTCGGCGCGTCCGCCGTATCCGCCGGTCGGAACGCCAGCATTCGCAGCAGGACCATCTCGAAGCCGCCACGCGGGTCCGGCGCCAGCGGCAAGTCGCGGCGGCCAATCAGGCCCATCTGGTAATAGAACTGCACGTCCTCGGCCGGCAACGCTTGGGCCAAAGCCAACACCCGATCACGGTCGCCGTGGCCGTTGTCGACGCCTTCCGGCAGCGCCTGAGCGATGGCCACACGGTGCAGCACGTTGAGAATTTCCGAGAGCACGCCGTTCCAGTCCGGACCTTGCTCGGCCAGATGCCGCACGGCTTCGAGCAGCGCCTTGGCGTCACCCTCGATCAATGAATGCAGGACGTCGTAGACCTGACCGTGATCCAGGGTGCCGAGCATCGCCCGTACGTCAGTAGCCAGCACCTTGCCTTCGCCGAAGGCAATGGCCTGATCGGTCAGGCTCATGGCGTCGCGCATCGAGCCGTCAGCAGCGCGGCCAAGCAGCCACAGTGCATCGTCTTCAAACGGTACGTTTTCCGCCGTGAGCACGTGGGTCAAATGCTCGACCACACGCTCGGGCGTCATGTTCTTCAGGGAGAACTGCAGGCAGCGCGAAAGAATCGTTGCCGGAAGCTTCTGCGGATCGGTGGTCGCCAGGATGAACTTGACGTAGGGCGGCGGCTCTTCAAGGGTTTTCAGCAGCGCATTGAAGGAATGGCTGGAAAGCATGTGCACTTCGTCGATCAGGTAGACCTTGAAGCGCCCACGGCTTGGCGCGTACTGCACGTTGTCGAGCAGTTCGCGGGTGTCTTCGACCTTGGTGCGGCTGGCGGCGTCGATCTCGATCAGGTCGACGAAACGGCCTTCGTCGATCTCGCGGCACACCGAACATTCGCCGCAGGGGCTGGAGGTGATACCGGTCTCGCAGTTCAGGCACTTGGCAATGATCCGCGCGATGGTGGTCTTGCCGACCCCGCGCGTCCCGGTGAACAGATAGGCGTGGTGCAGCCGCTGGCTGTCCAAGGCATTGATCAGAGCCTTGAGCACATGGGTCTGGCCGACCATTTCGCGGAACGAGCGCGGACGCCATTTACGTGCAAGAACCTGATAACTCATCGAAAACCGTCGCAGCGAAGGAAGCAGAAGCGGCTAATGCTAGCGGAGCAAGGGCAAAATTGCATCCGGTGTCCTCGTCTAATATGGCTAAGCTGCATCAGCAGAGGCTTTTATCGGCTCGGGACGGCGAATGACCGGAGCGTTTATGCGGTGGGCCCTGGGGGCATTGCTGGGAATCAGCCTCAACGCGATGGCAGCGCAAGCGCCGTTGCGCTTCGCCGTGCCGGACAGCTGGGCGATGCCAATGGTGCAACTGGAAAGCGGCAGGCCGACCCAAGGCATCCTGCACGACATCCTCCTCAGCCTGGCGACCCAGGTCGGCGCGCCGGCGCAGTTCATCGTCCTGCCGCGCGCGCGGGTCCAGAGCGCCATGGAACACGGCGACATCGACGTGCGCTGCTATGCCGCACAGTCGTGGCTGCCGAATCAGTCCGGCGATTACATCTGGAGCGTGCCGCTGTGGTTTCAGCGCGACCTGCTTGTCAGCCGCGAAGATCAATCGGCGCAGATCAATCCCGCCGATCTGCCGCGACAGGCCATCGGCACCGTCCTCGGTTACAGCTACCCGACCCTGCAATCACTGTTCGACGCCGACCGGTTGCAACGCGAAGACGCGCGCAATCAGGAACAGGTGCTGGAAAAGCTCCTCGCCGGCCGTTATCGCTACGCGGTGAGCAATCAGTGGACGCTGGACTGGATCAATCAGCGCCTGCTGCCGGAGCAGCAGTTGCGAGGGGTCGCGGTGCTGCAGGAACAGCATATCGGCTGCTATGTGAGGAACGACCCGAAGGTGCCGGTGCAGCGGATTCTGCGCACGTTGCTGCGGATGAAAATGTCCGGCGAGATAGACGAGATCATCCGGCTCTACACCGGCACCTCCGAACACACCCCATAACCCTGTAGGAGTGAGCCTGCTCGCGATAGCGGTGTATCAGTCAAATGATGATTGGCTGGCCGGACGCTATCGCGAGCAGGCTCACTCCTACAGGGGGATATCAATAGCCGTGCGATTCGCGGAATTTCTGGTAATCGTGAAAGTCGATCCACTCGACCACGTCGTAAGGCAGGTACAGCTGTTGTCGGGCGCGGGAGATGGCGATGTAGACGGCACAGATGCGCTGATCGAACTCATAGGCGTCCTTGAATTTCTCATTGCTGAGCAAGGCCCGCGTCAACAGCACCCGTTTGAACTCCATGCCGCCGGCCCGCTCGGCCATCATCAACAGGCAGGCCTTGCCCGGCTCGATGATCTTCTGGCTCAGTCGAGTCAGGTCGGCAATCATGAAGCCTTCTTGCAGTTGCGCTTCGATCCACAAAAACGCCTCGTCGAAACGATGGGTCTCACGCACCTGCTGCCAGTCGGCCATGTCGCTGAAAAACGGGTGCGGCCCTTTCTCGCTGGACCCGGCGCTGTAGAAATCGCGGCGGAACAGCTCGATGGCGGTGGTCATGAAATGCTTGATGTCGTCCTGCGCTTCCCTGTCGGGAAAACTAAAGGCGCAACTGGAATCATGCAGGTGGATGGCCCACATCATCGTGTCCCACGGTGACGCAGTCAGCACCACGCAACCCTCCGGCGGCACGAAGGCCTGCGGGTAGTACTCGATATCGACGTCCGCATGGCGAGCACCTTCAAACGGCACTTTGCTCTTCTGCGTGTGGCGCGAAATCAGCGGGTTGACCAGGCGCTCGACGTTGCGTCCCGAGCGCACCGAATAGCAGATATCACTCTGGCGGACCTCACGCTTGCGCTTGAGCGGCTCGCCCTTGGCCTGCTGATATTCATCGCCGAGGGTGATCAGCACCTGCTGCCCGCGCTCGATGATCTGCAGCAGCGACGCCGGCACATCCTGGCTTTCGTCGATGATCACATGGGTGTATCGCGGCGGGACGCGGCAACCGGCCAAACTGGCGCGCTTGATCATCAACAACGTCTGAAAACCGCTCTGGCTGGCCCAGGCCGGGTTGGCCTCCAGATACACCCACAGGCGACTGGAATACTCCAGCAGCGCCTGCGAGTCTGCGGCGGTCAAGGGCTGCTGGAAATGGGGCAGATGCCTGGCGGACAGCGTGTGGTCTCTTGACGCGCAATACAGCTCCAGCACGCGCAGACAGACCTCAAGCGTGCCCGGCCCATCATGGTGGCGAAAGCCGAAGATATTCAGTTCCTGCGCCAGCGCCTGCTTGCTCGGGATCCGTGCTGGCGTCCCGGCCCTGTGCATCCGTGGGCCAAGCAACTGGGCCTGGGCAAAGTCGAAAAAAGTCTGACCGATCTCGGTGTTGTGCACTTGCGTGATGTGTTTGCGCAACGTCGCCAGTTTCGCCGGGGTGCGTGCCAGCACCAGGGTGCGTTTCGAGCGCAGGCATTCGATCAGCGCACTGAGCATGTAACTCTTGCCGATGCCCGCATAGCCCTGCACGTGCAGGTCTTCGTCGAGATTGGCGCGAAAGGTCCGCAGCAGCTTGTCCTGCGCGGCGCTTAACCAGTGCTCACGCTCGCGAGGTGTGACCATTTGCTGACTGAACGGGTTGTTCTGTTTCTGATGGCGAATCTTGTACTCGACATCCCATTGCCCGTCGGGCAGCAGGTATTCCTGCGCAGTGACTTCGTCAGCCATGAGAAACCGCAGGTTCAGGCCTTTGAGCGCATTGAGGCCGAAATACAGTTTGCGCGAATCGAACAATCGCCGCGCCTCTGAAATCAGTCCCGTCGATCCAGAGCGCCGGGAGGTGACGGACCAGTCAATGAGTCTGGCGAGAATTTTCTCTGCCGCGCTGGCGCTCAAATCCGGTTCCTTGGCCTGGGCGAGGTTCTGGATAACCAGCAGCGCCGCCAGTTCCGGGTCAGTCAGGTCGGCCAGTGCCGCTTCACCCTCGGGCTGCAACAACGCCGTACATGCATCATGGGTAATCGGTAGAAGTACCGGGGTGGCCAAATCAAAATGTTCCGGGTGCATACAACCTCGCCGCCTGGGCTTTGACACAACACCAGATCAGTCCTGGTCATTCTCGTCGCGCAGTTCATGGGTGGGAGGCAAGCATCCCTCACTGCCGGCCTCGGGGTGGATCCGCAGCTCGAAGGAGTAGTCGCCCAGCGTGCCGGACATGCCGCGTCGAGCTGCGCAGTCAGTCATCGAGTCCGCATCGATCTGTGCCTGCACTTCGTAGAGCGCCATTTCGAGCAGTTTGCGCAAGTGTTCAGGGCTTTGAGCGCTGGCGTGCAATTGCAGGTCGTACTGGCCGGCCCTCGGTTCAGCGGCGGGCTGGTCCTGCACCGCGACCGGCTGCGCCGTTTCTTCGACCGCGTTGAACACGGTCGAAGCCGCCAGAATCGCGGCGTGCTCTTCATCCATCAGGTCGAGCAAGCGCGACAGCTCCAGGGTTCGCTCGGGCTGTTCCCGCATCTGTTCCTTGACTTCCAGACGACGCAACTGCCATTCGCGCAGTTTTTCCCGAGTCAGATCGTCAATTTCACCCACTTGCCTTACCTCTCGATGCCAGGCGAGGGAGTATGCCACTGTTCAGCTTCGACAGCCGCACGGCCAACGGGACGCTGCGCTGCTGATCTGAGCGTTTCTGATAGCGGATCAACGCCAAAAGCCAAATCACAGGCATAAAAAAACCGCAGTGGGCGAAACCCATGCAGTTCTGTCTGAAGCCTTCGATGGTTCGTTAAGGTGGTGCCCCCACCAGCCACACCCCGGCACACAATGTTCCCGCTGTGGCTGCTTCCTTCCGGATCTGACCAGGTTCACGGGTAATCGTTGCGGGGGGACCGATGGGGTCACCATAACGACGCTTGCCTGTCGGCGAGCCGCGCCATTGTACCTGTCTGAGATGAAGTTACAACCGTTGGTTGCAGATTAAAAACATGAACGGGTTCAAGGACATAAAGATCGCAGCCTTCGGCAGCTCCTACAGGGCCAGAACTTCGTCTGCACGACCGCCCGCCTGCTGGATCACCAGATGAATGAAGTGCAGCTTGGCGATCGCCGCGGCCGGCAGTACGAACGGATAGAAATCCGGCTGGCCCATGCTGCGCGACAGTTCGTTGAGCATGCCGGCCAGTTCGATCCATGCGTTGACGAATGACAGGAACGCGCTCCCGCCGGGGTGCTCCGGGTCGTACAGGGTGCTGGTCGGAAACGGCTGGTAATCGAAGTCCATTTCCCGCGCGCTCATGCCGAAACCCAGCGCAGTGTCTACGGCGTCCATCATGTGCAGGTAATGCGCCCAGGTTTCCGCCCAGTCTTCCCATGGGTGCATGGTCGCGTAGGCACTGACGTAATGCTGCGGCCAGTCCAGCGGTGCGCCTTGCTGATAATGCCGGTCCAGCGCCTCGGCGTAACTGGCGCGCTCGTCGCCGAACAGGTTGCGGAATGCGCCGAGCCAAGGGCCGTTGGCGATCAGGCGATCCCAGTAATAGTGCCCGACCTCATGGCGAAAATGCCCGAGCAGCGTGCGATAGGGCTCGTGCATCTGCGCCCTGACCTGCTCGCGATGGGCATCGTCGGCTTCCTGGATGTCGAGAGTGATCAGACCGTTGGCATGACCGGTCATTGGTGCGTTGCCTTGCAGGTCGACTCCGATGAAGTCGAACGCCAGCCCGGTTTCTTCAACCACGGTTTTCGCGATCACCGGCAGGCCGAGGGTGATCAATTGCGCGACCAGTCGACGCTTGGCGATCTCGACCTTGCGCCAGCGCTCGGGGTTTTCCGGGACGGACAGGTCGGGAATGGTGCGGTTGAGGCTGCAAGCGATGCACAAGGTGTCGTGATCGTTGGCCGGCAGCAGCCAGTTGCAGGCGGCGGGCATGTCGAGGTTGGCGCAGCGGCGGAACAGGCCGGCGTCGGGATCGACGTCGAGTGTCCAGGTGCCCTCTTCCGGCCCAGGCTGCAGCGAGGTCAGGCGACTTTGTTCAGGTTGATAACCGAGCAAGGCGTTACAGGCCAGGCACTGACTGTTGCGAAAGAACAGCGACTGGCCGCAACGGCACGGCCAGACTTTGCTGTTGCGTGAGGATCCGGCCACGAACGGCGCGATGATGCGGGAACTGAGCTGCTCGAAAAAGCGGTGCATGGCGATCTCTCCCTGGGACTGGCCAAGACTAGATCATCCTCAAGACAACATCGTTCCCGAATACCGCGCGCTACCCGATCACCTCGCCACAAGAGCGGCGCATCCCTTACACGGTGACGCCGTGGGTTTTGAGGAAGGCGATAAACGCTTCTTCGTCCATGACCTTGACCCCGAGTTCATTGGCCTTGGTCAGTTTCGAGCCGGCACCGGGGCCTGCGACCACGCAATGGGTTTTCGCCGACACGGAACCGGCAACCTTGGCACCAAGGCTTTCCAGATGATCCTTGGCCACATCCCGGCTCATCAGTTCGACCTTGCCGGTCAGCACCCAGGTTTCGCCGGACAATGGCAAACCTTCAACGACTTTCTTCTCGCTCTGCCAATGCATGCCGAAATTGCGCAGTTGTTGCTCAGACTGCTCGGCGAGTTGGCGACTCTCGGGCGAGGCGAAGAACTCGCGCACCGAGTTGGCCTGCTTCTCCGGCAGCGCCTGACGCATGTCCAGCCAGTCAGCGTTCATCACCGCTTCCAGCGATCCAAAGCGGTCTGCCAGTTTCTGTGCACCACCGGGGCCGACGAAAGGAATGTGCAGCTTGTCGAGCAAGCCGCCCAGCGTGGTACTGGCGGCGAACTCCGCGCCCAACTCCCCTTGGTCCTGAATCTGCAAACCGTGGCCGAGCAGTTCGCCGATGACCTGCTGGTTGTGCGCATCCTCGAAGAAGCTGTGAATCTCGTGCGCCACTTCCAGACCGACATCCGGCAGGTAGGTCAGGACGTGCGGCAAGGCCTGTTGCACGCGCTCCAGCGAACCCAGAGAACGTGCCAGCACCTTGGCTGTTTCTTCGCCGACATCGGGAATGCCGAGGGCGTAGATGAAACGTGCCAGGCTCGGTTGCTTGCTGTCTTCGATGGCTTTCAGCAGCTTGTTGCTCGAGACTTCGGCAAAGCCTTCCAAATCGACGATGTCATCGAACTTCAGGGCATACAGATCGGCTGGCGAACTGACCAGACCTTCGTCGACCAGTTGCTCGACGCTCTTGTCGCCCAGACCTTCGATGTCCATGGCCCGGCGTGAAACGAAGTGAATGATCGCCTGCTTGAGTTGCGCGCCACAGGCCAACCGGCCGACGCAGCGATACACCGCGCCTTCGCTGAAGGTTTCCTTGCCCTTGCTGCGCTTGACCAGTTGCGTGCGTTCGACATGCGAGCCGCACACCGGGCAGCTTTCAGGGATGGCGACCGGGCGCGCGTTATCAGGACGACGCTCGGTGACCACCTGCACCACTTGCGGAATCACATCGCCGGCGCGGCGAATGATCACCGTGTCGCCGATCATCAGGCCCAGTCGCGCCACTTCGTCCATATTGTGCAATGTGGCGTTGGCCACGGTGACGCCGGCGACTTTAACCGGTTTCAGACGCGCCACCGGAGTCACCGCACCGGTGCGGCCGACCTGGAATTCAACGTCGAGCAGCTCGGTGAGTTCTTCCATCGCCGGGAATTTATGCGCGATCGCCCAGCGCGGTTCGCGGGCGCGGAAGCCCAGCTCGCGCTGGTCGGCAATGCTGTTGACCTTGAACACCACGCCGTCGATTTCATAAGCGAGTGCATTACGCCGTGCGCCGATGTCGTGGTAGTACTCCAGGCACTCGTCGATGCCCTTGGCCAGCTTCAGTTCGTGACTGATCGGCATGCCCCACTTCTGCAACTGCTTGAGGTTGCCGATGTGGGTGTCGGAAATGTCGTGGGACACCTGACCGATGCCGTAGCAGCAGAATTCCAGCGGCCGGTTGGCGGTGATCTTCGAATCGAGCTGGCGCAGACTGCCCGCAGCAGCGTTGCGCGGGTTGGCGAAGGTCTTGCCGCCGATCTCCAGTTGCGAGGCGTTGAGCCGTTCGAAACCGGCCTTGGACATGAACACTTCACCGCGCACTTCCAGCGTCGCCGGCCAGCCGTCGCCGTGCAGCTTCAGAGGAATGTTGCGCACGGTGCGCACGTTGACACTGATGTCTTCGCCAGTGGTGCCATCGCCTCGAGTGGCGCCACGTACCAGCAGACCGTCCTGATACAGCAGGCTGACCGCCAGGCCATCGAGCTTCGGCTCGCAGCTGTATTCCACCGCCGCGCCACCACCGAACAGATCGCCGGCCGGCACGTCGAGACCTTCGTTGACGCGACGATCGAACTCGCGCATGTCGGATTCTTCGAAGGCGTTGCCGAGGCTGAGCATCGGGATTTCGTGACGCACCTGAGTGAACGCAGTCAGCGCCATGCTGCCGACGCGCTGGGTCGGCGAGTCGCTGGTGATCAGTTCCGGGTTGGCTGCTTCCAGTGCCTTGAGCTCGTGGAACAAGCGGTCGTACTCGGCGTCCGGAATGCTCGGTTCGTCGAGAACATGGTAGCGATAGTTGTGCTGATCCAGCTCAGCGCGCAGCTCTAGAATGCGGGTTTTGGCGGCGGTCATGGGTGTTCTCTCACAAAGCAAAAGAGCAGCCGAGGCTGCTCCAGTGTCTAATCATAGTCGCTCAAGGTGGTAGACCTTGTGGCGAGGGGGGGGCGTCTCCCCCCGGGGGGGAGGCGCCGCCCAGTTGTGGGGGCGTCCCCACCCCGCGGGGGGAAAGCCCCCCCCCCCCACACCGCCCCCGCCTCACCGCGCCCCTGGCCACGCGCGGGGGGCGCGCCCG